>NZ_JARESN010000035.1:0-9586 GCF_046054045.1 Paraburkholderia sp. RL17-368-BIF-A
AGCGATTTGACCGTCTAGAAAAAAAAAAAATGATGGTCTACGTGTAGAGCTAACTGAAACACAAGAAACTGTTGATTATTTATCAAGCAAAATATCTACAGCATGAAAAAAGAAAATCCGAAAACTTACTATTAAAGAAACTTAATATTTTTCACGACTGAAGTATTTTTAAACGCCATGTACGTTTCGAATTATTTACATTAGAAAAATAGAGTTGAGCCATAAGTTATAGACTCAACTCTAATATAATTACTCTACTATCTCAGTAAAAAAGCATGTTTTCATATGATTGACAAATGTTTCTCCTAGATCTGTGAAGGTTGCTGTTCCTCTTTTGTGGATAGCGGTTTTAAATCCTTCTGCATCTGCACCAGCAACGGTTAAGAAGTCGCAAATATCCGTGCAAACACCCACAACATGGACTTTTTCAACATCAAGTGCACGCAATTTTTCAGCTAAGTTCGTATTAAAGAACGCATTGTAATTCGATTTCGGCTGCATCATAACGTTGGAATTTGCTTCATGTTCTTGATACCAAGTCATAAGGTCACCATAAAGCTGTTGGCCGAAAGTACCTACCACATTATGCGCTGGCCAAAGTTCAAAGTGTTGGTCATTTTCTTGATGGGCATCCATTGCGATTACAACCACTTGATCACGGCTCAGAAATTCATTTGCCGTTTCAATAATATATGGGACAATCTCTTGAGCAGGTTTTCCCGCTGTTAAACTCCCATCATCCGCTACAAAATCATTACTCATATCGACGATAATCAAAGCTTCTTTCGCCATACACTCTCCCCCTCAAATTCCTAATATATCCATTATAAAGCGAAAAATGATTAAGGAAAATCAAATGGACTTCTCTAACAAATTTATTTCGTTTCAACTAAATATACTGCGAAGCCTTTTCGGTTTACAACGAGCTGAAGGTTTCTAAATAAAAAGAGCAGAAAGAAAACTCCTTCTACTCTAATTCGTAAAGATTTGTTTAATTTGCTTGCTCTAATAATGGGAATAAATCTTTGCCATAGTGTTTTTCCATTAGTTCACTTAGAGCACCTGATTCACGGATTTCTTTAATCGCTTCGTCATAAGCAGCAGCGAATTGTTCTTGTTCTTTGTTGAATAAAGGCCAAGTTTTGATTACGGCAAACTCATTGTAAACAAGGTCATCTTTAAACTCATAGTACGGACCGTTTTCATCTGAAACTTGTGCTGTATATAACGCTTCAATAGTGATTGCTCCATCCGCACGACCTTCGTTGACCCATTGCACAACGTCTAAATTGAACTCTTCACCAGCTTCAAGCTCCACTTCGTTAAATGGGTTTGCTTCATTATAGTCAGCAACAAGTGTATATTGAGCGCTGCTTGCTGCAATCGGTGCTAATGTCATTTCAGAAGTTGCAAAATCACTTAAGTTTTTAATATTGGATTGATCAGCAGGTAATAACAACCCAGCACTACTTAAACCAAGAAACTCTTGTGGGAATAGGAAGTTTTCTTCACGTTCTTCTGTGTAGAAAGCATTTTTCACGCCCACTTGATATTTCCCTTGCTCAACACCGATAAATAGGTCTTCATCTGTTGTCGGAACAAATTCAAATTCGTAATCCTCTAACGCCTCATCCACTAACATCATCGCTTCGACATCATATCCCGCAGGATTTCCATTCTCATCTACATATGTAATTGGCTTTGCCGCTTGCGCAAAGGCTACTTTGATTTTTGTAGTATCTTTTGTTTCTTGTACTTTTTCTGGCTGCTCATTTTCAGTCGCCGTTTCATTATTACCACACGCCGCGAGAATCGATACCGTGGCAAAACTTAAGGCGAAAAGTTTACCTAGTTGTTTGAAATTCATTTTTTAAAACTCCTTTTATACGTTTAACTATGGGAATGCGCACTTTACATATTGTAGCAGATTTGGCGAGGAATAAAATGGTCAGAAATGGAAATAAAGATAATACCAGAAATGGGATTGGTTAAGAATAAATAATCATAACCATTTGAACTAGTGGTCTTGTCACGCAAATGGTTTGCCTGTTCATATCAAAAACATATTGAAAAGTTCGTCACATACTAAAAAGTTTACTTACACTTCATCCCTTCTCCAGAAAAAAGCTAAATGAGTTCTTGATTAAATAAACATTCTTCTTAAAATAATTGCAGATATATTATGTAGAAGATTTTTCATTTCATCCAATGCCAGAAAACACGTATAACTCACACCTCGATAGACCACATTCTAGAAAGAATCACCCCGGCGCTACTCTATTAGAACGATATTTATCACTGCTATTCGAATAAATGCATCTAACCCTAGCTCCTTATCTTCCTTATCCTAAAGAGAATTGTCCGTCAATTCCATTCAATCCTACCCAATATGAATTTCCTGTCGGTGTTAACCCATCTTGATTACGGAATGTGTTTTTCCAGTTGTAATCCATGATATCGGTAATATGGAAGTCATATAATCTTCCCACCACATCGACTTCAATAAAATCATATACGGTATGAGCAGCTGATTGCGTTCCTGCAGGCGGTACGTTGTATTCACTATTTGGTATCGTTGTGTTCTTTTCGTGCTGTTCTCCACCTTCTGCTACCTCATATGGATACGTTGCTCCTGGATAATTGATCGCAAAGGCTCGATAATCTACCGTATATTCTCCTTCTGGTACCCATACCGGTAAGAAAAATGTTACTTGTTGCATATCGGGCGGTACGTTAATCCATGTATTTGCTGGATAGAAAGCCGCTTTTGTTTCTGAGTACACATCAAATGGAAATTTTACTTGTTTATTTTTATAATACTTCAAGTAATCTCGTTCCCCATATCCTGGATAATCTAAATGCTGTCCATTTGTTGGCAACCAAACGGTAAACGGTCGATCAAGGATATACGCATGTCGATCTATATCAGGATTGGCTGGTGTGGAACGCAGCGGTGGATTAATTCGTTGGTCATGTTCCTTATCGTCAGATGACCTTGAATACATCACAACCGGTGTATGGACGGTTACGGTATTAATATCTCGTCCATCGGAATCATTCGTAAACGATTTCGTTCTTGATGGTGATTTATTGATATTAATAATCCGATGATAATTTGCGGTGATACTACTATATGTCCTATAGTTATTCACCTTTTCGGCGTCTATATAGTACCCGTCTTCATCCAACTCCACTCGATCTGCTTTTGGTATTTCTTCCGGTTCGGGACCATGTGATTTAACCAGTCGATCATCCATATGAAGTTCTGTACCGTCTGTTTCCAATTCCACATAGTCGTTTTTTACATCTGGAATACGACTACCTAACTTTGCCGCTTCTTCAAATTCATCTTCATCATAGTAATCGGAACGGCTTGGTTTTCCACTTTTCCCACCATTCACTGACTGACTAGGCAGTGTGACATCGGAACATGGTTGCACTTTTACGTGGTCTTCCCAAATATCCGAATGGATTGCATCGACAGCCGTCTCATGCTCGTCATTAATCACTGTGACATGCATAGATGGTAGTGCATAGTTTTCAAACTCTAAATTTGTTAACTTGTACATTACTAAATGGCCAATCTGCCAAAAACTATAATCATACGCATCTTTATACGTATTCGTGATATGGTCTGTATCATATTCTGTTCGCCAGCAGGTTTTTGGGTTTTCACTAGAACCACATGAATACGATACTTGCCATCTCAAATTATACGTTTTATCCACTTCGATGGTGTACTCGATTTCACCCTCGTATTGTTGGAATTGGTAATCCGATAAATACCGTTCGGTTTCTCCCCAAACATCCAAATACTCGTCGGTGGGAATCGAGTAGTTCATCACATCGAAGATATCACTGGCGGTGCCATCATCTTCATTGATTTCCCCTATCGGATCAGCTTTCATATCATCTGAATCACTTTCCATATCGTCCGCTTTACCCACTGATGTTCTAACATCACAAGCTGGTCCATTTTCTCCATTACCATCACCACCTTCTACCGGTGGTATATCATCAAATTCAATATCCATGGTTAAATAGATATCATTATTATTATAGAAATAAGCTTCATCTCCGTTGTTACAAGGCCAAGCGCGTGTGTCTTTATTATAGATTGAAGTCATTCCATTTCCATCATATTGAAACATTTGCCCGGAAGCGACGGCTTGTTCATATACCTGTTCGCCATCGATTCCTGTATTCGCGAATCGTTGGATAATCTCATCTCTATAAGCTTCTGGCGAACGGTAGTATATATATGAACCGTCAGCTGTATTCCATGCTTTGGTTTCTATCCATGGATCTCCATTCTCGTTAGGTTGGTTATTATTACATGTGTATAAAATCCCACTCCATCCGGTTCGTTCTTCTGGTCTATGATCGATAAGTTCTTCCACAGCACTATATGATTGTGGTTCATCTTCCGGATTATCTCTACCAACAGAATCTTTCATTAAAATTCCATCAATTGTAATACCTCTTGCAAAAGCAACTTCAGAGTTTATTACCATGAAAGTGCAAGTAAATAGTAAAGATAGGAAAAAGAGTTTAAGGGTTAATTTACTAAACAATCATTATCCCTCCTATTTACTTTAGAAATGTTGTGTCTCTTAAAGTAGTATTAATACTTCTCTTAGTCCAGTCAAAATAAAGTGTATAGTGTCCACCATTATAAACTTCGCCTGTTTCTCTAACCTGATGAATATTTGATACCAACTCTTCTACACTAATTCTTAGAACTTCCGCATTTTCTTTAAGCCACTCATAGATTGGTTCTTTCATTAAATCAAGAGTACTCTTACTAACTGTGAAATTTAGAGTAATTGTATGTTTTTCTTTAATTTGTATTTCTTTTGCCTTTGCAATTTGTTCTTCTTTTAGCTGATACGCATCTGTATAACCATTTGGAAGAGGTACATTATCACGAGTAATTTCTTCAATTAACTGTTCTAAATTTGTTTCCTCTATTTCTTCTTTTTCAATCGGAACCGCTTCAAAGTTCGGATCAAGATTCATCGCTTTGTTCATGAATAATGCGTAGTGTACGCGAGATAATGATTCATTCGGTTTGAACGTACCGTCTTCATATCCTGCGGCTACACCGTTTGAATAGAGTGCTTTAATGTATTCTGCGTATTCATTGCTGTCAGGTACATCTTTAAAGCTATAATCCGCCTTTACTTCAAGGTCAAAGGCAATTGCTAAGGCTTTTGCCATTTCTCCACGAGTAATGGCTTTTGCACCGTTGAAGTTGCCCTTTCCATCCGCTTCTAAAATACCAGCCATTTGAACTGCTTTTATTTGATCGTAGTAATAGTGACTTTGCGGTACATCTTTAAAGGCTTTGAATGGTAGTGTCTTTGGTAAATCCGTCGCACTATTAATTAATACTGCTGCATGTTGACGAGAAATTTTCTCTAATGGACGGAATGTGCCATCTTCGTAACCATTAATAATGCCCTTCTCTGCCATTTGATGAATCGTTTCATAATAATCGCTATTCTTCGAAACATCAGAAAAGATTTTCGAAAAAGCTACTTTTTCCGATGCAAACGCTGGTGTTACCTCAGCATATTGTGTCATTGGAATCACAATGGCCGGTGTCATAACCGCTAAAGTCAAAGCACCTAAGACAAACTTATTTGATTTCATAGAAATCCCTCTTTTCCTTTTAATATTTTTATATAATTTAATTTTAACAGTCTTTACAGATTGCTCAAATTATACAAATAACTGGTTTTAAGTAATAATCCTTCCTTTGTGAGTATGGATATCTAACCATACCCCATTTTAACAACCAAGATTTGTCCCTTTTTAACTTGTTAGTATTTTTCTTCCAACCTTTAAATCCCACTACGTTCAGATAAAACAATTTCTCCTGGAACATGTATGTTGAAACGAACAACTTTAAATCCCATTATATTCAGATAAAACGCCTATTTCGAGAAAAATAAAGTGAATCACGAACGTCCTTTAAATCCCACTACGTTCAGATAAAACGAGGAAAACCCCGTTCCAAAACATATTGGTTTTGGTTACTTTAAATCCCACTACGTTCAGATAAAACAATCGGTGACGCATTTGGCGCTTTATTTGGTTGGCTCTTTAAATCCCACTACGTTCAGATAAAACTGGGGTGTAACTATCCCAAAAATCCCGATGTTAGCAAACTTTAAATCCCACTACGTTCAGATAAAACATTAAGAAGTCCATTGTTACAACTTCAGGATAATTCTTTAAATCCCACTACGTTCAGATAAAACAAGCGTTCCACAAGTACCACCGATAGACTCATCGGACTTTAAATCCCACTACGTTCAGATAAAACTAAAGATGAAGCGAGAGAAATTATTCGATTACTGCCTTTAAATCCCACTACGTTCAGATAAAACGGTATTTTTATGTTTATATCGAGAGTAAAAGCAAACTTTAAATCCCACTACGTTCAGATAAAACTATGTTAGAAAAGTTAAAAGAATCGGTATCCTCTAACTTTAAATCCCACTACGTTCAGATAAAACGTTTTTCTGTGTTTTAATACTTCTACATTTTGGCCATTCTTTAAATCCCACTACGTTCAGATAAAACCATGTCTATGCATTGTGAACAAATCAAATACTTCTGACTTTAAATCCCACTACGTTCAGATAAAACTATAGGTGAATACTTTGATACACGTTTTTCAGAACCCTTTAAATCCCACTACGTTCAGATAAAACAATAACGGCATTGCTAGACTGAATGAACATTTAACTCTTTAAATCCCACTACGTTCAGATAAAACGGACAGAGTGGTATGAGTTTTATAAATATTTGGGTCCTTTAAATCCCACTACGTTCAGATAAAACTACGCAATCGGACAAAATAGCGGAAAAGTATATGCAGTCTTTAAATCCCACTACGTTCAGATAAAACCTTTAGTGAAATTTAACGATGGAAGTATCATGACTACTTTAAATCCCACTACGTTCAGATAAAACTGAAACAATTAACACGAAAGAACATTATTACACTACTTTAAATCCCACTACGTTCAGATAAAACTATAATGCTCGATAATGGATTTGTCTATCTCGTCTCTTTAAATCCCACTACGTTCAGATAAAACTTGTCTTTTGCATTTTGCTTAAATTTGGATTCTTTCTTTAAATCCCACTACGTTCAGATAAAACAACAACATGTGGAAAAGCTTTATGGTGGGCAAATTGCTTTAAATCCCACTACGTTCAGATAAAACTTTGCAACCTTTTCGCCATTCCGAATGTCTTGATTGCTTTAAATCCCACTACGTTCAGATAAAACAGCTTTTTGATTTTCAAATACATCATACCAACCAATCTTTAAATCCCACTACGTTCAGATAAAACATCAAATTTTAAATATTCATTTAACATTTCTTCTTCCTTTAAATCCCACTACGTTCAGATAAAACATTTTTGTGGTATAATACGACACCCCTTAATTTTTCTTTAAATCCCACTACGTTCAGATAAAACTGGTAGCGGAAATGTCCATTTAAAAGACGAAATCACTTTAAATCCCACTACGTTCAGATAAAACGTGATTCGGTTGAAGTGCGTGTCGGAGTGGCCCGACTTTAAATCCCACTACGTTCAGATAAAACATCGTAGGTCGAATACGAGCAGCTGAATGTACTTTCTTTAAATCCCACTACGTTCAGATAAAACGTAATAGTTCTAGTTTTGATATGCCCGGTGGTACAGCTTTAAATCCCACTACGTTCAGATAAAACTTTGGAACAATGTCATAATTTGATAGTAGATCATCTTTTAAATCCCACTACGTTCAGATAAAACCTTTGGAACAATGTCATAATTTGATAGTAGATCATCTTTTTAAATCCCACTACGTTCAGATAAAACATAAACGCAGCGAAAAACTGCGAGCAAACTCCCCAACTTTAAATCCCACTACGTTCAGATAAAACGAAATAATCTGCGACTTTTTCTAAATTCTCCATTTTCTTTAAATCCCACTACGTTCAGATAAAACTTAAACACCGTAAGACGAATAGGGCATTTTATTCCTTTAAATCCCACTACGTTCAGATAAAACATAGATACAGCACCTATACTAACATCAACTGTTTTTGCTTTAAATCCCACTACGTTCAGATAAAACCAAAATGACTTGCATCAACACCATTTATTAAGTCATCTTTAAATCCCACTACGTTCAGATAAAACGTTTTTGTATATCTCAATAATACAAACAAGAGCTCCTTTAAATCCCACTACGTTCAGATAAAACGGGAGGCAGGAACGGTGCGGAAAACCTCCCCAATCGACTTTAAATCCCACTACGTTCAGATAAAACAAAATCTATCGATGATTTATACACGTTTGGGTTGAACTTTAAATCCCACTACGTTCAGATAAAACATCGATATGGTAGTTGGAGAATTCCTTTATCTCAAAACTTTAAATCCCACTACGTTCAGATAAAACAATAAGATTAAAAGTAACAGTGAAAATAAAGTGAACCTTTAAATCCCACTACGTTCAGATAAAACATAAGTGTTCAAGTGAAGCCTGGAACTCTGATTCACTTTAAATCCCACTACGTTCAGATAAAACGTACGTTTGACATACGAATATGCAAATATGTTTGTCTTTAAATCCCACTACGTTCAGATAAAACAAAATACAATCATACAAGGTGCTTTCCCTTTTTCTCTCTTTAAATCCCACTACGTTCAGATAAAACAGACCACCTCGCCGCAAATACAGCATTCAGTATGGGCTTTAAATCCCACTACGTTCAGATAAAACTGTACTTCCACGATGCCTTTTTTGTTATTTTTGAACTTTAAATCCCACTACGTTCAGATAAAACGTTGTTGGCAACATCTACGAGAATCCCGAACTATTAGACTTTAAATCCCACTACGTTCAGATAAAACGCGTTGGATATCGCAAATGGAAAGTTCAAAGTTAGCGCTTTAAATCCCACTACGTTCAGATAAAACTCGTGCAGCGTTAGATCGTGACGTATTCATTTTCTTCCTTTAAATCCCACTACGTTCAGATAAAACTATCCTCCGTAAAGTACGTCCGTCATGATATTATCACTTTAAATCCCACTACGTTCAGATAAAACAGTATTAACAGCTTTAAAATCAATTCTTTATATTACCTTTAAATCCCACTACGTTCAGATAAAACTATCCTCCGTAAAGTACGTCCGTCATGATATTATCACTTTAAATCCCACTACGTTCAGATAAAACTGGTGCTTCAACGTATTTGTATACCCCTACTTTTCTACTTTAAATCCCACTACGTTCAGATAAAACACGGCTAAAGGTATTGATTATCATTACCATCGTTCCTTTAAATCCCACTACGTTCAGATAAAACATAAGGAATGCTGCTATTTTTGAAACAGTTGATTTATTCTTTAAATCCCACTACGTTCAGATAAAACTGTCGTCTCCATCACGGAAGTTAATGTCCAGATTGTTCTTTAAATCCCACTACGTTCAGATAAAACTGAATGCTAGAGAATAATTTTTCTTCTTTTTTTGTTCTTTAAATCCCACTACGTTCAGATAAAACCGAA
>NZ_JARESN010000012.1:0-220885 GCF_046054045.1 Paraburkholderia sp. RL17-368-BIF-A
CACGATCAGCCGCGGGTCGTAGATATAGTGATCGACGTCATCCGCGAATACGATCTCGTCGCCGTATTGCGTCTCCACAATGAAGCAGTAAATTCCGGCCTTCTCTGCGAGCATGTGGACATAGGCAAGGTCGCTCATCTGGTGCTGCATGCGAAACAGATGCTTGCGGTATTGCCCGCGCAACCTGAATGAAAACTGGTGCTCCCTCAGCCCATGACCGCACAGAACCGCCGCGATAATGTCGGGCGTGCTCGCGTGCTGGAAGATTTTTCTGCGGGTCACTGCCTCGAGTCGCGCGAAGTGCGATCTGAGCACGACCTGGTACTTCACGTAGTCACGGGTAGTCTGGATCGTGGAGAAGCGCGCGATGAATCCCGAGAACTTACGTGTAGCGCCATCGTCGGGCACGATGGAAAACGTGGCGTCGACGTTCAGATAGTCGGCGCGTGCAAGCTGCTGCGGGTGGGTCAACTCGATGCGCACCTCGGTGGGTGCGCCCATCTTTTCGGTTGCCGTGAACGAGACGACCGAGAGCGCCGGTGCGCTCTCCGTGCCGGGCACGTCGAGAAAGTACGCCTGACGTCCCGTGACGCCCTGCCGTGATGGATCAAATTCTGCCACTCCCCGCTCCCTGAAAAGACCAGCGACGCAGCGTTCGCTGCCAAATCCGTTAACTGACCATTTAAGTTCATTAAGGTCAACGAATTTAATTTGGGATAGGCAGGGAGCAACAAATCTTGACAGAAGTCCGTGCCAGACTGCTCCAGAAGGATCTCTGCGGTCATGCATCAGAATCAGTGAGCGGCGTCACGTTCGATGTGCGGGCGTCCTCAGTCGCTGCCGCTCGCGGAAGATAGCGCTCGCTTCGCCGCCTTGCTTCATCGGCACTAATACGCTATCGACTGCGGCCAGCGTTGGCAAAAAGCTGGGCCAATGGGCTCAAGCGCTCTTATACAAACTCAGCTCAACGACGCCTCGAACACGCGCCGATAGTTGCCGCCTAGTAGCTGTTCGGTTTCTGTTTGGGAGAAGCCGGTGGCGAGCAATGCTGCGCCCAACGCCGGTAGTTGTTCATAGCGCGTGAAAACCGGCGGCGCAATGAAGCCGAGCATGTCGGTGCCGAGGCCGACGTGTTCGACGCCCACCACATCCGCCATGCGCTTGAAGCCGTGCGCCATCGCATCGAGGTCGTGGAATGTGCCGGAACTCGGCCACACGCCGATCACGCCGCCCGTGTCCGCGACAGCGCGCGCATGGTCGGCTGTGATCAGGCGGCTGCGCGCGCCTGGATGTCCTGCGAGCGCCGTGTGCGAGAGCACCAACGGCTTCGTCGTGACTGAAGCTGCGCGCTTCACGAGATCGAACGTGCCGTGCGCAACGTCCACCACAATACCCAGCGCATTGCAGCGGCGCACGACATCCGCGCCGAAATCGCTCAAGCCGCCGTGAACAGGCGCCTCCGTTTGAATGTCGCCGAGTTCGTTCACACGGTAATGCGTCAATTGAAGGTGACGTAGATGATGGCGCGAGTACGCCTCGTCGATACGCTCCAGTTGCCCCTCCAGAAAGTCCGCGCCCTCGGCGGCGATTATCACGCGCGGTCTTTCTTTTTCCGTCGACGCTAGCATGCTTGCATTCGTCACGATGACGAGTTGCTCGCGATCGACCAGTTCTTTCGCGCGGGCGAATTCCGTTTGGCCGAGTCGATATAGCTCGCCTGGCTGCGGCTCGCGCCACGCCTCGAAACGCTTGCGATCGGCGGACACGTGCGTGACGACGGTATCGGTGACGATGGCGAGGCAGATCACATTCATCCCGCCCGCGCGCATCGAGGCGCTGACGGGCGTCAATGGCCGATGGTCGCCTATGGCCGGATCGCGTGAGACGATGACATGGCCCGCATGACTGTGCATGTCGATGGTCAATGCGCCAGGCGATGCTTGCCATTGCTGCTGCTCTGAGCGCGACTCGGTGTATCCGGCAAAGCGGCCATGCGCGCAAGCCGCGAGCCCCAGCGCGGTGGTTGACGCGAGAAACGCACGGCGACTCATCCGCGAAACCGGCGGCTGCTTGACGCTCGCCGCTTCATCAACGCGCTCGGCCAGTTCGAGCCGATAACGCCAGCCCGCAGGATCGTCGACGAATCGCACCAGACGGCCACGCATGGTGACCAGGCCTGCGTCGAGCGCGACCGGCTCGAGCGGAATGACTTCAATGCAAGTGAAAGGATCGCGTGGCACGCAGCCGCCGCAACAAGGTTCTCGCGCGGCGAGGAGGAAATAGTCGACGGTGATTGCGGTCGGGTCTAGTGGAATCATCCAGCCTGTTATTTCCACCATGCAGCGGTTTTGATCTATTGCCGGGTCATCTCGGATCATGGCCCATATCAATGAAAGTGAAATAGAGTCGTCGTCGGTTGGCAGCATTGTCATTAGTATCCGATTGATGGTCTGATGGCGGCATGCAGTTAAACGCGACGTATGCAAAGATTCCGTCGGCAGAGCCTCCGCTTTATTTTCGCGGTATATCCGCTATTCCATCAAAAACATTCGATGCACTTTACCGAGCCCTTTCATTCATGCAACAACCGCACGGCGCGGCTGGTGCTCTTTCTCTCCATCGCGAGTTCATGCTTTTCCGTAGCGCCGGATGTTCTCGCGCAAAACACGATCACGCTATACGGCACGATCGACACCAGTATCGAAGTCACGAATCCCGGCTCATCATGGACGCCGCGCCTCGACTCGGGCGCTTACCGCGGCTCGCGAATCGGCTTGCGCGGCGCGGAGCAACTGGACTCGGACACACGCCTTCTGTTCGAACTGGAAAACGGCTTCAGCTCGGCCGACGGCACGTTGGCCACCGCGGGCACGATCTTCAACCGCCAGGCGTGGATCGGCATCGGCGCGCCGTGGGGCGAAGTGCGTGTGGGCCGTCAGTACTCGCCGATCTACATTCCGTTCAAAGGACAACTCGACGCCTTCGGCGCAGGGACGATCGCCTCGGGGTTGAATAACCTGTCCAAAATCACGCCTTATACCGACAACGGCATCGCCTATCTGTCGCCCGACTTTCACGGCTTCACGACGACAGTCATGGTCGCACTGCGCGACAGCGGCGATGGCAACGGCAACGGCAACGGGCTATCCGGCGACTACGAAACGTTTGCGTACTGCAACGGACCGCTTCGCGTTTCCTACGCGCATCAGCAAACGCATGGCGGTACGACCTTGCGCGCGAACCTCGGTGGTGTCTCCTACCAGTTCGGCGCAGCGACCGCCTATGCGTCGTTCTTCAACGGCGACGGCGGTTCGCCGCGGTATCACGACGACGGTCTTTCGCTTTCGATGCGCTATGCGTTCTCGCCGCGCCTGCGCGCTTCGTTAGGCTATGCGTACGCACGCGATCGCTCGGGCGGCGACAACGACGCGGACCAGTTCAGCGTGGCGTGCGAATACGATCTCTCGCCGAAACTCACGCTCTACGCGAGCGGCGCGATGCTGCGCAACCACCACGACGCTACCTTCACCCTGCGCGGCGTCAACGTCACCGGCCTTCCCGCGGCCTATCCGGGTGCACCGGTTCGCGGCGTGCAATTGGGAATGATCGAGCGGTTCTAGCCAGATATCGGCCGCGAGGCCGATTAAATGATCCAGCGAGGGCGACGGTATTTTCGCCAGTCGCGGTGGACGCGTTAATGTACGAGCGCCGTGAGGCGGACGCCGAAGTACCCGCGCCCGCCGCCACGCGCGAACGGGACTCCATCCACCAAAAACCCTCTTTCACGGATTGTTTATGCTTATCAAGAACGTTGCGGTCAGCCTGCCTTCCCGAATCGTCACCAATGACGAAGTCGCCGACATGATCCGGTTTCATTCCACCGGCTACGACGGGGACATCGACAGAGGCATACGCACCATCAAGACACTGCTCGACAGAAGCGGGCTCGTCAACCGGCGCTGGTGCGACAGCCACGAATCACCCATCGATCACGTCGCGATGGCCACTCGCAAGGCTTTGTCGGAAACCTATTTGCGGCCGGAGCATATCGAGCTGTTTATTTATGTCGGCATCGGCAGAGGGTTTCTCGAGCCGGGCAATAGCCACATGATGGCGAGCACGCTCGGCTTCATCAATGCGGAATGCTTCGACGTGGTGGACGCCTGCATGAGCTGGACACGAGCGATGTCGATTATCGACAGTTTGTTCAAGTGCGGTCAGTACAGAAACGCTATGATCGTGAATGCCGAATTCAATATGCTCGCAGGCGGTCCACTCTACCCGGGGAATTTTGCGTTGAAGAACCAGGCGCAAATCGAATACACGCTGCCGTCGTTTACGATCGGCGAGGCCGCCACCGCCACGTTGCTGGTCGCCAACGAGCCGGACAACTTCAATTTTGCCTTTCGGGGCAAGCCCCAGGTATCGGACCTGTGCACCATTCCGATTCCCGGCTACGAAGGCTTCTGCCATCCGTCGGAAAAAATTGGCAAGAACGGCGACATGCGTTTTACATCGTTCGGCCACGAGCTTCACAAGAATTCCGACGAACTGTCCGCGGTACTCGCTAAACTGCCGATTCCGAGGAAAGACATCGACATTGTCTTTACCCATGCTTCTTCGAAGGCAGCGTGGCACGGCTACGGAGAAAAGGCCGGAATAGAGGACAAGATGTATCACATCTATCCGGAAACGGGGAACCTCGTTTCGGCCTCTATTCCCGCCGCGATAGCGATGGCAAAAGACAGCGGAGAACTGAAGCGCGGCGACAGAGTGTTGTGCTGGGTTGGCAGTGCCGGCATGTCATTTAACGTCAGCAGCTTCAAGTTCTGAGGCCGGTTCAATAAAAGTTAAAGAGCGACATGAAAGCCATTTCAGGGGGCATCCGCTATCTCAACCGGGTCGTGTCCGATGCCGCGAAGGTCTCCGATTACAGCGTGTTGGCTGTGGGCCTGATCGGCACCGTTGGACATCCGGTGTACTGGTTGTGGTGGACGTTCATCGATCCGCAACCGAACGAGAACCTGCTGATGCGGGTTGTCGGCACCGTGAGCTGCGCATTGCTGCTTCTGCGCCGTTTCTGGCCCGCAAGGACAGCGCGCCTCCTGCCGTGGTTTTACTTCGTAACGGTAGCGTACACGCTACCGTTTTTCTTCACTTACTACCTGCTGTCCGGTCATTACTCGATGCTGTGGTCGATGGCCGAACTGGGCATGGTGTTCTTTCTGATCGCCATCTTTCCGTCTTTCGTTGCGTTGTCACTGAATCTGGCGCTCGGCATAGGCGCTGCTATTCTGTGCGCGCGAATCGTTATTCCGGAAGCCGTCCACGTCGACGCGCATCTCTTTCTCTACACCTATCTGCCGGTTTTCACGTTTGGCATTTTCGCCGGCATCACGTTCTCATACAGCAATCTGAAGGGGATCGTCGCACAGGCGAGAACCGGCGCGCTTCGGGCGCTTGCCGGGTCGATCGCTCATGAAATGCGCAATCCTCTCAGCCAGCTCAAGCATGTTCTCGATAGAGTAGAAGAAGTCTTGCCCGCTGCGATAGATCATGACTCGCCGCCGGCCGCATCACAGCGCCGGATTGCACTGCTGTATCGGCACCTGGCACACGGCCAGTTGTCGATCGAGCGCGGTTTGCGCATCATCGCGATGACACTTGACGAAGTCAGCGCGAAAGCCATCCGCCCGGAACAGTTCACGTATCTGAGCGCAGCGGCCGCAACGCGCAAGGCGCTGGACGAATACGGCTTCGGCGACCAGAACGAACGCGCGCGAGTCAGACTCGCGGTGCTCGAAGATTTCACCTTCAAGGTCGACGAAACGGTTTATCTGTTTACGCTTTTCAACCTGATCAAGAATGCGCTGCATCACATTGCGGCGCATCCTTTGGCCACGCTCACGCTGACGGTGGATCGGCAGACAGTAATCGTGCACGACACCGGTCCCGGCATTGCGCCCGAAATCCTGCCGCATCTTTTCGAGCCGTTTCGCACAGCGGGCAATTCCGCAGGCACGGGCCTCGGACTCGCTTACTGTCAGCGCGCAATGCGCGCGTTCGGCGGCACGATACGCTGCCGCTCCGAGGTCGGTCAGTTCACGCAGTTCACACTCGAATTTCCGCGCGTTTCCGAAAGCGAGGTCGCCGAGCACGAGCAGCAAATCTTTAATCGTGCCGCCCCGTTTTTCGACGGCAAACGTATTCTCGTTGTCGATAACGATGCAGACCATCGCACGCGCGTTCAACGGGCACTGTCGAAGGTGGGCGCAAAGCCTGGCGACGCAGCGGACGGCGAGGCCGCGCTCGCCGCGCTCAGCGAGTCCCAGCCGTGGGACCTGGTGCTGATGGACATCAACATGCCGACGCTTGACGGCTACACGGTGACCGAACGAATTCGCGCCGATCATCGCAACCCGAACTGCAATGTGATCGTCGTCGCTTATACGGCGGAGCCGGGCAACGTGGCGCGATCTCTCGCGCGCCGCGCAGGCATGGACGAATTCGTCAGCAAGTCGGCGAGCATGGTCGAGTTGATCGGTGTTTTGCATAAGCTCTTCGAGAACGGTCATCGGCATGGCCGTATGCAGCGCTTCGATGGCTTCGTCGGCAGAACGATTCTGCTCGCGGACGACGACACCTACAGCAGACTGGTCGCGAAAGGCTATCTGGAGCGATTCGGCGCGACGGTCGTCGAAGCCGAGCATGGACCGGCCGTGCTGGCGCGCTTGCAGCAAGGCGTCGTTATCGACGCCATCGTGATGGATATGAACATGCCCGGCATGGGCGGCGTGGAGACCACCGCGCTGATCCGCGCGCGCTCCGATGCCTACGCGAGCGTGCCGATCATCGCGTTGACCAGTCAATCGGATCGCGAGGCGGTAGAAAGCTGTCTCGCCGCGGGCATGAACGAAGTGATGACCAAGCCCGCGCAAATCGGCGCGCTATATGCAGCGCTGGCGCGGCAGTTTGCACGCCATCGAGTGAATCATGTGACGGCAGACACGGTGTCGTCGCCCGAGAACACGTTGTCTGCGGGCAAGCTCGCCGCGTTGCATGAAGGTCCGTTGCTCGACGAGAAACATCTTCAGGAACTGGTCGCGCTGGACTTGCTTGACCAGACATTCCTCAACGGCATCGAACAGATTCGCTCGACGGTGGCGCAACTCGCCGCGAGCGTTAGCGCGCGCGACTTCGACGCGACACGTGACGCCTTGCATGTGCTGCTCGGCGTCAGTGGCAATATCGGCGCAAAAGCGCTGCATCAGTTCGTGCGCCAGATTTATCCGCGCGTGCTGGAAGGCGAATGGCCTGCTGAGGCAGACTGGCTCGCGCGAATCTGCTCGTTGAGCGACCGCTCGGCGCCCGCGTTGCAGACATATTTTGCTTCGGCGAAGGCGCCTGAGAATCATCGCAAGACATTGAGCGACTAATGATCTTTCAAAACGCCTTGCTAACCGGCAGCACTAAACATACTTGCCTTTCAACTCACGGAGCCAACGATGACTGAAACGATAGCCATTCGACGCATCCATGCCGACGAAGCAATGGCCTGTGTCGATTCGCTCGCCGATCTGCTGATCGACTGCGTGGAAGGCGGCGCGTCGGTCAGCTTCATGTTGCCTATCTCGCGGCAAACCGCGCTTCGCTTCTGGCAACAGGTCGCGAATGGCGTGGCCCGCGACGAGCGAATCCTGCTGGTTGCCGAACGCGCTGACGGCAAGATCGTCGGCACCGTGCAACTGATCACGGCGCAGCCCGAAAACCAGCCTCATCGCGCGGATGTCGCGAAGATGCTCGTGCACCGAGACGCGAGGCGTCGCGGCATTGCGGCGCGTCTCATGACCGCCGTCGACGACGAAGCGCGCCGCGCCGGCAAGTCCGTACTCGTGCTGGACACTGTGACCGGCGGAGATGCCGAGCGGCTCTATGAGCGCGCAGGCTGGCAACGTGTCGGAGAAGTGCCAAACTATGCGTTGATGCCCGACGGCACGTTCTGCGGCACTACTTTCTTTCACAAGCAACTCGTTGCGCAAACGCCGTAAAGCCATTCAATAAGCCGTGGCTTTTACTCCTCGAACAGGTCCGGGCCGAACACCTCGTAATGAATCCGCGTCTCGGGAATATCCATCGCGCGTAATGCATCGTGCTGCAAGCGCATGAACGGAATAGGGCCGCAAATGTAGTAGTCCGCGCCGGGAAGCAGAATCAGATCACGCAACTCATCGAGATTGATAAAGCCCGCACGGTCATAGTCCTGACCGGCTATATCGCCGGGTAGCGGGTTCTCGTAATAGACCACCGCCTTGAAGTTCGCATACGTCGCGGCGGTTTGCCGAAGCCTGTCGCGCATCGCATGCACTGCACCGTTTCGCGCGCCGTGCACGAATACCACTTGCCGCTGCAGGTCCTGAATCGCGCGCTTGAGCATGCTAACCATCGGCGTCAAACCGACGCCGCCGCTGATCAGCACGATTGGCGTTTTCGCGTGTACGTCAATATAAAACGTGCCGTACGGCGCGGCGAGTTTGACCTCGTCGCCCACGTTCACATGCTCGTGAAGCAGCGACGACACATAGCCCGGCGGTCGTGAAGCGTCGCCCTCCTCGCGTTTGACGGAGATGCGATAGCTGCGCCCATTCGGCATGTCGGACAGACTGTACTGGCGAATCTGTTGCAACTGCAACGAAGGCACATCTACTGCAATGCTGATGTACTGGCCCGGCTCGAAGTTGACGACCGGCTGCCCGTCCGACGGTTCAAGCACGAACGATGTAATGACGCTGCTCTCAGGCCGCTTTTCCTTGACCACGAACTTGCGCCAGCCCGTCCAGCCGCCGAGTTGTTGCGTCGACTTCTCGCGCAACTCGCTTTCCATTCCCATCAACAGGTCCGCGAGATTGCCATAGGCCTGCGCCCACGCGGAGATGATCTCGTCCGTGGCGGCGTCGCCGAGTACGTCCTTGATCGCGCCGAGCAAATGTTCTCCGACAATCGGGTAATGCTCCGGCCGGACATTCAGGCTCGCATGTTTGTTGGCGATATTTTTCAGCACCGCCGCGAGACTGCCGGGATTCTCGATGTTCTCTGCGTAAGCGTAGACGGCGCGAGCGAGAGCCTGCTGTTGCTGGCCCTGATCCTGGTGGGCCATGTTGAATACGTTCTTCAGTTCCGGGTGCGCGTTGAACAACCGTTCGTAAAAGCGCTTGATGATCGGCAGCCCATGCTGCGCCAGCACAGGGGCCGTAGCTTTTACAACGTCCTTCGTTTTCTGCGTAAGCATTTGCCTCTCCTTTTATGCGGTGCACGCGTCGCGAGCGCGCGAGAGTCCATGAATAAACGCCTGCAGCAAACCGCGTGACAGCGCAGCATCCGGTGAAAATTGGCGACGGCTGATCATCAGTTACACTGACCATTAGCCGTTTGATTGGGAACCCCACAAAAAGATGAATAGCTTCGATATAACCATTGAGACATATCTTTCAAACATTCACTTCGGCTTGCACACAACGCATGCAATACAGGCACTCGCCGATCTCTACACCTTCAAGGGTCTTCTGCTGATACCGGTGTTGTGGTGGATGTGGTTTCAATCCGGCGAGCGCAGTGCATGGCGGCGCGAAATGGTCATTGCAACGATACTCAGCGGTCTCGTCGCGCTTTTTGTAGGAAGAACGCTCACGCACTGGCTGCCGTTCAGAGTGCGCCCCGTCTACAGTTCCGAACTGAATCTGCACTTTGCGGCCGGCGTGTCCAAAGACGCGTTGCTGTCTTCGTGGAGTTCATTCCCCAGCGACCACGCGATGCTATGGATGGCCATCGCCACCGGCATCTTTCTGATCTGCAAGCGCATCGGCGTACTGGCGCTGATCTACACCGTGTTCTTTATCTGCGTCCCGCGTGCCTATCTCGGCTTTCACTATCCGACGGATCTGCTGGTCGGCGCGGCAATCGGAATCGCGATCACGTGGGTCATGACACGCGAAGCCGTTCGCGCGCGTTACGCGGGCCCGCTACTGCGATTGAGCGAACGCTACCCAGGCCCTTCCGCGATGCTGGCCTTCGTGCTCTGTCTCGAACTCGTCACCCAGTTCGACGAACTGCGCAAGCTCGCGAGCAGCGTGCTGAAACATGTATAACGCGTGCGACGCAGGCTTTAACTGCCGATAGAAACGTACAGAAGCACCATCGGCGCCTTCGATGCGCCCGGCGCCGGCGCACGCAGCGGCACGCCATACGTGCAGCGAAAATCGACGAAACGCGACCATTGAAAACGCACGCCCGCGCCGACGCTAACGAGCGACCCATGAGCGGGTTCCGCGAGTTGATCGTCGCGGTTCCACACATGGCCTGCGTCGACGAACACAAACGGTTGCGCGGCCGCACCGCTCCCGCCGAACTGCAACGCGGGCGCACGCAATTCCGTCTGCACGTTCCAGCCGCGATCGCCTAGCACGACGTACGGCTCGTAGCCTCGCACACTGGTCTCGCCGCCGAGGCCCATTTCCTCGCTCGGCAACAGCGTATTCGGCGTCCACTGGAACGCGCCGCGCCCGGTCAACGTAAAGCCGCCCAGCACGATCGCGCGTTGTGCCGCGAGTTGCAGATACGCATAGCGGGCGGTCGCGCCTTGCCGCGCGGCGGCGAACGCGGCGTCGTTGTTCGAGCCGTCCAGTCCGCCAGGACTTCCCACGAGTGTCGCCGATAGGTGCCCGACGCCCGCGTCGCCCGGCTGACTGACATCGTAGGTAAGCAGAAACTGGTGGATGTGTGTGTTCGAGTTGAACACCTGAAAGCCGCCGAATTCCAGATTGTTGTTGCTGCGCTTGAAGTCATAGCCGAACTGAACGAGTTGCGCGGTATTCGTCGTGGTCGGCAGACGCCAGTCGTAGCGGACGCTCATCTGCGCGGAAATGCCCGTTTGCCCGTAACTGTCCGGCAGACGCGGCGTGCTCTGCGCATAGACGCCGAACAGTTCGATGCTGTCGTGCCACGGCAGCGGCGCAATGTAGTTCAGCGCGTGAGCCATGAAGCGCGCGCGGTTCGGGCGTCCTTCAATGTCCGGGTTGCCGCTGAAGAAATCGTTGCTCGCCGTGAATTGATACGCGACATGCTGATCGAGCCCAAACAGATTGCCGTAGTCGATGCCGGCAAAAAAGCGGTCGCGGCCGAGATCGCGCACGCCCGCGTTGTCGTAGCCGGCGCTCACGCGAAGCGGCAGACGGTCGTCGGTCTGCAGGATGACGTCGGTTGAATTCGCCGCTTCGCCGGGCGCAAAGACCGCATCCACGCGTCGATAAGGATTGGCGTTGAGTACCGCGAGACCGAGCGAAACGTCCGACTGCAGAATCGGTGCGCCCGCTTCGAGCGGCATTTCGCGTTTGAGCAGATCGTCGGAGAAATAGCGATTGCCATTCGTGCGCACCTGTCCCAGGCGAAACTCGGCGACTGCAATATGCACGACGCCGGAACTCACGTCCTGCTCGGGCACGTACACATCCACGAGCGGTTTGCCGGCGGCGCGATAACGCTCCACCACGGCACGGCGCATGTCGGCAAGGCGTCCGAACGTGAGGGGCTTGTCGAGATCGCCGTCGAACGAATGAAGAAATGCCGCGTCGAGCAGGGGCAAATCTTCGGCGGCAATGCGGGGCTGCGTTGTGGCGGCAGGAGCGCTCGCGCCGGCCGGTTGGAACACCAGTCCCTCGAGTCGGGGCACTGCGATCTGCGCGGCATTCTCTTCCGATGGCGCGGAAGGTTGCGACGGCGCACTACGCGGAGTGGGCGGCGTCGGCTGCGGCGCAAGGTCTCGCCATGCCTGCGCGAGCACGGCGGAAGAGTGAAGCGCCGCTGTTACGCAACACGCAATGCAACACGCCAGCAGCGAGCAGCGCATGCTGCCGACGCGCGCCAGCGCATCCGTCGATGAAATACGCCGCTTAACGCGCAAGCTGCGAGCGCAACACGGAATGCGGCGCACTGAACGGCATCGGGCGCATGCCGTCGGCACGGCTTGCATACGATGTCGGCGAAATACTGTTCATCACGTCTCCTGTCCCGCGCAAGGCGCGCCGCATGCTAATAAGTGGATTGGGCTCGCGCGCGGCGGCCCGATTGTGCGCACGCCCGTATTATTGCAGCGGCTTTCAGGCGCACAATGGGGCACGGATCGCGCGATCTCGACCTATTGCGCCTAAAGGTCTGCGGAATTGGCCAGGGCATAAGCAGCGGCGCGCTGCAATGGGGCGCGAACCCAGGCTTTCCCCAATAGCAGCGAGGCGCCGCGCACAGGACGATGGACTGTCACTTCGCTCACGCAGCGCAGTGCTTCAATCCACTTGCGGTGTAAGCAGACGTTCTCTCGAAGCAGTAAAACGGTGCGATTGATAACGCAATGAGCAACAACGATATTGCCGATCAGGTTCCGGCTCTTGTCTGGACCGCGGACGCGCGCGGAATTGTCACCTATACCAACATCGCTTGCCGCAACTACCTCGGCAATCCCTTCGCGCCGAACACCACGCTGCATTGGGACCAGTTCGTTCTCGAATGCGACGTGAAAAAAGTGCTCGACGCCTGGCGCAGCGCGCTCACGGCCGGCGAAAGCGCGAAGGTCAACGCGCGCCTGCAGCGCTTCGACGGCAAGTACCGTTGGCACAAGCTGCGCCTTCAGCCGATTTTCGACGACACGCGCGTCGTCACCGGCGCATGCGGCATCGCGATGGACATCGACGACTTCGTGAAGGCCGGCGAGGCTTACGAAATCGGCGAACGGCGTCTGCGCTTCGCGCTCGACGCGGCGCGCGTCGGCGCGTGGGAATGGGACATGGGCAGCCGCACGGCGCGCATCAGCGCCCAGCTCGCGCACATCTACGGGCTCGAGCAGCAGCAGGCGGAAGTGCCGTTGCAATGGCTCTTCGACAGAATCCCCGAGAGTCACCGCGCGTGGTTCGCGCGCGAGTTGACGGGGCGTTTGCACGAATGCGTGCCGTTCGAACTCGATTTTCCGATCGAACTCGAGGACGGGCGCCGTTTGTGGC
The DNA here is from genome assembly GCF_046054045.1 of Paraburkholderia sp. RL17-368-BIF-A. Lineage (NCBI taxonomy): Bacteria > Pseudomonadati > Pseudomonadota > Betaproteobacteria > Burkholderiales > Burkholderiaceae > Paraburkholderia > Paraburkholderia sp. RL17-368-BIF-A. Next base: position 13,044 of record NZ_JARESN010000012.1, read on the forward strand.
TGCGCACGCGCGGCGAAACGGACTGCGGCAGCGGCTCGGAAATCGAGCGCGTATTCGGCGTGACCTTCGACATCACCGAGCAGCACGACGCGCAAACCGAACGCGAACGCAGCGAGCAGCGCTATCGCGCGCTCGTCGAAGCGAGTTCGGAACTGACGTGGATTGCGGACGCGGCGGGCCGTAATCATCAGCTCGGCAACTGGCACTCGTTCGCTCCGCAAGAGGGCTTAAGCACAGGCTGCGAATGGCTCGATCTCGTTCATCCCGACGACCAGGACAGCGCGCGCGACAAGTGGTTGGGCATCGTCAAGGCCGAGCGGCCAGGCTCGATGACGTTCCGCTTGCGTCGGCGCGACGGCAGTTGGCGGATCATGTCCGCGCGTGCCGCGCCGTTACGCGACGACGACGGCACGCTGCGCGAATGGTTTTGCATGGCAACCGACGTGACCGACGAGCGCGCGGCCGCGGCCGCACTCGAAGAGCGCAACCTGCGTCTTCAGGTCGCGATGCGCGCCGCGAAGATGATTATCGGGTATCTGTCGCTGGATTCGTGGACGGTCTGCTGGGACACCGTCGACGCAATGCCCCGCGTGCTGGCCGGGCCGATTGCGCTGTCGTATGACGCGGCGCTGCATCGCGTGCACGCTGAAGACCGCGCCGCGGTGGACGCCGCGATGCGCCGCGTCGCGCTCACCGGCGAATTCGACGAGCCGCTCGAGTTCCGCATCGCGATGAACGGCCAGGAATGCTGGCTGCAAAGCCAGGCCGTGTTGCAACGCGACGCCGACGGCCGGCCGTGGCGCGTCATTGCGAGCGCGGTGGACATCACGCAGCGCAAGACGCTCGAACTTGCGCTGCGCGAAACGGACCGCCGCAAGGACGAATTCCTCGCGATGCTCGCACACGAACTGCGCAATCCGCTCGCGCCGATGCGCAACGCGATTGCATTGCTGCGCCGGCAGAAAGACGCCGGCATGAAGCCCGGCGAACTGGTCGGCATGCTCGGCCGGCAGGTCGATCACATGGCGCAACTCGTCGACGATCTGCTCGAAGTGTCGCGCATCACGCATGGGCGCATCGTGCTTCGACGCGAGCCGCTCCTGCTCGGCACCGCGGTTTACGGCGCGCTGGAAACGGTCTCGTCGATGGCGGCCTCGCGCGGCCAGCACCTCACCGTGCGCTTGCCGCCTACGCCCGTCTGGCTGCATGCAGACCCGCTGCGTCTGTCGCAGATTCTCGTCAACGTATTGAACAACGCGTGCAAGTACACCGACCACGGCGGTAGCGTGTGCGTGACCGCGCTCGCCGACGAGCGCTTCGCGACCGTCACGATCGAGGACAACGGCAGCGGCATTTCGCCCGATCTGCTGCCGCACATCTTCGATCTTTTCGCGCAAGGCGAGCGCACGCTCGACCGCGCGCATGGAGGTCTCGGCATCGGCTTGTCGCTGGTGAAGAAGCTGGTCGAACTGCACGGCGGCACAATCGAGATCGCTAGCCCCGGTCCTGGCCGCGGCGCGACGGTGTCGATCAGGCTGCCGCTTTCGCATGCGCCGGAAACGGCTGCGCCGTCGCACGACGAACCGTCGGCGAGCGGTGCCTCGCATGCCGAGCGCGCTTCGCTGCATGTGCTGATCGTCGACGACAACAAGGACGCCGCCGACTCGCTCGCCCTGCTCTGCGAGAGTGAGGGCTATCACGTCGATGTCGCGTATGGCGCGCAGGATGCGCTCGCGAAAGCCGAGGCCGAGCCGGTGGATGCCGCGCTGCTCGACATCGGTCTGCCGGACACGGACGGCTACGAACTCGCGAGGCTGATTCGCCAGAAGGGCGAGACGCGGCCCGTGCTGATCGCGGTGACGGGTTACGGCCAGGCCGACGATCATCTGCGTGTGCAGGCGGCCGGCTTCGACCATCACCTCGTCAAGCCTGTCGACATCGAGTACCTGATGTCGCTGCTCGCGGAACTGTCGCCCGCCGCGGCGTCGCCGCATGCGGAGTGAGGCATCGAACGCAGCATTAAGCCGGGAGCGGTGCATCGAGCCTACCCGCGCCGCCCCCACGCTCACATCACTTGCGTCCCTGAACCGTGATCGACACATACCGGTCCGGTTGCAGGCACGCGATCAGCGCGCGGCCCTCGCGGTCCGCGCAGTTCGTTCGCGGCTGGCTCGCGCCGACGCCCTTCGCCTGAATGATGCTGCCGTCCAGTCCGTGAGCGATCAGATAGTCGCGCACGGTGTTGGCCCGCGCGAGCGACAACGGTCCGTTGAGCGATTCGGGACCGAGCCTGTCGGTGTGGCCGACGACCTCGATCGCGCTCACCTGCTCGTGCTTGCGGATGCGCGCGGCGACGTCGTCGAGTTGCGCTTTCGCGGATGGCAACATGGTGTCCGCCGCTGACTTGCCGAACGGGAACAACGCATCGCTTTCCAGTGCGAAACTCTCGAGCGTGGGCGCTTGCGCAGCGACGGCGCCCGTGTCGGCCGCCGCATTGTTGCCCGCTTCCTGGCCGCATTTGAACAGCAGAATGCGCGGGTCGCTGCGGTTGTCGTCGGCGGCGCGCACGCGGTCTATTTTGTCGATCGGCTGCACGCCCTTGTCGCCGCAAATGCGTTTCGCAACGTCCATGCAGGTCGACGCGCTTTCGAACAATCCGTGGCACTCGGCGCGGTAGGTGCGCACGCCGTTGTTCGAGTCGACGGAATAGGCGTTGAAGGTCGGGCCGCTCGCCGCCGTGCATCCGGTTATGACGAGCACGGCGCTATTGAAAAGGCTTGCAAAAAAGAGTCGGTTCATCTGGTACTCCATAAACTGTGTGTGGCGAAGAATGCGTGGCGCGCGGCTGCGGCCCCGCGTTCACGACTTACCATTGCATGGCCGCGCCGACGCCGACCGTCGTGCCGCCGGGGCTCATGCCGACGCCGGCTTTCATCTTCACGTTCTCGGTGAGACGCGCCGTGCCGCCGATCGCCACCGCCTGATAACCGCGGAACCCCGCCGTGCCGATGCCGAGCGACAACGTCTTGTCCTTGTCCACTTCCGGAATCATCGTGAGCGCGGTCGCCGCCGCGATGCCCGAATACGCATTGCGCGCCGTCGAATTGATGCCGTTCTGCAGTTCGTTCATGCGAGCATCGGTGTAGGCGTTCGCCTGCGAAAGCGTGGCGTTCAACTGCTGGACGTTGACGGCATCCGTCGGCGCGGTGCCGGCTGCCACGTTGATGACCTGCCGGTTTGTCCCGCTCGAGCCCACTGCCACGACATTCGAGCGGCCGCCGTCGTTACTGTCGGAGCCGAGCGCCGTCGAACCTGCTCCCGTCGATGTCGCCCCGGCGCCCACCGCGGTCGAACCGCTGGCCGATGCGGTCGAACCGTTACCCACTGCCGAGCTGTTCGTGCCGGACGCCACCGCGCCCTGCCCGCCCGCCGACGAGTTCGTGCCCGAGGGCGTCGGAGGCGTGGGCGTGCCGGGCGACGACGAGAAGCTGCCGCCGTTGTTGGTCGTCTGCTGACTGATGAGTGTGGTCAAGCGGCTTGCCACTGCATCGAGTTGCGAGACGTTCACGGCGTCGGTGCCGGCCTTGCCGGCCGCGAGGCCGGTGATCTGCCGGTTGCCGATGTTCACTTCACCCGCCGACGACTGCGGCGTGCTCAAGCCATACGCGATGTAATTGCTGACCGCGCCGACCGTCGTCACCGATCCGGCTCCGAGCGCCACGCTGTTCGCAAACGATGCGCTGGAGCCTGAGCCGAGCGCGAGCGCGTCGATTGCGGTGCTGTGCGCGCCTGAGCCGATTGCAATCGATCCGGCGTTGGCCGCGCTAGCGTTCGCGCCTTGAGCAATCGACTGTGCGCCGCTTGCAACCGAGCCGCTGCCGACCGCAATCGCATCCGCCTGCGCCGAGTTCGCGGCCTGGCCGATTGCGACGCCGCCAGGCGCCGTCGCGTCGACGATTGCGCCATTGCCGACGCCCACGCCGTTGTCGCCGTTGACCACAGTGGTCGGCCCGACAGCGATCGACTCCGCACCGACCGCAAGCGAATCCGCCGCCGTGGAATTCGCGTGGAAGTACAACTGGCCCGTCACGGCAAACGACGACAACGCGCCGGCCAACTGCCGGATCGTGACGGCGTCGTGTGCCTGCGTGCCGTCCGCGACGTTCGTCAATTGACGATACGTGTTGCCGCTCGCGCTACCGAACGACACCGCGCCGAGCAAGGTCTGGTCGGCCGTGTTGAACGGAATCGCGTGCGTGCCGTTTGCAATCGAGCCGACGCCCGACAGCACCGCGCGATCGGACACCGAACCCGAGCCAATCGCGACACCGCCAACCACCGACGCACTCGACAAAGTGCCCAACGCGACCGCGTTATCCGCGAGCGCCGAAGCGCCATTGCCGCCCGCGAAGCTGCTCGCGCCGCTCGCCGCTGCCGCTACGCCCGCCGCCAATGCGTTGAGACCGGTCGCGCCGTCGTTGTTGTAGTTGGCGCCTTGCGTGCCGCCGTCGTTGACGCTGTAGTAGTGCTTCGCGTTGGCCGTCACGACGCTGGCGAGGTTGTCGACTGCCTGATCGGTTGCGTAGAGCTGCGAGCCGTTCACTGCATCCGTGCTGCCCGAACTGAGCGTGCCCGCCGCCACGTTCTGGATCTGCCGCTCGGCACCTGGCGCGCCTACGCTCACCACGCTCGTCGGATTCGTGCCGGCAAAGCTGTACACCGTGCCGCCGATGGTCGCGCTCGCGGTCGGCGTCGCGGTGCCGGTCCGCGAACCCGAACCGAGCGCCACGTCGTTCGCGTTGCTCGCCGTCGCGCCCTGGCCGAGCGCGGTGCTGCCCGCGCCCGCCGCGACCGTTCCGACGCCCGCCGCCAACGCGTTGACGCCCGTCGCGCCGTCGTTGTTGTAGTTGCCGCCCTGGGTGCCGCCGTCGTTGACGTCGAAGTAATGCGTCTTGTCGGCGGCGACGGTGGTGGCGAGCGCGTCGATCGCCTGATTGCTCTGATACAACTGCGAGCCGTTGACCGCGTCCGTGCTCGTCCCGTCCAGACGTCCCGCTGCGACGTTCTGGATCTGCCGCTCGGCGCCCGCCGCACCGACGCTCACGACGCTCGTCGGATTCGTGCCCGCGAAGCCATAGACCGTGCCGTTGATGGTCGTGCTCGGCGTCGGCGTTGGCGTGCCGGTTTGTGAGCCGGAGCCGAGCGCGACGCTGTTCGCCGATGCCGCGTTCGCGCCGGCGCCGAGCGCGAGGGCATCGATTGCAGTGCTTTGCGCGCCGGAACCGATTGCGATCGATCCGGCGTTGGCGGCGCTTGCGTTCGCGCCTTGAGCAATCGACTGCGCGCCGCTTGCAACCGAGCCGCTGCCGACCGCAATCGCATCAGCCTGTGCCGAGTTAGCGGCCTGGCCGATTGCGACGCCGCCTGGCGCAGTGGCATCGACGATTGCGCCGTTGCCCACACCGACGCCGTTGTCGCCGTTGACCACGGTCGTCGGTCCGACAGCAATCGACTCCGCACCGACCGCGAGCGAATCCGCTGCCGCCGAATTCGCGTGAAAGTACAACTGCCCCGTCACGGCAAACGATGACAGCGCACCCGCCAACTGCCGGATCGTGACGGCGTCGTGCGCCTGCGTGCCGTCCGCGACATTCGTCAACTGACGATATGTGTTGGCGCTTGCGCTGCCGAACGACACCGCGCCGAGCAATGTCTGGTCCGCCGTGTTGAACGGAATCGAGTGGCTGCCGTTGGCAATCGAGCCGACGCCCGACAGCACCGCGCGATCGGAGACCGAACCCGAACCAATCGCGACGCCGCCCACCACCGACGCACTCGACAAAGCGCCCAACGCAACAGCATTGTCCGCGAGCGCGGAAGCGCCGTTGCCGCCCGCGAAGCTGCTCGCGCCGCTTGCCGCTGCCGCGACGCCCGCCGCCAGCGAGTTCAGCCCGGTCGCGCCGTTGTTGTTGTAGTTGGCGCCTTGCGTGCCGCCGTCGTTGACGCTGTAGTAATGCGTCTTGTCGGCGGCCACGGTCGTCGCGAGACTGTCGACCGCCTGGTTGGTCTGGTAGAGCTGCGAGCCGTTCACCGCATCCGTGCTGCTCGCGCTCAGCGTGCCCGCCGCCACGTTCTGGATCTGCCGCTCGGCGCCCAATGCGCCCACGCTCACGACGCTCGTCGGGTTCGTGCCGGCAAAGCTGTACACCGTGCCGTTGATGGTCGTGCTGGCGGTCGGCGTCGCGGTGCCGGTCTGCGAACCGGAGCCGAGCGCCACGTCATTTGCATTCGTCGCGACCGCGTTCGGGCCGATCGCGATGCTGTCGGTGCCGAGCGCCTGGCTGTCCGGCGCCGTCGAGTTCGCGTGGAAGTACTTGATGCCCGGCGCGCTGCCGCCGCCCGTGATCGCGGTGATGAGGTTCTGCACCGACGAATAAGTGTTGCCGCCGTAGCTGAGGTTGGTGGTCAGCGCGCCGGTCGTGCTGTTGTACGTGGTGCCGCCGCCGAGGCTCGACGCCACGGTGTTACCCAGGTTCGTCACCTGGCCGCCGATTGTGTCGATGGCGGCATCGGCGGCGAAAAGCTGCGAGCCGTTCACCGCGTCCGTGCTCGACGCGTTCACGCGTCCGGCCGCGACGTTGGTGAGCTGACGCGGCGCCGCCGCGGTCCCGACGCTGACCACGCCGGCCGGTGCGCCGCCCGCATAAATAACCGTCGAGCCGTTGATGACGCCGCTGCCGGTCGGCACCGCCGCCGACGTCACCGACGAGCCCTGCCCGAGCGCCACGTTCGAACCGGTCACGCCGCTCGCGATGCTCGCGCCCTGGCCCAACACGGTGGAGTTCGCGACGCCGTTGTCGGTGGACTGATTGCCGACCACGAGCGACGCCGCGCCGCTCGCCGTCGCGCCGAAGCCGCCGGCCGCCGCATTCGCGCCGGACGATACCGGCTGCGTCGACGTGACCGAGTTGTTGGACAAGAACGGGCCGACCGTGCCGCTCGTCAGACTGTCGACTGCCTGGTTGGTCGCATACAGTTCGCTGCCGTTCACGGCGTCGGTGCTGGTTGCAGTCACGCGGCCCGCGGCGAGATTCGTGAGCGTCCGCTCGTTGCCCACCGAACCGATGCTCACGGTGCTGCCTGGCGTCGTGCCTTGCACGCCATGCGTGACGCCGCCCACCGTGACAGTGGCGGTGTTGACGGCCGCGCCCGTGACGCTGCCGGCGCCGAGCGCCACGGCGTTTGCATTGGCCGCCGTCGCGTTGGCGCCCAACGCAATCGCGCCGCCCAGGTTCGCCACGGCGGAGTCGCCGAATGCGAGCGCGCTCGCGCCCGTCGCGTTGCTCGCGTTGCCGAGCGCGACGGCGCCCTGGCCGCTTGCCGTGTTGCCGTTGCCTTGCGCTACCGCGCCGTTGCCGGTGGCCGTGTTGTTCGCGCCCACTGCGATTGCGCCGTTGCCGTTCGCCGTATTCGGATCGCCGATCGCAACGGCGCCGTTGCCGCTGACGGTCTGCGCCTGACCCAGCGCGACCGCGCCCGTTCCGCCCAGCACGCGCGAGTTCTGGCCGCCGGCGATCGAACCGGCGCCGGCCGCCGCCGCGACGATGTTGCTGTCGCCGATGGCCACCGTCGACGCGGCCAGTGCTTGCGATGTAACGCCGATGGCCGTCGCATTGCCGCTGCTTGCGACCGTCTGCTTGCCCAACGCGACGGCGCCGGTTCCCGACGCCGTTGCATTCGTGCCCAACGCAATGGCATTCGCATTCGTGCCCGTCACTGCCGAGTCGCCTAGCGCAATCGACGACAAACCCGCAGCGCTCGCGCCGGAACCGAGAGCAACCGCGCGAATGCCGGATGCCGCGGCGCCTCCGACTGCGGCCGGCGAAGATGAACCGCCTTCCGCGACAGAGTCCGATGAGCCCAGCGCTATCGAATTAGCTCCGGTGGCCTGCGAGCCGTTCATCATGGCGAGCGAGTTGAGCCCCGAGGCGGCGGCTCCCGCGCCCAGGGCGACTGCGTTCTGTGCGGTGGCTCTGGACACGGTGCCCGCGGCCAGCGAAGAGAGGCCCGATGCGACGACATCCGTACCGAGAGCAACGGCGCCGTCCGCCGTTGCGCCGGTGCCCGCGACGGTACGCGCGCCCAGATAGACGGCGTTCAAGCCGCTGGCAATGGACTGAAAGCCGACGGCTACGCCATGCGTGCCCGAACCGTTGGCGACGTACCCAATCGCGACCGATGCGGCTCCGCTGCCCACCGCATGGAAGCCGAAGGCGTTCGCGTAGTCGCCGGTGGCAACAACGTCAGTGCCGATCGCGTTGGACGATAGTCCGCTCGATCCGGTGCCGGCAGCGGTTCGCGATCCCAGATAGACCGCGTTGACACCGGTCGCGGAAGCTCCGGAACCGACCGCTACACCATTGGTTGTTGAACCGACGGCTCCGCTGCCCACCGCAACCACGCCCGACGCCGCGGCGCTTGCGTTCGCGCCGACTGCAACGCCGTTGTCTCCGGCGGCTTTCGCCAAGGCGCCGACGGCAGTCGACACATTGCCGCTAGCGAGGGCCTGGACGCCAATACCGATACCGGCTGAGCCACTCGCGGTGACGTCCGTACCAATGCCAATCGCCGACTGCGCAGTTGCGCCCGTACCTGCCGCAGTGCGAGCGCCGAGGTAAATGGCATTAGTAGCCGCGGCAATGGCTTGATAGCCGACTGCCAGGCCATTGAGTCCCGTACTGCTGGAGGCATAACCTACCGCCGTCGCCCCGCCCGCAGTGGCCGAGGACTGAACGCCCATGCACGACGCGCTGCCGCTGAAAGAGTTGTACGGCGGTGCGGCGCAGTTCACCTGGGCCTGCGCTTGCGCGCCCCATCCGCCCACGCCCATTGCCACCAGCACGGTCAGCACGCGTGGATTGGCGTTGCGCTGCGGAGCGACGCGGCCTTCGCCGGGTTCACCGTTGCGCGCATCGCATACCGAGGCCGCCGCCCCTGACTTGCCCTTGCCGCGCGACGCGTCCAGTTCCGACGCCGCGACGAAAGCGCCCAGCGCCTTGTTCCAGATTGTCCGATATGCCTTGTTCATGTCGTTGTCTCGCCGAATAATTGAAATGCGGACTTCTTAAGCACGAGCGTGCGCTCGCCTCCCGCTTACTTAGGATGACTATTTACTGCGTTTAAAACATCGCTCAGTGGCGAACAGCTTTAGCGTTGATCTTTCCACGACGAATCTTCGGTGCAGGCGCAAAACATCGCCACACTATCAATTCGCATAGCTAAAGGAAAACGCGCGCGTCAACCGGACATTCCCGGTTTCCGACGACTAACCACTGAGACGATTGATGAATTGCCGCGTTATGAAGGTCCGAACGGACACGGCACTGAGACGCGAGCAGCGATTGAGCGGCGGAACGCCAATTGCCGGCCTTGATATTGTTCTTTCGCCGGGCGTGCGCCCGACTTTTTTGCGCCTGGAATACTCATAGCTGCCAGCCCCCTGGATATGCGTCACTTCGTTTCGCCGGCGCCTGAATGGCGAGTCGCCTCATGCCATGCACAAGCGCCGTTTATTCAAATGATTGAGCACTATCTGAAACGATGACCGACCTATTCGCTTTGGATGCGGCGTCTCGCCCGGGGTATCGTGTAACAAAAGGAAAGTTCTGTGCTCAAGGGAACTTTCTCATAAGACTTTTCATTTGTCCACGTAAAGTCTTTAACTATTTTTAGGTATTGCAAGATTTAACAATTGAAAGAAGCCGCCCCTATTAAGGCTGAGCCCGAGGTTGCCTGGCAGTTGCCCGGAAACTGAGCAGCACGCCGTGATACGGCCATCAGCGGGGAATGAGCGGTAGCGGCGACGCCGTGTTCCTCTCGAATGTCATTCAAACGACTGAGCGAATATTCCTTACAGAATCGTTTCTCGCGCATACGCATTTTTTATGTATTTCTCGTTAAATCGATCCGGCCGGCCAATACTTTTTTGCTCGGATTCTGTGCAAATTCCGACATCGCTTTGCGGTCCACCAAAACCCACTGCGATGCCCGCGTATTGCCGGGCATCGCAGCGGTTTCAGAACAGGCTCATGAGAGCATGATTACCAGCGATAGCCGACGCCCGCGCCTGCACCCACTGCGCCGTGGCCCGAAACGCCGGTACTCACCGAACCTTTGACCATCCACTTTTGCGTCGCGACCGACACGCCGAGTGCCATCGCCGACTGGCCGCTGTAATTGCCGGCTGCGAGCGAGACGACTTTCTCGCCAGGCAATACGGCTTGCGGCAAGTTCGCCATCGCGATTGCCGATGCCGAGCCCGCGTTTGCGTCGCGACGATACCTCTGCATGTCATCGCGAACGCTGTTGATGGCGCCATTCAATTGACGCACATTCACAGCGTCGGTCGGAGCCGTACCGTCTGCAACGTTGGTGATCTGACGTTCAGCACCCGGCGCACCGACCGAAACCGTGTTGTCCCGGGTTGCAACTGAATTTGCACCCAAGGCAACCGAATTGTTAGCGGTAGCCTGGCTGTTGGTGCCGATTGCAGTGGAGTCGGTGCCCGTGACTTTCGAGTTCGTGCCGATGGCGGTGGCACGCGCAGCCGTGACAGTCGAGTTAGTGCCGATTGCCGTGCCGTCCTGACCCGAGACAGTCGAACCGTTGCCCACCGCCGTTCCGTTCTCTGCCGATACCAGCGAGTTCCTGCCTACTGCGGTGGCGGAACTGTCGATAGCGGTGCCATTCGAACCGGTAGTCGAGATGGTGTTGACCGTGGTCGTGAGCGACGTCAGGTTAGTCGAGAGCGCGGAAACCTGCGATGCGATCGAGAAAAGCTGCGAGCCGTTGACGGCGTCGGTGCTGGTTGCGCTGATCTGACCGGCGGCGACGTTTTGCAACTGATGTTCCTGACCGACCGCGCCGATACTCACGACACCCGTCGGCGTCGCGCCCGCGAAGCCACCGAACGTGACTCCGTTCAGCGTGACGCTGCTCACGTTCGTAGCCGCGCGCGTGACAGCCCCGGAACCGAGCGCCGTCGATTCGTTGGTCGAAGCGACGGCTGCGTTACCGATCGCGATGGAATTGTTGCCCGTCGCTTGCGTGAGCGTACCCAGCGCAACCGCGTTGGCCGATGCGGCGTTCGCGCGAAGACCAATCGCTACGCCACCGGCGACGGACGCGTTGGCGCCGTTGCCGCCTGCGAAGGAACCGTCTCCAACCGCTGCTGCGCCGTTACCAATCGCGACAGCCTCTCCGTTCGTTGCAGATGCGGCAGGGCCAATTGCGATCGGCGACGCGGGCGTCGTCGAGGTCGCCACAGCATTGGAGCCGATTGCGATTGCAACACTGCCCGCTCCGCCATTAGCGACTGCGGCAAGACCTTGTGCGATCGCACCAGCGCCAGTCGCAACGCTCCCAGTACCTAACGCGATGTTGTTTGTTCCACTGGCCGTTGCCTGAGCACCAATTGCAGCATTGCCGTTACCGATAGCGTTGGCAGAAGCGCCGAATGCGACAGCATCTATGCCGCTTGCCACAGAGTTCGCGCCCACAGCGGTTGCGTTGAAGCCATTCGCCGTGACCGTATCGCCCAAGGCCGTTGCCGCACCGCCTTGTGCCGACACATTGATGCCGACAGCCGTATTCTGGCTCGTACCGTCCGCACCGGCGACCGCGGGAAATACGCCGCCCGTGCTCGCGACAGGCGCCGTGGCGCCACCGACGGTTGCAGTCTGACCAGCGTTTTCACCGCCGACAGCTAGGTTATCTGCATACGCCTGCGTCGCCGGCAGCAGCATTAGCGCCGTGAGTACTGCGAGTGACAGCTTCGACTTCAGCGGAGTACCCGCCACTTCATATCGGCTCTTGTTCATTGCGTTTCCCGTTCTGACTTCTCTAGTAGACGAAAGGGTTTCTCTTGCTCTCCGCGCCGCATATCGCAGGAATCAAAGCCGTTTCTCACCGACAGTTGCGCGAGTAAGCACTAGAAACACCGTGTAAGGACTCGCGGAATTATGGGTAGCGCTATCGGCGCATCTGTTTGCCCGAGCGGCGAATTGCTTTGCTGGAGAGAAAATTCTTTCTTTATCCGCCAGGCCTCTTGTCGACTGTCGCCAGGTCGCGCGATTTGTTGCCGAAGCGAATGGGCGTCGCCGGCAACGAAGCCTCCAACGCAACTTAATTTGCACTGAAACATGTATCTGATATTCTTCGCCGCTCGCTCGGCCTATTGATGGAGAGCCATCAACGCCGACCGGCGTATCCCGTCGCCGATAAACCTCCGAGAACGTCACCCGCAAGGTGTGTCCGCTTACACGATGCCGCTTCTCAACACCGCCCTGGCAGGCGCTCATCTTCTCGTTGTCGACGATCAGCCCGACCAGTTGCGATTGTTAATTGATCTTCTGCGCAATGCCGGATGCCGGATCAGCGTTGGATTTGACGGATCGCAGGCCTATCAGCGGGCACTCGCCATTTCGCCCGATCTGATCCTGATGGATGTGCGGATGCCGCGCATGGACGGATTCGCTGCTTGCCGGCTTCTCGCCGCGGACCCCCGCACGTGTGGGATTCCCGTCATCTTTCTTACTGCGGCGAGCGATCTCAACGAACGTATCAATGGCCTGGAGATTGGTGGCGTCGACTATGTACTCAAGCCATTCGATGCGGCGGAAGTGCTTGCACGCATTCGCGTGCACCTCGTCCGTGCAAAAAGTACTCAGCGTGATGAACAGGATGTGTCCGCAGCAGACACGACGGGCAATGGCGTACTCGTTCGCGCCGCCATTCAGCACTTGTCCCAAAGATTGAACGACCCGCCAACGGTCGAGCAGCTCGCGCGCCTCGTGGGAACAAATGAAAAGCGACTGTCGCGCGCGTTTCGGGAGAACCTTGGGCAAACGGTATTCGAGTACCTTCGCGAAGAACGCTTGCGGATTGCGCAAGCGCTATTGAGCAGTACACCGTTGAGTATGGCGAGCATCGCCGAGGAAATTGGTTTTTCCAGTGCAGCCAATTTCGCCACGGCGTTTCGCGAGCGATTCCATGTGACTCCATCGACGTATCGCGACGAGCGCCGCAGCAACGCAGAGGCTAGCCAGAACGAGCCTGCCGTCGATGCGGATTAATTTCATCATGCCGGGAGCCATCTGGCAGCGCATCGTGTTCTTGTGTTTTATCTGCTGGAGCACTCATTTATTCGCTTCGACGTCCAACACTACCAGCGCTAACGAGTCGCCACTGCCCGCTCTTGGCCAGATACAGGTCTTTGAAGATGTCTCGGGCACGATGACGCTCGCCGATATCAATGCCCTTTACGCAGAAAGTCCACTCAGCTTCGCCACTGCACAGCAGAAGAGATTAAAGCCGGGTTTCACACACTCGGCCTGGTGGCTGCGCGTCGAGTTGAGCAATCATGCCGCAACAAACCTCGCACTAGTTCTCGCGCTTCTCGACGCGCGTCTAGAGCATGTCGACTTCTATGCGAGCCGTACCGATGCGGTGTCCCAGCCTGTTTCATCACGCTACCCGCTGATGGAATTCACGCTCGCGCCCGGCGAACGCTTGCCGGTTTTCATCCGCGTAGCAAGCGATACCGCGCTTACGCTCGAACCGGCGCTGTATTCGTCGGCGGCATTCGATGCATTGGAAAAGCGCGCCGCGCTCTGGAATGGCGGATTGATCGGCGGAACTCTCGCACTCGCATGGTGTGCGCTGCTTATCGCCTATTTTTCGCGCAGCGGCCCGTTTCTCGTGTTGGCGGCTCTCTGCTTGATGACAGCGCTATTCGAAGCTGCGGAGCGCGGGTACACGAGAGTCTATCTATGGCCGCAGGCGACCGAGTGGAGTTCGAGAAGCGTCACGGTATTCGGATGCACTGCGGTGCTGCTGTTCATCGCTTTCATCTTGCGCATTGCACGCGACGAGAAAGCGCGTCTGCCCTGGCGCTACGTGCTGTATGTATTCGCGTCGCTCGAATGCATTGGGGCGGCGGGCGCCGCATTCGGCAATCTGTTCGTCTTCGCGCAAGTCGGCCTGTACGTCAACGCAGTATTCGGTTTCGTCACAGTGGGGATGGCTGCAAGTCTCGCCCGTCAATCGACTCCGACCGCGCGGATCATGCTGCTCACTGTCATCTTCTCGCTGCTCAACTCTGCGTTGCGCGTACTCGAAACATTGGGATCGTTGCCGCCGGCTCTCGCATGGTTAAAGTCGGATATTCATCCGAACCCGGCGGTCGCGATCATTGGATTAGCGACGCATCTAATCGTGCTTGCGGCATGGGTCAATCACGTCGGCAAACAACGAAGGGCGGCGAGAACCGAACTCGCGGACTGGCAGAGAACCGAACACGACCGCCTACGCGAGCAAGTCGCGCGGCGCACATTGGAATTAAATGAAGCACTGCGTTACGCCGAAGAGAAGAACCGGCAAAAGATCGAAACGCTCGGCTATGTCAGTCACGATCTCCGCGCGCCATTGGCGACCATTTCCAGTTACGCCAGCCTTCTTCTGAATAGAGCCGATTCGAAGCAAGCCACGCTGATACAGGCTATCGAGCGCAGTGTGAACTATCAACTGGCCTTGATCGACGAGCTAATTGGATACGCGAAAGCAGAGTTGCAACCACTGGATATCGCACCGACCGCGACCGACCTGCCCGCACTTCTCGATGACATCGCCGAATACGCGGTCGCACTCTGTGCGCAACTGAATAACCAGTTCCACTATCAGGCGTTGACATCGCTACCGCGTCAATTGACGATAGACGGTCGCCGATTACAGCAGGTACTGCTGAATCTATTGTCCAATGCGTCGAAGTTCACACACGACGGCACCGTCATGATGACAGTGCGGGCACGCCGCCATGAACAGCATTGGCACATGGGCTTTGAAGTCGCGGATACGGGCATTGGCATCGCCATCGAAGAACAGTCGAAACTGTTTACCGCCTTTAGACAGATACAGTCGGTGAACGGCAGTACCGGACTCGGCCTTTTCATCGCCCAGCGCATTGTCAACACAATGGGCGGCGAACTGCGCGTTTCAAGCGCGCTGCAGCAAGGCACTTCGTTTTCATTCGAGCTCATTGTTCCTTTTGCAAAAGATCTCGATGCTTCGCAGTTGAGCGTCGTACCGTACACCTCCATCGGCTCAGCGCCTGCTCGTCCGCAGCCTAAGCGGTGGCTTGCCTCGGCTATTCCCCCGCGCAGCGATCGCCGCGATCTGGCAGTACTTGCAAAAGACGGGCGCCTCACCGACATCGAGCAATGGATTGAAACCATGCTCGCGATTCATCCCTCGTGTACCGCGTTTCTGACCGAAGTTCGCCGTTGCGTCGAGGCATTGGACTTTCCGGGCGCCGAAGCGCTTGCACTCGCGCCACACGAAACAGAGAACATCTCGTGAAAGTGCGCAAATGGCCAGGCCCCGCAGGCCGCCAACAATAAACAGGAGCAGTACCGAATGATGTGGGCTATGCGCACCGGACGACGCACGATCATGGTCGCGGTGAAGGGTATCGTTCTCGCAGCGACTGTCGGCCACGCGCACGCACAGCCGACACAACCCGTAGACGACGCGAACGTGACGGACGCCATGCCTCTCAGCGCGTTGCCGGCGATCACCGTGAAGGATGTACGAGAGGGATCGTCGGTCGGACTCGTCGGCAAGCGCACAATCACTGGCACAAAAACCGATACGCCGATCACAGAGATTCCTCAAACCGTCAACATCGTCACCGCACAGCAGATGGAGATGACCGGCGCGACCGACATCAATCAGGCGCTGCGCTACGTACCTGGTTTTTCATCGTTCGGGTCGGACGGCCGCACCGACTGGTATGCGGCATTGCGCGGCTTTACGCCGACGCTGTTCGTCGATGGGTTGCAAACGCCTAATACCGCAACACTCGCGAACTGGCGTGTCGATCCTTATATGATCGAGAGCCTCACCGTGCTACGCGGGCCGACGTCGGTGGTATATGGAGCCGGCGACCCCGGCGCGATCGTCGATGCACAGACGCGGCAGGCTGACGGCGAGCGCATCCGCGAGATCGGCGTGCAGATCGGTAATTACGCACGCAAGCAGACGATGATCGACGTCGGCGATACGCTCGACGCCGACGGCAAGTACGCGTATCGCTTTCTCGGCGTTGCACGCGACGGCAATGCGCTGACCGGCCCGAACGCGGACCAGCGCGTCGCGCTCGCACCGTCGTTTCGCTGGCGGCCAGACTCGAAGACATCGCTCACAGTCACTGCGACCTACCTGCAAGATCGCGGCGATATTTCATATAACTTCCTGCCCGCGCAAGGCACGGTACTGCCGAACCCTAACGGCCCGTTGTCTCAGGACATTTATATGGGCGATCCGGCATTCAACCACTATCAGAAGAAGCAGGAATCGCTCGGCTATCAGTTCTCGCACGAGCTCGATCCGATCTGGACGTTGCGCCAGAACGTGCGCTGGATGCACTTGTCGGGTGACGATGGATCTGTCTTCGGCAACGGTCTCGCGCCTCACAGCACGACCACCATGACACGTTATGCAGGCTTGTTCCAGATGAACTACAGCCGCCTGGACGTCGACAACAATGCGCAAGCGCGCTTCGCGACAGGACCGCTCGAGCACACGCTGCTACTCGGCTTCCAGTACAACAGGCAGACGACGACCGAAAGCGTGTGGCTCGCACTCGCACCCTATCTCAATCTCTACAAGCCGGCCTATACGCCGGTCACGACCGCGATCTTTTCGGGTCCGACTTCGTTCAGCCATACCGATGCGCACACAACGATGAGTACATTGGCCACCTATGCGCAGGACCAGATCAAGGCGGGCCGATGGACACTGACGCTCGGCGGCCGCGAAGACTGGGTCGATATGCGCCAGGACGACCGCGCGAACAACTCGCAGATCAAACAGAATGTCAGCGCCTTTTCGGGTCGGGTCGGTCTCACCTACGAGGGCGACTATGGACTGTCGCCCTACGCAAGTTATTCGACATCGTTTAATCCGGTCATTGGCGTGAGGATGAACGGCGGTGGCTTGCCCAAGCCGACGCGCGGCCGGCAGATCGAGGCGGGTCTGCGCTGGCGACCCGCAGGCAAAAACGTGACGTTAAGCGCAGCCGTCTATCAGATCAATCAAAGCAATGTCGTCACGCCGGCGCCGATCAATCTCGATCCGACCGGCACTTCGTTCGTGCAGACCGGCGAGGTCCGTTCGCGTGGCATCGAGTTGAACGCCGTCGGACAGATAACGCGGGAACTGTCGGTGATTGCGTCGTATGTCTATCAGGACGTGAAGAACATCAAGGCCAACGATGCGTCGCTAAACAAGTGGCCCGTGGACGTTCCACGTCCACGGCAAATGGCGTCGCTATGGACGGACTGGACATGGCATACGGGCGCGCTCGCGGGTTTCGGCATCGGCGCCGGAGTCCGTTATCAAAGCGCGCTGGCGGGCGCACCGGACAACTCGCTGACGATTGCAAGCTATACGCTTTACGACGCCGCATTGCACTACGACACTCGCGACTGGCGGCTCGCATTGAATGTGGCGAACGTATTCGACCGCCGCTATGTGAGCGGTTGCCAGTCGTATGCAGTGTGCGTGTTCGGCAACGAGCGGACCGTGCTGGCCAGTGCGAAATACAACTGGTGATGGCGATGTGAGCCATTGCAGGCTCCGAACGCTATGCCTGCAAACGTCCTCAAACCGTGACAACAATCTTCCCGAACTGCCGGTTCGACTCGAGATAACGATGAGCGTCGACGATCTGCTCGAGCGGGAAGACCTTGTCGATCACCGGCTTCAGCACGCCCGACGAAAGGCCATCGAGAACGAAGCGCTTTGCCCTTTCCAGACGCGCCGGATCGCTCACGATCAGCTTGTACTGGTAGCCATACACGGTCAGCATCTTGCCGAGGATCGCGAACAGCGGGAACGGCGTCGGTTCTGGACTCAGCGCGCCATAAGCGAACACGATGCCGCGCTCGCACAGCGCATCGGCCACTTTCTCGAACTCCGGCCCGAGCACCGGATCGAACGCGACGCGCGCGCCCGCGCCGCCGGTGATTTCGTTGACGCGCGCGACCAGATCTTCCTGCTGCGTGACGATCACGTGGTCGGCGCCCGCTTCCAGCAGCGCGTTTTTCTTCGCGTCGGTGCGGGTCGTCGCAATCGCAATGGCGCCCACGCTCTTTGCCACCTGAATCGCCGCAAGCCCTACGCTGCTCGACGACGCCGTGATGATGACCGCCTCGCCTGCACGCAATTGCGCGATGTCGACCAGTGCGCCCCACGCCGTTACATACTGCATCCACACCGCCGCGGCCTCGGTGAATCCTAGCGACGGCGGATTCTTCACCGCATGCGCCGCCGGAAAATTGCCGGTATCGCCATACGCGCCCCATCGCGTGATCGACATGGGCGGAATGATGGCGACCGCGTCGCCGACGGCGACGTTGGTCACGGACGAACCGACGGCGCTGACGACGCCGGACGCTTCATAACCGAGCCGCGCGGGAAACACGGGCGACTCCACATAGAAGCCGGAGCGGAACATGGATTCCGCTCTGTTCACGCCCAGCGCACGAATCTGCAACTGGATCTCGTCCGCGGCGGGCGGCGGCACTTCGACGTTATCGATCCGCAGCACTTCGGGACCGCCATTCTGATGAAAACGTACGACACGCGGCATGTTCGCTCTCCAACGAGTAAGTGACGAACTCACTATAATTTGAGCCGGCCGCACGATAAATGGCGCGTTCGCTCTGACTATCGAACCTAACTGTTTCTAATCATGGATCGTCTCACCAGCATGGCGGTCTTCGTCAAAGCGGCGGAAACGGGCTCGTTCGCCGCGGCCGGCGCGGCGCTCGGCATGACATCGCAGGCCGTCGGCAAGCATGTGCGGCTGCTCGAGGAGCGCTATCGCATGCAGCTCATCAATCGTACGACGCGCCGCCAAAGCCTCACCGAAGCCGGGCGCGCGTTTTACGAGCGCAGCAAGTCCGTGCTCGCCGAGATGGAAGCGGCGGAGGCGCTGGCCGCGAACCTGCAGGCCGCGCCGCGCGGCAAGCTGCGCATCAATGCACCGGTGAGCTTCGGCGCGCACAGCCTCGTGCCGACGCTCGCGCAATACATGCGGCAACATCCCGAAGTCAGTGTTGACCTGACGCTGAGCGACCGGCTGATCGACGTAATCGACGAAGGCTATGACGCGGTCGTGCGCATCGCGCCGATCGCCGATTCGAGGCTGATTGCGCGGCCGATCGGTCCTTATCGACTGACGATCTGCGCGTCGCCCGCGTATCTGGCTGAGCGCGGCACGCCTCTACGCCCTGAAGATCTGACGCAGCATGAGTGCCCCGGATTCTCTTACTGGGGCCGCGGGCCGTTACGTGAATGGCACCTGGTCGGGCCCGACGGCCGGCATGTGGTGCCGGTCAGCAGCCGCTTCTCGATCAACAACGGCCAGGCGCTGCGCAATGCCGCGGTCGAAGGCGCGGGCATCATCCTGCAACCGTGCGACATGCTGCGCGACGATCTCGCTGCGGGGCGCCTCGTGCGCGTGCTGCCGGACTACGAACCGCCGCCGCTGCCGATCCATCTACTGTTTGCGCCCGACCGCCGGCCCACGCCGAAGCTGCGCAGCTTCATCGACTTCGTCGTGGCGCGCTTCGGCGAGGGATAGATCGGTCGACGCAAGTAGCGGCCACTCTATTTCTTTCCGTCGATGACCGCCACCACTTCCTCGCGCGTGTACTCCTTGTTCGCGAGCGCGCCAGGCGGCGTCTTCGCCAGCACCGCGTCGAGTTCGTCGGGCTTCACTTCGAGCACCGGCATGCGAATGTCATGCGGCACTTTCTTGCCCGCGAGAATCTGCTGCGTCACCCAGAATGCGAACGACGACGCGCCGGGCGGAATGGTCACCGACATCGTTTCGTAGCCGCTCTTTTTCTGATCGGCCCACCACGCAAGTTCTTCCTGGCGGTTGCCAAGAATGATGATCGGCGTCGGCCGTCCGGCCGCCTTGATCGCCTGCGCCGCGCCGAAACCGTCGCCGCCTTGTGTGAGCACGCCGTCGATCTTGGGCAACGTCGGCAACACACCCGCAACCTGCTTTTGCGCGACCGTCTGCGTCCAGTCGCCATGCACCGAACCGACCACCTTCAGGCCCGGATACTTCTTCAGTTCGTCGACCATGCCCTGATGAATCTCGTCGTCGACGGAGACACCCGCGAGCCCGCGAATCTCGAGCAGGTTGCCCTTGCCGTTCAGACGCTTCGCCAGATAGTCGACCTGCATGCGGCCCATGCCCTGAAAATCGACGGCGATGCGATAAGCGCACGGCTCGGTCGCGATGCCGTCGAACGAGACGACCGTCACGCCCGCGCCGCACGCCTGCTTGATGACGCCGTTGAGCGCCGTGGGCGACACGGAATCGACCGCGATCGCCTTGAAGCCCTGGAGTATCAGGTTCTGGATCTGCTGGACCTGCTCGGTCGCCTGGCTTTCCGCCGTGGTGAAGCTCGGCGCGGCCGCGACGATCTTTTGCTTGACTGCCGGGTCCGCGATGTTGGACCAGCTCTTGAGCATCTGCTGACGCCAGCTATTGCCCGCGTAGTTATTCGACAGCGCAATTTTCATCGAAGAGGTATCGCCCGTCGCGACCTGCGCCGATGCGCCCGCGGATGCAGCCACGCATATCGCGGCCATGCACAGCGAGAGAGCCAGTTTTTTTATCTGCACGTCTTGTCTCCTATCGAGTATTCGATGTATTTGAAGTATTCGGGCGCTTCAGCGGCCCGCGCCGCGCACGCCCACATGAAGCGAATAGATGGAAGCCGTCGCGGCGATGAACAGGCAATTGCGATTCAATCCGCCGAAGGTCAGATTGGCTACGACTTCGGGTATCAGGATCTTGCCGAGCAGCGCGCCATTGGGCGCGTAGCAATGCACGCCGTCTTCGGCGCTGGTCCAGACGTTGCCGTGCTCGTCGATGCGCATACCGTCTGGAACGCCACTTTGCATCTCCGCAAAAACACGCCCGTTGCGCAGACCGCCTTCGCTCGTCACGTCGAATACGCGGATATGGCGCGGCGCGTTGTCGTCGTGCGAAGCAGCGGAATCGGCGATATAAAGTTTGCTCTCGTCCGGCGAGAACGCGAGGCCGTTCGGCTTCGCGAAGTCGTCGCAGACCAGTTCCACCTGCGCGCTGCCGGCGCCGATGCGATAGACGTTGCAGCGGCCGATCTCGCTGTCGGCGCGATAACCTTCGTAGTCGCTCAGAATGCCGTAGTCAGGATCGGTGAACCAGATGTCACCTTTGGAATCCACGACTACATCGTTCGGAGAATTGAGGCGCTTGCCTTCGAAGTGCGACGCCAGCACGGTCACGCTGCCGTCGTGTTCGGTGCGCGTCACGCGTCGCGTGCCGTGCTCGCAGGTCACGAGCCGTCCCTCGCGGTCACGCGTGTTGCCATTGCTGTAGTTGGACGGCGCGCGATAAACGCCTACGCCCATCCCCGGCGCCCAACGCATCATGCGGTTGTTCGGTATGTCGCTCCAGATAAGCAGGTCTGTCGCCGGGAAATAGACCGGACCTTCGGCCCACAGGCATTCGTTCGTGAGACGCGTCAGAAAGGCGTTGGGCTGAAGCAGCAGCCTGAAACGCGGATCGTGTACTTCGAAGTCAGTGCTTTTCATGTCTCCTTGCCCTTCTCTATTTGCTATTACTGCGGGCTTCAATTGCAACGCTTATTGCAAAGCCTATCGCAGCACTTTTCCGCCCGCCGCCACGGTCACCGAAATGATCAACACGCCATACACGATGGAGCGCACGCCCGCATCCGCGCCCACCGCATTGAGCGCCGCGTTCGTGAGAAAGAGGAACATGGACGCGCCCCATACGCCGACGATGGTCGCCTTGCCGCCCGTCACCAGCGTGCCGCCGATCACGACCACGGCAATCGAAATCAGCATGTACTCCACGCCCATGTCGAGCGACGCGCCGCCGGATATGGCCGCGAGCAGCAACGCGGTGAGCGACGCGATCATCGACGACAGCACATAAGCGAAGCACCGCGTGCGATGCACGTTGACGCCCGCGAGCCATGCGGCCCGCGCGTTCTGGCCGATAGCGGAAAGCCTGCGGCCATACACGGCGCGATGCAGCAGCACCGCGAGCGCAATCGACAACGCGAGCGCGAGCAGCGCGATATACGGAATCTGCAAAACGCGGCCCGTCGCGAAAGCGCCGAGCGCGGGCGGTGGCGGCGGCAACTGGCGGCCTTGCGTGATCGCAATCGACTGAATGATGAAGCTCGACGACAGCGTCGCGATGATCGGCGGGATGCGCAAAAGGCGAATCAGCATGTAGTTGGCGACGCCGACAACGACGCCCACGCCCAGCACCGCGGCCACGCCCAACGCGATGTATCCGTTCGAGCTGCGCATCACATGCATGCCGATCACGCCGGCAAGCGCGATGGTCGACGGCACCGACAGGTCGATGTTGCCGACGCCCGATGTGATGACGAGCATCTGCCCGAGACCGACGAGCACCATGAAGACGCCGTAGGTCAGCGCCGTCTGCGCGACATTACTTGCGATGCCGAAGCCGAACACGCCGACAATGCCGAACCACACCAGCACCGTGCCGACGAACGACCAGGCCCACGGCGCCTGAATACTTTTGAGCCGCGCCCAGGCGCTGTCCTGAGAAGCGATCGGCTCGCTGGAAATTTGCGTTTTCACCGGCGTTCTCCGCGTTGCAGCAGCACGCGCAACGACAACACGACGATCAGAATCGCTCCCTGCATGCCGACCTGCCAATCCGCCGAGATGTTGAGGAAAGCGAGGAACGACGCGGCAAGCGTCAGCGTGATCGCACCGAGCACCGCGCCGACTACCGACACACGGCCGCCGATGAATTCACCGCCGCCGAGTATCACCGCCGCAATCGACAGCAACGTATAGCGCAGCGCGAGATTGGCGTCGGCGGAAGTCGTCAGGCCGAGCAGCGAGAGCCCCGACAGCACCCCGAACACGCCCGCCACGCCGTAGAGCGTCGCCTTACTGCGCACGAGCGACCAGCCGAAGCGGCGCATCGCGCGCGGATTGCCGCCCGCGCCGCGAACCCGCACGCCCGCCGACGAGCGCATCAGCAGCAGGTGTCCGACGATCGCGATCAGCACCGACCACACGATCGGCGCGGCGATCAGCGGCGTCTGGTAGCCCATTGCCGTGCCGAGCCACTCGGGACTCGTGCCGCCAGGCGACGGCAGCAGCACGATGGCGAGCCCGCTCCATACGAACGAAAGACCAAGCGTTACGACGATGGACGGAATCTGCCGCAACTCGATCAGCGCGCCGACGGCCGCATACGCGAGCACGCAACCGGCTAAAGCCAGCGCGCCGAGCCACGGTTGCTTCACCAGCAGCGTCGCGCCGATGCACGCGACAAGACTCACGAACGGGCCAATCGACAGATCCAGATCGTTGACGGTGATGATCGCGAGCTGCGCGAGCGTCGCGAGCACGATCGGCACGGCGAGATTCAGCAGCAGGCTGGAGCCGAAGTAGCTCATCACGGTCGGCTGCATGATGGCGATCGGCACCAGCACCGCGACCAGCGAAATGGCGGGAAGCATCGCGCGCAAACGCGCCTGCGTATTAGCGAATGTCATGCTGCCTGATCCTCGAAGCTCGCCGCGAGCAGCGCCTCTTCCGTGCATTCGTCGGCGTGAAGCACGCGCGTAACGGCGGCGGAGCGGAACACGTAAGTGCGATCGCAGTGCGAGAGTTCTTCGTTTTCCGTCGTGTACCAGATGAAGGTGCGGCCCTTCGCGGCTTCTTCGTGTACGAGTTGATAGATGTCGCGCTTGGTGCCGACATCGACGCCGCGCGTGGGATCGTCCATCAGAATGAGTTCGGCGTCGCACGCAAGCGCGCGCGCGAACAGAACCTTTTGCTGATTGCCGCCCGAGAGCGAAAGAATGCCCGCGTTCATCGACGCGCCGCGTATGCCGATCTTCGCGCGCCACGCTTCGACGAGTTCGCGCGCCGCGGCGAAATCGACGAGACCGCGCTTGCGTTTTGCGCCGCCGAGCAGCCAGCGCAGATCGAGATTCTGCGCGATCGACCAGACGGGAAATACGCCGTCACGTCCGCGATCGCCCGCGACGAATGCGACCTTCGTGCGGGCCGCGCCGTGACGTGTCGCGGCATCGTAGATGGATAGCAGCGCTTCGGTCTGACCTTGGCCCGCGAGTCCCGCGAAGCCGACGATCTCGCCGCGCGACGCTTCGATTGCGGTGTGCTTCTTCACGCCGACATTCCAGCGAAAATGCGCTTGATCGCTGCGCGCATTACGCGCGCGCGCCGCGGCCGGCGACTTGTCGGCTTCGAGATGCTGGCCCATCGCCTGAATGATCGACGCGCGGCTCGACTGCGCGCGCGGCAGCACGCCGACGATGCCGCCGTCGCGCATCACCATCACGCGGTCCGCCACGCGCTCTATTTCGCCGAGCATGTGCGTGATGAGCAGACACGTAATGCCGCGCTCGGCAGCCGCGCGCCGCACGAAGGCGAGCAACTGCTCGGCGGTATGAGCGTCGAGCGAGGAAGTCGGCTCGTCGAGAATCACGAGACGCACGGGCGTATCAGTGACCGTGAAAGCGCGCGCGATCTCCACCATCTGCTGCTGCGTGAGCGTGAGATCGGAGACGAGTTCGCCGCCCTTCAGGCCGTGGTCAGGAAAGATTTCATCGAGCCTCTCGCGCATCAGCGCGGTGGCCTTGCGTCGCCAGCCGCGTCCATGCAAATGCGGATGCACGACGGTCATGTTCTCGGCCACGGTCAGATTCGCGCACAACGAGAGTTCCTGAAACACGCAGCGCACGCCCGCATTTCTGGCGGCATTCGCGTCGTAATGCGGCGCGTCGTGGCCGTCCACTTCGATGCGGCCTTGCGTCGGCGCGTACACGCCCGCGAGCACCGACATCAGCGTCGATTTGCCCGCGCCGTTGTGGCCGGCAATGCCGACACATTCACCGGGCAGGAACGCGAAGTCGATGTCCGTGAGAGCGCGGACCCGCCCGAACGTCTTGCCGATGCCTTCGAAGCGGATCAGCGCGCGGCTGTCCTCCTGGCTGGATGTTGCGCCCATTCACCTGTCTCCGTGGGTGGCGTCTTCTGCGCTTACTTCTTGTCGAGCAAGGCCACGGTTTGCGGCAACGTATAGGTCACATCGGCGATGCCGCCAGGCGGAATCGCGGCGAGCTTCGCGGGCAACTCCTGTTGCGAGATGGCGAGCAGCGGCACGTTGATCGTCACTTCCTTCGGGATCTTCTTGCCAGCGAGCACTTGCTGCGCGACCCAGAATGCAAAGCTCACCGCGCCCGGCGGATTGGACAGCGAGCGCGACTGATAGCCGGCCTTCGCCTGTTCGCTCCACCATTGAAGCTCGGGATACGTGCTGCCGATAATCATCGGAGGCGCGGGCCGGTTGGCCGCCTTGAACGCCTGCGCGATGCCGAACGACATCTCGCCCTCGGTCGCGACGCCGTCCACTTGCGGCAGCGTCGGAAGAATGCCCGCGACGGCTTTCTGCGCGACGGACTGCGTCCAGTCGCCGTTGACCGATCCGACGAGCTTCATGCCCGGATGCTTCTTGAGCCCTTCGAGCACGCCTTCGTGCATGAGGTTATCGACCGAAATACCGGCCACGCCGCGCACTTCGAGAATGTTGCCCTTGCCGTTGAGCCGCGTCGCCAGATAGTCGACGCCCTGCTCGGCCCAGCCCTTGAAATCGAAGTTCACGCGATACGCGCAAGGCTCGTCGACGACGCCGTCGAACGAAACGACGACGACGCCTGCCGCGCACGCCTTCTTGATCGTGCCGTTGAGCGCAGTGGGCGACACGGCGTCGATCACGATCGCGTTATAGCCCTGCAAGATGAGGTTCTGGATTTGCTGCGCCTGCTCTGTCACCTGGTTTTCGGCGGTGGTGAAGGCCGGCGCGGCGGCGACTTTCTTGTCGGCGACCGCCTGCTGCGAGACGGCGTTCCAGCTTTTGAGCATCGACTGCCGCCACGCGTTGCCCGCGAAGCTGTTCGACAGCGCGATTTTTTTCTGCGACGTATCGCCGGTTGCGACCTGCGCCTGCGCGGCGCCTCCCAACACGCACGCAACCACGGCCGCGGCGATCTTGACCTGCATTCCTTTACGGAACATCTTGTCGTCTCCTTTCATTCTGCTTGTCGGAGGCGCGACTCGACTTTGTCTACAGCACGCCTCTTGCGAACACGGCCGCTTGTGCGCGGCCGCTATACATTTCGGACAGTCTGCTTCGAACCCGTTCTGCGGTCAGGCCAATCACGGTGGCCAGGCCACCGGATCGCCGAGGCAGTATAACGACTGCCTTCGGCGCGTGCAATTCGATTTCCGTTACCGGTAACGGAATTGGCCGTCGGTATAAATGGCCACGTGGGGAAACGGCACATCGGCGCGCCGGACACCATTGCTCATCGTCCCTGTGTCGTACTCGCCGGAACGGTACGCGCTGCGGCCAGACTCTGCCGACGCAGTGCTTCTGTCGTTTCGCCGGCGCCGTCAGCGCGCCAGCCGGGCGGCAGAATCACGTAGCAAATCGCGGCCCAGACGCTGCCCGCCGACGCAACATCGCGTGCAAGACTCACCCAGTGCTCGAATTCGACGACGAGCGGATTGCGCGAGCGCGTCGGTGTCGTGAGACCGTAGCGGCACGGTTCATCGGCGCGTTCTTCGACATAGGTGCCGAACAGCCGATCGAATATGACGAGCACGCCGCCAAAGTTTGCATCGAGATAATCGACGTTCGATGCGTGATGCACGCGATGCGCCGACGGCGTATTGAACACGTGTTCGAGCCAGCCGAGTTTCGGCGTCCACGTGTTATGCAGCCAGAACTGGTAGAGCAGATTGAAGCTCAGCGTCGCGAGCACGATTTCGGGGCGTACGCCGAGCCAGACGAGCGGCGTGAAGAAGATCGCCGAGCCGGTCAGTTTGCCGGTCAAGCCGAGGCGATAGGCGGACGAAAGCGTCAACTGGTTCGGCGAGTGGTGAACCGCGTGCGTCGCCCAGAAAAAGCGGATGCGGTGCGACGCGCGGTGATACCAGTAGTAGCAGAACTCCTGTCCGATAAAGAGCACGAACAGCATCAGCGCGCTGTTGAGCGTGACCGTAAAGAGGCGGTGATCCCAGGCAAGGGCGAATATCGGCGTCGCGAGCGAAAGCGGCAGCAGCGCGAGCAGCTTGCGGCCGGCCACATCGGCGAGCGAAATCCATACTTCATACCAGTCGAAGGGCGAGGCGCTGTTTCTCTGTGCGCGGGTGAGCACGCATGCCTCGATCAGCGAGACGCCAATGATGAACACGGTAACGAAAAGCGCGATTTTTCCAGTAGTCGACATGATGGGCAGATAACGGTTGAGGTGGGACGCGTCGTCTGCGGGCAAAGCCGCTATCGCGTCGGGTGAAGCTAATGTAGTGGGCTGCCCGGCCAAAGACCACGCGTAAACCATGTCGCCAGATGTCACGAAATCGCGGCCGCGACGGCGAATCGGGCCGTGCGGCCCGGCTGCCGGCGGCCCGCCGCAGGGGTGTAACACCGCGACATCTTTTACCGGGCGATTATTTCGCGAGGTCCTCTTATAGTTCGTTCCGCTGCCACGCCGCAGTGCGTGACTAACCGAACCGGGAAGGACACCTCATGAAACTCCGTTACATCGCCGCAGCCAGCGCTGCCATGCTCATCGCGGTCAGCACCATCAGCACGCCCGCCTTCGCCGGATGGTCGGGTCATGGCACCGCCTACACGCCGCACGGCACTTACAACGGCGCACACTACGGCTCCTGCACAGGCGGCAGTTGCACGCACGCCGGCGGCGTCGAGAATCCTTATGGCGGCATCGCCACCAACACCGGCACGGTCAACCGCACCGCACCCGGCCAGTTCTCGAATTCGGGAACGGCGACGGGCCCCAACGGACGTCAGGTGCAGCACTCGGGCGACACGAGCTGCGCAGGCGGCACATGCGACCACACCGGCGCGCTGAACGGCTCGGACGGCCACAGCGCCACGACTTCGGGCAGCGTGACACGCAACGCGCCGGGTCAGTATTCGTCGTCGGGCACGGTTACCGGCGCGAACGGCAATACGACCAGTCACACGGCATCGACGGACTGCGCCGGTTCAACCTGCAATCGTTCGGGGACGGTGACGGGCTCCGATGGTGGAACCGTCAACCATTCAGGCAGCGCGACACGCGTGGCGCCCGGCGTGGTGACGACGGGCGGCGGCACGACGGTCGTGCACGGCGGCACGGTGACTACGGGCGGCACGGTTACGACTGTCGGCGCGACGGTTGCCGTGGGCAGCGTACCGGTTGTCGTCGCGCCTCCGCCGGTCGTGGTGGCGCCGGCTCCGGTTGTCGTCGCGCCGGTACCGGTGGTTGCTGCGCCTGCGCCTGTTGTCGTCGCGCCTGCGCCCGCTTATGTGCCCCCGCCGCCGGTCGCCTACGTGCCGCCGCCTGCACCGAAGACTGTCTACGTCGCGCCGCCCGCACCGAAGGTTGTCTACGTTGCGCCCCCGCCGCCCAAAGTCGTCTATGTCGCGCCGCCCCCGCCGCACGTCGTATTCATCGCGCCGCAGGCCCACACGCTGTATGTCGCGCCGCGTCCTGTGTATGTCGCGCCCGCGCCGCATCCCGCGGTGCTGGTGCCGGGCCACTGGGTCGGGCGCTTCTGGGTGCCGGCGCACTGGGCATAACAGCAAACGTGAGATCAATGAATCAACCCCGCCGGCCACGAGCGTCGGCGAAACCACGGAGTAGATGATGAAAAAGATGATCGCAGTGCTTCTCTTGTGTATTGTTTCTGCAGTGGCTTCGGCTCAAAGCGCACTGCCACCCGCCGATGCCCCGCGCGGCGAACGTGCGATGCAGCAATTGCAGGCCCGCTTTGCCCGAGCGAACACGACGGGCGACGGCAAGCTGACGCGCGAGCAGGCGACAGCCGGCATGCCGATGGTCGCGAAACACTTCGACGAAATCGACACGCAGCACGCCGGTTATGTCACGCTGCCGCAAATCGAGGCGCTCATGCAGCAGAAAGCAATGGCACGCTGAAAGGCAACGAGGCTGGGAGACGCGTCATGGATCAGGCGAACAGGATCATCGTGCTGGACGACGAAGCCGAGTTGCGCAACATGCTGCAACGGTTTCTGACCGGGCACGGGTTCCATGTGCGCGTCGTCGCCGACGGCAAGCAGCTCGACCGCTACCTGCAGCGCGAACCGTACGACCTGCTCGTGCTCGACCTGATGATGGAACCGGAAGACGGGCTGACGATATGCCGGCGGCTGCGCGCCGAAGGACAGACGCTGCCCATCCTCATGCTGACCGCGAAAGGCGATCCCGTCGACCGCGTGGTCGGCCTCGAAACCGGCGCCGACGACTACCTCGCGAAACCGTTTCTCCCCGATGAACTGGTCGCGCGAATCCGCGCTCTGCTGCGTCGCCAGAAAATGGCCGCGGGCGTACCGACCGTGACTTCACAAACGCTGCGCTTCGGCGAATACGAGTTCGATGTCGGCAAGCAAACGCTGCTGCATCGTGGCGAGCCGGTCGACGTGCACTCCGCGCAGATGTTGCTGCTGCACGCGCTCGGGTCGTCGCCGAACCGGCCGGTGAGCCGCGAGAATCTGCTTGCGCGGGCGCGCGGCCGCGACCACGACGCGCTCGATCGCAGCATCGACGTGCAGATTTTGCGGCTGCGTCAGATCGTCGAAGACGATCCGTCGAAACCGCGCTTCATCAAGACCGTGTGGGGTGTCGGCTACATGCTCGTTGCAGGCATCGACTCGTGAGCATCGCAACGCGTTCAAAGCGGCGCGGCAGATGGCTGCCGCGTTCGCTGCTGACGCGCAATATCGTTCTGCTGGTAGCACTCGTTGCACTGACGCAGGCATGCTCGTTCGCGGTGCTGCTGCATTTCGTGCAGCGTCCGCGCATCGACCGCGCCGCGATCATCTTCGCCGATTACGTCAAGACGCTCGATGGCGTGCTCGCCGCGATGCCGCCCGACCAGGGCCGCGCCGCGGCCGCGCGCCTCGATGCGCAGACAGCGGCGCCCGAACCCGATGGCGTCAAAGCGCAGCGCAGCCTGCCGCGCCTGTTCGGCACATGGCAACTCGATGTCTTCCTTCGCGCGCTGCAGCATCATCTACCGCCGGACATGCCGGTGCGCTGGCAAACTGGCAACGGCGACGGCGGCGAGCGGCTCTGGATTCGCGTGCACGTCGCCGGCGCGCCAAGCTGGATCGCGCTGCCGATGACAGAAGACGCGCAGGCGAGCGGCATCACCACGACGCTGATACTTTCCGTGGGCCTCGCGTTGCTGGCCGCGCTGACGGGTTATCTGATCCAGTTGCACATCAACCGGCCGCTCAAAGATCTCGCTCGCGCCGCGCGGCACGTGAGCGCGGGCGAAGCGCCCGTCGTGCTGCCAACCGACGGTCCGACGGAAATCGCCCAGGTCAGCGGCGCGTTCAACCAGATGACCGAGGCATTGCAGCAGGCCGAAGCAACGCGCGCGCTGATGCTCGCGGGCGTATCGCACGACATCCGCACGCCGCTCACCAAGCTGCGTCTCGCGATGGCGATGGCGATTCCGCGCGGCACAGACGACACCTTCGTCGCATCGGCGGAAAGCTATCTCGACCACATCGACACGATTCTCCAGCAGTTCATGGACTACGCCGGCAGCGGCGAGCGCGAGCCGCCGCGGCAGGGCGATCTCAACGCGCTCATCGGTCAGCTCGCCGCGGATTTTGCGGGGCTCGGACACGAGTTCGAACTGTTGCTCGGCGAAGTCCCCGGGTTCGCGTACCGGCCCGTGAGCCTCATGCGGCTTTTGATGAATCTGATGCACAACGCGATTGCGTATGGACGTACGGGCCTCGCCGTGCGCACATGGACCGAAGGCGATGCTGCGTGTGTCGCCGTCTGCGATCGCGGCAGCGGAATCGACGCCGCAGAAATGGAAAAACTCAAGACGCCGTTCAGCCGCGGTACGAACGCACGGACGCATTCGGGCGGCACAGGTCTCGGGCTTGCGATCGTCGAGCGCATCGCGCGTCTGCATGGCGGCTCGCTGCAGTTTCGTGCGCGTGAAGGCGGCGGTCTCGAGGCGCTCGTCACGTTGCCGCTGAACCGGCATTCTTCATAAGCAAGGCGGGCCTACTCCGGCCCCGCGCGAACGATCCTGGCGAACGGTCCTGGCGACATCGCGCGACACAATTGCTGAATGGTGTGCGGAGCCGCTTCCTCCCATACTCACGTCTACGTGCTGCGGCACACCTCCCGACATTACCGGCGCCACGGTGCCACGACAGGATCGATATGCATACCTCACTCAAATCATTCGTTGGCAACGCTAAACGTGTAGCAGGCTCCGCACTCGTCGCAGGGGCGCTGCTTCTGACCGGCTGCGCTTCGGGCATCGCCGCCACGACGCAGACCAGCGCCGTCCCGCATGTTCGCGCCGACGTCATCTACGTGTATTCGTTCGGCGCCACGCCCGACCAGGTGAAATCGGACAGCGGCGGCATCGCGCAGAAACTCGGAGCGGCGATGACGGGCGAATCGTCGGAGCAAAAGCAGCTTCAGACCGCGAGCGATACTCGTGAACAGGTCGCCGACGAAATCGTGCGCGAACTGCAAACGCTCGGACTGCGCGCGGTCCGCGTCGACGGTCCTGCACCGATGAACGAAAACGCGCTCGTCGTTGAAGGCAGCTTCCAGACAATCGACGAAGGCAAGCGCCGCCGTCGCGTGCTGATCGGGCTTGGCGCCGGCAAGAGCGAAGTGAGCGCGTCGATCCAGATCCTGTACAAGCCGGCCGCCGGCACGCCGATCGAACTGCAAAGCTTTTCCGCCAACGCCGATAGCGGTCACATGCCCGGCATCGCGGAAACCGCTGGCGTCGGCGCCGCTGCTGCGCATGTTGCAACCGCAGCGGCGACAGGCACGGCGCTGCATGGCGCGTCCGAGGCGAAACAGGGCGGCATGAGCGGCGACGCGAAAAAGCTCGGCGATTCGATCGCGAAGCAGATAGCGGCGGTAAGCACGGCCAACGGATGGATGTCGGCCACACATATCGACTGAGGGCAGTCTCCTACAACCGCGCCGCCGCATCCCGCAACGCCGTCCTCAACCCTTCCTCGACGACCGGATGATAGAAAGGCATCCTGAGCATATCGTCGACCGTGACCTTCATCTGCAAGCTCCACGCGAGCAGATGACCGATGTGTTCCGCGGCCGGGCCGAACCATTCCGCGCCGACAAAGCGCCGCGTCGCGCGATCGATGTACACCCTCGCCCGTCCGTGATTCTTCAGCATGACGCGGCTGCGCCCCTGGTCTTCGAAGCTGACTTCGCCCGCCACGAAACTATCCGGCGCGAGATCGCGATGCCGTGCCCCGACCATCGCGATCTGCGGATCGGAGAAAACGATGGCGAGCGGCGCGCGCCTCACCAGCGGCACGACATCGGGATAAAGCGCGGCATTGCGTCCGGCGGCGCGGCCTTCGTCGGCGGCTTCGTGCAGGAGCGGCAGAATCCCGTTCGCGTCGCCCGCAATGAAGACCGGATGGGCGCCCACTTGCAGCGTGTCGCGGTCGAAGCGCGGCACGCCGTGCGCATCCAGTTCGAGCGATGTGTTTTCGAGGCCGAGTTGCGCAACGTTCGGGCGTCGGCCGGTCGCTGCGAGCACGTACTCATACGTGTCCTCGACATAGCTTCCGTCGGCGCGCGCATAGCGAATCCGCACGCCGCCTTCGACTGCCGTCGCGGCTTCGAGCGTACCCTGCGGCTCGAAGTGGAACGCTGCGGCAAACGTCGCGCGCGCTTCCGCCCCGATCACGGGGTCCGTCAGCGGACCCACGCCGCCGCGCGCGCCAAACACGCTCACCTTCACACCGAGGCGAGCCAGCGCCTGACCGAGTTCCAGACCGATCACGCCCGGGCCCACCACGGCCACGCTGCGCGGCAGCGTCTGCCATGCAAACACATCGTCGTTCACGATAACGCGCTCGCCGACGCCACGAAGAATCTCGGGGACGACAGGCGTCGAACCCGTCGCGATCACCACGCTCGCCGCATGCACGAGCGTATCGCTGCCGACCTGCAACAGCCGGTCGTCGATGAAGCGCACGTGGCCGATCAGCCGGTCCGCTTCCGGCAACGCGTGCACGCCGTCCACGACGAAGCCGACAAAGCGGTCACGCTCGCTGCGCACGCGCTGCATGACCGCCTCGCCGTCTATCCGCACTCCATCGACACGAACGCCAAACGGTTCCGCGTGGCTCGCGGCGTGCGCGGCTTCCGCCGCCGCGATCAGCAGCTTCGACGGCATGCACCCCACTCGCGCACACGTCGTGCCGTATTCACCGCCTTCGATGATCACGGCCTTGCGGCCTTCGGCTTTCGCGCTGCGGTAAGCCGACAGCCCGGCCGTGCCTGCGCCGATTACGGCGACGTCTGTATGAATGGTGCGCATGACAGTCTCTCCTGTCGAAATTTGAGTGCCGCAGTTGCGGGTTACTTGACTGCGGGGAAGTCGATCGTCGTGTCGTTCACGCGATTCACGAGATTCGTGAACGTGATCGACGCGATGGCCAGGTTGATTTCGATGATCTGGCGGTCCGTGTAACCGGCCGCGCGCACTGCATCGAGAGCCGCCTCGGGCACCGTGCCGCGCGTACCGACCAGCGTTTGCACAAACGTCACCAGCGCGTCGCGCTTCGCGTCGCCGGTTGCAACGCCGGCACGTACCTGCTTCATGTCGTCGCTCGACAGACCGGCCAGCTTGCCCTTCAACGTATGCGCGGCCACACAGTAGTCACAGCCCACGTGCTCGCTGACGGCCAGCTTGATGACTTCGATGTCCGCCTTGCCGAGCGTGCCGGCATCCACGGCTGCATCGAATGCGAGCGCCGCGCTGAGCGCTTCGGGGCTGTGCGTGCCGATGGTCGCGTACGCGTTGGGCACCTTGCCGACAGCCTTCTTGATCTTCGCGAACACTTCGGCGGCTGCGCCAGTTGCTTCTTCGGGGCGAATGGTGGTCAGACGGGACATGATTGACTCCTTCCTTCAGGTTGGCGGTTGAAACTGCTTAGCCATGTCGTATGGCATGGGAGTCAGTGTAGGGATGCGCGGCGAGTTCTTTAATGCCATACTTTCGCAACTTCATGCTCAAACGTCTCATATGGAACTGCTCGACCGATTGCTCTCGCTGATGCCGGTGACCGGACGGCTCGACGTACGGTGCCACTTCGGCTCGCCGTGGCGCCTCGATCATCCCGAATCGAACGAGTGGGAGTTTCCGTATCACGTGCTGTTGCGCGGCGAGGCTGTGATCGAAAGCGCTGCGGGAACGAAAGGCGAACCGGCGCTGCGCATGAAAGCCGGCGACATCGTGCTGTTTCCGTCGGGCAGCGCTCATACGTTGCACGACGGCAGCGGCAGTCCGCCGCGACCGGCGCGCGAGCAGCAGAAGGACGGATTGACCATCGTCACGAACGGCAAAGTACGCGAAGGCGCCGATGTGCTGTGCGGGCGCTTCGTGCTGCCGGCCGTGCCGCAGCAACTGATGCGCGATCATCTGCCGGGCCGTTTGCTGGTGAGCAGCGTGAACGCGGACACGGGCGACGGAGCGGCGCGCGACGCCGCGTTCGCAGCAAGCCGGCTTGCGCGCGTCATCGAATTAATGCGTGAGGAAGCGTTCGAGCAGCAGCCGGGCAGCGCGACGGTCGTGAATCAGCTTTCGGGCGCTTTGTTTGCGCTGACCCTGCGCTGCGCGTCCACTACCGACGAAGCGCCGCGCGGCCTGCTTGCGCTTGCGCAGCGTCAGCGCCTGCAACCGGCTCTTGCGGCCATGTTCGACGAACCGGGGAAGCCGTGGACGCTGCCGACGCTCGCCGAACTCTGTCACATGTCGCGCGCTACGTTCGCCCGTCATTTCGACGAAGCGATCGGCCGCTCGGCGAGCGACGTGCTCACGGACATCCGCATGGCGATCGCCGGACGCAAGCTGGCGCAAACGGGCATGTCTGTCGCCGAGATCGGTGAGGCGGTGGGGTATCAATCGGAAGCCGCATTTCAGCGCGTTTTCAAACGGCAGGTCGGCATGACGCCAGCGAAGTGGCGTGCGCGTTCGTCGCGAAACGAGGTTGGAGAAGCAAGTCTGTAGAGCAAGCGAATCCGCATATCGCAAGCGCCTGGCGCAGTATTTGCATTCTGTCGCACCTGCACGACCCCGGCAGAACGACCGGGGCCCGACCAGGAGGAGACAATGCGCGATGACATGTATCACGCCGCAACCCCAATCGCCACGCGCGAGGCTTGCTGGCTTACGCCGTCGATTCAGAAGTCCCATGAACGCTCGGAGGTATTCGGTCTAAGCGAGTCCATGCGCCCCGATTACGACGTGCTGCCCGCCGGCGAACTCGCAATGAAGCTCGAGCAGAACCGCATCCTCTGCGCGCACGCCACGCCGGTGATGGAAACGCTGCATGAGCAGATTGTGAACACCCAGAGCATGATCGTGCTGACCGACGCCGAAGGTCTGATCCTTCATTCCATCGGCGACGACGACTTTTTGCGGCGCGCCGAGAAAGTCGCGCTGCGGCCGGGCGCGAACTGGGCGGAGAGCCGGCAAGGCACGAATGCAATCGGCACGGCGCTGGCTGAACGCAGCGCGACTGTCGTGCACGGCGAGCAGCACTATCTCGCGGCGAACCGGTTTCTGACCTGTTCGAGCGTGCCGATTCTCGATCCGTATGGCGATCTCATCGGCGTGCTCGACGTCACGGGCGATCATCGCAGCTATCACCAGCACACCATGGCGCTCGCGAAAATGTCCGTGCAGATGATCGAGAATCATCTGTTCGCCAACACGTTCCGTGAGACCTTGCAGATCGCCTTTCATGGCCGCCCCGAGTTCCTCGGTACGTTGATGGAAGGCATCGCCGCGTTCACCTGCGACGGCCGCTTTCTGTCCGCGAATCGCAGCGCGCAATTCCAGCTCGGGCTGCCGCTTGCAGGGTTGCGCGCGCATACGCTGTCGTCGCTGTTCGGGCTCACGAGCGCGCAGTTGATCGACCGTCTGCGCATGCATCGCGACCGGCATCTGTCGCTGAACCTGAGCAACGGCGCGGTGGTCTGCGCCAACGTTCAATTCCGCCGCACGACGCTCGCCGACGAGCCCGCTCGCTTTCATACGTCGAGCGAAGCGGCGGCGGGCAAGCGCAACGAGCCATGCGCGCCGCCCGCGAATCCGCTATCGACGCTGAGCCAGCTCGACACCGGCGATCCGCGGATCGCGGCGGTCATCACGAAGGTGCGCAAGGTGATCGGCAAGAACATCCCGATCCTGATCACCGGCGAGACGGGCACCGGCAAGGAACTGCTCGCGCAGGCCATCCACAACGATTCGCCCCGGCGCGCGGCGCCTTTCGTCGCGGTGAACTGCGCGTCGATCCCCGAAACGTTGATCGAGTCGGAACTGTTCGGCTATGAAGAAGGCGCGTTCACCGGCGCGCGCCGCAAAGGCGCCGTCGGCAAACTGCTGCAAGCCAACGGCGGCACGCTTTTTCTCGATGAAATCGGCGACATGCCGTACCCGTTGCAAGTGCGCCTGTTGCGCGTGCTGCAGGAGCGTCTCGTGAACCCGCTCGGCTCCGCCAAGTCGATTCCCGTCGATGTCGCGATCATTTGCGCGACCCATCGCGATCTGCGCGAAATGATCGCGCAGAGCCGCTTTCGCGAGGATCTGTACTACCGGCTCAATGGACTGGTCGTCAAATTGCCGCCGCTGCGCGAACGCACCGATTTGTCGGCGGTGATCAAGAAGATGCTCGATTGCGCGTCGGCCGAGAACGCCGGCGACCAGCCGCTCAGCATCGCCGGCGACGTGATGACGCTCTTCGAGCAATGCGCGTGGCCCGGCAACTTTCGCCAGCTTGGCAATCTGCTGCGCACCGCGGCCGTGATGGTGGATGCCGACGGCGAGATTCGCCGCGAGCATCTGCCTGACGACTTCTTCGACGATCTGCGCGCCGCGCGGCCATCGTCCACGCATGCAGCGGATGCGTTGCCGCTGCCCAGCGGGCGGCTGCATGACGTCGCCGCGAGCGTGATCGCGAATGCGCTCGCGCAGCATGGCGGCAACGTGTCGGCGGCGGCTCGCACGCTCGGCATCTCGCGCAATACGATCTATCGCAAGCTGCCGGCGCACGGCGCGAACAATAGCGAAGACGCCGCGTGAATCGCGCGCATTGCACTGCTCTGTTGTGCAACACGAGTGTGCCGGAATTGAACAGCGCTCGGGCATCGGCGGCTTGCTCGCGCTTTACGTGGGCTGCAAGCACACATGGATAAGTTCGGCATGGACCTTGCGTTTGAGCACGGGACCGCTTCACCGATGCGGTTTTTAATCAAACGTCCTATCCAAGGAGACAGCCATGCAGTGGACTACCCCCGCCTACACCGATCTGCGTTTCGGTTTCGAAGTCACGATGTATATCGCCACACGCTGAAGCAAGCATGAAGCGCCGCCGCGCGCGTCACCGAACGTGTCGCGCGCGGCGGCCTGTCACAACGGACAAAAAGGCGTGCCTCGTATGACCGCTCCGGATACTGAACGCTGCATCGGTCCGAGGCCGAATTTGCGCCCGCACTTTCGCCTGCAACGGGAAGTCGCCGAAGACGGCTATGTGCTGCTCTCGCCGCAAGGCGTCATCAGATTGAATCCGAGCGCAGGCGAAATTTTGAGCCGCTGCGACGGCAAGCGCGAACTCGATGACATCATCGGCGAGCTCGAGGCTATGTTCAACGCGTCGGATCTCGCCACGGACGTTTACCGTTTCATCGAACATGCGCGGCAGCGCGGCTGGGTGGAGTGATTTGCGGTTGCGTGCCGAATGGCGTTATTGACGCACACGCATGAAGCGCCCGGCGTTTCTCCGTTGCTCGGAAGAACCGCCGGGCGCTTTCTTTCGTTGCCGAAGTTTGCGCTTGCGCGTTGGCTTTTCAGCGCTTCACGACGCTATTGCGAAGTGCCCGCACTGAGCGAGCTACCCGCGTTCAACGGTTTCGACGAAGCCCTCGCGCTCTCATCCGTCAACTTCGTCTTTCCAGCGCTGTAGCCGTTCGAATACAGCAGAAACGCCATGATGTCCGCGTAATCCTGCGGCTTCATCTTGCCCGGACGGTCCGCCGGCATGTTGTTCGCCATGTATCCATACACACCGCCGATGGTCAGCTTCGCATTCGAGGTCGGCGCGAACGACGGGCCGCGCAACGCCGGCGCGTTCAACCCTTGCAGCTCGGGACCGTGGCACTTCGCGCACGCGCTCGAGTACAGCGTCTTGCCATGCGCGACCTGCGCGCGATCGAAAGCCGGCGCGTCCGCGGGCACGGCTGCATCGACCTTGATGAAATGGCCGCGCTCGATCTCACGGCCGCCGGCTCGCATGATCGGCGATTTAACGTCGGCACGCCGAGGACCGTCGCGATAGAGAAACGCCGCTGCGTCGGGCGCACTCGCCTGCGTCATGCGCGGCAACGTCCAGCCGCGCGTCAGCGCGGCGAGCCTGCCGTCGGACTCCATCTTGCGCAACGCGGCGTCGATACGCGGCTGCAACGCCGCACCGTTTTTGCCGAACGCAAATACCAGGTGCCAGTCCGCATACGCCGAAGCGGCTTGCGCGATATGAAAGCTCCGCCCAGGATGCGTGTTCGTATAAGCGACGACAGCCGGATACCAGACGATCGCGCGCTGCGCATGTCCGCTTGCGACGGCATCGACGGTAAGCTCGGCCGTGTTCTGCAGATCGAGCTTCACATTGGGCTGTTGCACGGCGATCAACTGCGCGGGGCTCGCATAAGTGGCCGCGACGATTTCCGCGCCGCCCGCATGCGCCGCGGATTCCTGCATCGTCACGCTCACGTAGCCCGAGCGCAGATAGGCACGCGAGAAAACGAGCTTGCTGCCGGAGCCGTCCGCGATATTCGAGCGCGGAAAGCCGGCGATCGCATCGCACTTGCGCGCGAGCGCCTTGTCGAGTTCCTTCAGCGACACGCCGTCGTCGTCGCTGCTCGCGAAGCCGCCTGGCGTGAGCGTAAAGGCGATGCCCGCGGTACGAAACGCTTCGCGCGTCACGGCCTCGTCGAGTGCCGTCGACGGACTGCCTGGAAACGTGCAGACGCGCACGCCCGCGCTCGCGTGGCCGGGCATCAGCGCGCCGCTCGCGAGCAATGCGCCGGCGAGAGCAAAAGAGTTGAGTCGAGTCTTCATGGTCTTGCTTCCGGAAAGAAGCGGCGCCGCCGCAGCCTGGTTGCTCGAGCGAATGTGCATCGGGCAGGACCGGCGCCGGCGCCGCGTGGGCATCAGCCGCGATTGAGTGCGAACACGTAGAGCGTGCCGCCGCGCGGGACCTTCTCCGCGGCCTTCGCCATCGGTCCGCCCCAGATCGGATTGGCCCCGCCGTAGCCGGCGAGAATCGCCACGTACTCCTTGCCGTCGACTTCGAATACCGACGGCTGCGCCACGATGCCGCTCGCCAGTTTCGGGCTTTTCCAGAGCACTTTTCCGGTCGCCGTGTCGAATGCGTACAGATGGCCGTCGAGCGAACCGCTAAACGCGAGACCACCCGCGGTCGTCGCGACGCCGCCGTTCCACGGCAGCTTGCTCCAGAAACTCCACAGCTTCTTGCCGGTGCCGACGTCGATAGCCTGCAGTTCGCCGTAGCCCTTGCTGCCAGGCTCCGGCTTGATCTCGAAGCCTTCGCCGAGGTACGGCAGTCCTTCCATGTACGTGACCGACTTGCCGGACAGCGACATGCACGCATGCAGCGCGGGAACGATCGCGATGTGCTTGTCCGGATCGTACGAAACCGACCACCAGTTCTTGCCGCCGAGAAAGCTCGGGCACGTTTCGATCGTCGTGCCGGTCTTCGGATATTTCGCCGGGTCCTGAATCGGCGCGCCGTCCGCTGTATAGCCGGTCACGGAGGTGGCCTTGACGAAGGGCTTCGCGTAGATCAGCTTGCCCGTCGACCGGTCGATTGCGTGAAAGTAGCCATTGCGGTCGGCATGGATGATCGCGTCGTAGTCCTTGTCCTGATACTTGATATTGGCAAGCACCGGCGTGTTGACGCCGTCATAGTCCCAGGTATCGTGTTTCGTGTACTGGTAATGCCATTTGAGATCGCCGGTCTTCGGATCGAGCGCGAGCAGCGAATCCGAATACAGGTTGTCGCCCGGCCGCAGATCCGCGAGCCAAGGTCCGGGATTGCCGACGCCCCAGTACAGCGTTTTCGATGCCGCGTCATACGTGCCCGTCAGCCAGGCCGGCGCGCCGCCATGCTCCTGCATGCCGTCGGGCCATGTGTTCCCACCCTTCTCGCCGGCTGCGGGCACCGTGAAGCGCTTCCACAGCACGTTGCCGTTGTCGGGATTCAACGCCGCGATAAAGCCGCGCGCGCCATATTCGCCGCCCGCGCTGCCGACCACCAGCGCGCCGTCGAGCGCGAGTGGCGCAAGCGAAAACGCGTAGCCGACTCCGGGCTCGAACATCGCCTTGCGCCACGTCGGCGATCCCGTTTGCGCATCGAGCGCGACGACCTCGCCGTTGAGCATCGCCACATACACGTTCTTGCCGTAAAGCGCGACGCCGCGATTGATCACGTCGCAGCAGGCGGTCTTGAACGATTCGGCGCTGAGCTTCGGCTCGAACTTCCACAGTTGCTTGCCGCTTGCCGCGTCGAACGCATAGACGTTGTCTTTCGGCGTGGTCACGAAGAGATAACGGCCGTTGACGATCGGCGTCGCTTCGAAACCCTGTTGCAGTTCGGCCGGAAACTTGTAGCTCCAGACCTGCTTCAACTGCTTCACATTCGACGTGTCGATCTGCTTGAGCGGCGAGTGCGCCTGGCCGTTGTAGGTGCGGTAGTACGTGAGCCAGCCGGGATCGCTTTGCGCGGCGGTCAGCCGTTCGTAGGTGACGGCGGGATAATCGTCGGCCACCGCCGCCGTTGCGCATGACAAACCGACGGCCGCGGCGACGCTTATCGCAAGCGCTCCTCGCCGCATCGTCCGAATCGAACGTGCTTTCATCCTTGTCTCCTGGTGTCGACCCGAGCTTGAGTAAAGCGCTGCTCCGGTCACACATCACATGCTTGCTGTTGAGTTATCGACGGGAAGCCGGACGGCGACGCCATCGTCTGGGGAACGCAGTCTGGCTGCGAACCGTTCGAGGCAAGTCGCATGCCATTGCGGCATGGTTCCGGCGCAACACGCGCGGGGCTAAGGAGAGGAGGAAAGCAGGACCGATCCGCGCGCTGGGTCAACGTGATAAGGGCTGTTGCACGTTGAAGCAATCCATCGCCGATGTGTTGCTAAAAAAGACAGCGGGCGTTGGGTCGGAAGTGTGGGGAGAGCCGCCGCGCTTACGGCGCGAATCGCGTGAACACGTAGTCGCGATCCTTGACCTTCGCCGCGTGACACGCGAAGCAGGTCTGGTGTTGTGCGGCATCGACCGGCTGGCCGTTGACGAAGCGCCCGAAACCCCAACCGCCCGTCGATGCATAACGGCGCGAGTCCTTCACCATCACCTGGACCGTGGTGGGCGGTCCGGGAATCGTCGCGGTCGCGAACTCGGGCGACTGCTTGCGCTTGTATGCGAGCTTGACGAGGATCGTGCCGTCCGGATAAGGCAACGTCGAGTTCTCGATCGCCTTGATCGCCGCGGGGTTGCCGAGCACGACGCGCAGCTCGTCGAGCGGCGCGGCCTCTTCGGCCGGCGCGATCATCTGCCACTTGCGGTAGCCGTCGGGAATCGTCACCCCGTAGATCGGCGACGGCGCCGACTTCGCGGGCCCCGCCAGCGCGTGTTCCGCGACTGCGCCGAGCAAGAGCGCCGCGCTCAGCGCAACGTATGCGGTCCGTACTTTTCGCATCTGCATCGTCATGTGCCTGTCTCCGCTTCGTCCGCTTCGTCCGCTTAAAAACGGGCGACGTCGATGACGGCGTCGGCGAAGGCTTTCGGCGCTTCCTGCGGCAGGTTATGCCCAGTGCCGCCGCCGACATTGCGATGCGCGTACTTGCCGGTGAACTTCTTTGCGTAGGCCGACGGCTCGGGATGCGGTGCGCCGTTGGCGTCGCCTTCCATCGTGATGGTCGGCACGGAGATAGTCGGCCCCTTCGCGAGACGTTTCTCCAGATCGTCGTATTGCGGTTCGCCCTGCGCGAGTCCGAGACGCCAGCGGTAGTTGTGAATCACGATCGCGACGTGATCCGGATTGACGAACGAAGCCGCCGAGCGCTCGAACGTCGCATCGTCGAAATTCCATTTGGGCGACGCGGTATGCCAGATCAGCTTGTTGAAGTCGTGACGGTTTGCGTCGTAGCCCGCCGCGCCGCGCTCGGTCGCGAAGTAGAACTGATACCACCACGCGAGTTCCGCTTTCGGCGGCAACGGCGCCTTGTTGGCTTCCTGGCTGCCGATCAGATAACCGCTCACCGACACCATCGCCTTGCAGCGTTCCGGCCACAGCGCCGCAATGATGTTCACCGTGCGCGCGCCCCAATCGAAGCCGCCGAAAATGGCCTTGTCGATCTTCAGCGCGTCCATCAGATTGATGATGTCGAGAGCGATGACGGCCTGCTGCCCGTTACGCGGCGTATCTGCCGAGAGAATGCGCGTCGAGCCGTAGCCGCGCAGATACGGCACGATCACCCGATAGCCGGCGGCGGCCAGCAGCGGCGCGACTTCGACGTAGCTATAAATGTCGTATGGCCAGCCGTGCAACAGGATCACGACGGGGCCGTTTTGCGGACCCGCTTCTGCATAACCGATGTTCAGCGTGCCCGCGTTGATCTGCCGAAGGTTCTCGAAGGAGGTCGCGCCCGCGCCCGCCTTCGCGCCAGTGGACTGCGCATGCGCGAGTCCGCTCAAACCAAGTTCCATCAGGCTGATGCCCGCGACGGTCGTACCGAGCAGACGACGACGCCGGTTATTAATCTGTTCAGTCATGGCTATTTCCTTTTTTGAATGAAAACTTGCGAGAGCCTGCGCGTTGCCAGTCCGGCCGGCGTGGAAGTATTAGACGCCTTCAAAGTATCCGCCGTATGTCCACGACGCACGCGAGTGCAACGTTATGTGTCGCCCGGTTGTGTAGATACATTGGGATACAAAACGGACATGGCATTCGATCCGGCAAAAGCTGAATAGAAGCGAAAGCAGAAATTTGTTTCCCAATGTGTATGAAGTCCAAAGCGATACACAGCCTTGCAATAGCCCCTTCCCACGACACAAGCCAGATACCTCTCCCGGTTCTAATGCATTCCAACGACGGACTCTGATCGACGCAGCACGGCAAGCCTCACTGCCGATAGCGGCTCGCAGATGCCCGTACGGATGCTTTCCATTTGAACTGTTCCAGGAGAACGACATGAAAGTCTCGATCATCGCTTTGGCCTTTACCGCTTTTACTGCTCTTGCCGCTTCGGCAATGACTGTTTCCGCTTATGCAGCGAATCCGGCGGTCAATTCCGCCACCACAAACGCCGACAGCTACGACGCGCAGCAAGCAACTCAGTGGGCGCCGGTTCGGCCCGCAACGACAGCGAAGACGCGCGCCGAAGTTCGTCAGGAACTGGTGCGCGCCCAGAAGGACGGCCAGCTCGCGGCACTCAGCAAGATCTATCAGGGTAGCTAAGTTTTTCCATTCAATCTTGGAGGTTTCATCATGATCAAGCGTCTCGTCATCGCCGCAGTTCTTTCCACCAGCGCCGCGATCGCCGCGCCCGTTTTCGCCAGCAGCGGCTACGGCCCCGCGCCCCACTACGACCCGCTGATCGGCGCACCGTCGTCGCAACGCGGCCAGAGCGCCGAGACCG
Organism: Paraburkholderia sp. RL17-368-BIF-A; assembly: GCF_046054045.1. Lineage (NCBI taxonomy): Bacteria > Pseudomonadati > Pseudomonadota > Betaproteobacteria > Burkholderiales > Burkholderiaceae > Paraburkholderia > Paraburkholderia sp. RL17-368-BIF-A. The sequence continues at coordinate 57,062 of NZ_JARESN010000012.1, forward strand.
TGCGCGCCGAACAAACCGCTCTGATGGCGAGCACGGACATCGACGCGCAATCGTACGGCGGCATGCACGACACCACTTCGCAGGCCGGCTCGCGTTCGCTGACGCACGCATCGGACGCATCGGACATCTCCATCGCGCCGTATGCACATCATTGAATGCGAGTCGACTGATCGATAACTTGCCGGCTCGCCGCGATGAGCGCGCCGGTTTCTCATAGCGTCAGGAAATAAAAATATGTCTTCAACACCGTTTTCTCCCGCTCGACGTCACGTGCTGGCCGCCTCCGTTGCAGTCGGCGCGATGGGGCTGATTCCCGGCTCGGTGTTCGCCGCCGCGGGCGACAGCAAGATCCGTCCGTTCAAAGTCAACGTGCCGGAAGCCGACCTCGTCGATCTGCGCCGGCGCATCGCGGCCACGCGCTGGCCTGGCAAAGAAACCGTCGCCGATGAATCGCAAGGCGTGCGGCTCGCCAGAATGCAGACGCTCGCGAAGTACTGGGGCACCGATTACGACTGGCGCAAAGGCGAAGCGAAACTGAACGCGCTGCCGATGTTCATGACTGAAATCGACGGGCTCGATATCCAGTTCGTCCACGTACGTTCGCGCCACAAAAATGCGTTGCCGCTCATCATGACGCACGGCTGGCCTGGCTCGATCTTCGAGCTGATCAAGGCCATCGGGCCGCTCACCGATCCGACCGCGTATGGCGGCAGCGCTGACGACGCGTTTCACGTCGTCGTTCCTTCGCTGCCCGGTTTTGGCTTCTCCGAACAACCGAAGAAGACCGGCTGGGGATCGGATCACATTGCGCGTGCATGGGGTGAACTGATGGCGCGGCTCGGCTACACGCGCTTCGTTTCGCAAGGCGGCGATTGCGGATCGGTGATCTCGCACCGCATGGCGATGCAGAAGGTCAAAGGGCTGATCGGTATTCACGTCAACATGCCGGCGACCGTGCCGCCGGACATCGCGACGCTGCTCACGCTGGGCGAACCCGCGCCGGCCAATCTGTCGCCGAAAGAGAAAGCGGCGTATGACTCGCTGAATGTTTTCTATCGCGACAATTGCGGCTATGCGCAGATGATGGTGACGCGGCCGCAGACCGTCGGCTACGCACTCGCGGATTCGCCTGTCGGCCAGGCCGCATGGATGTACGACAAGATTTCGCAATGGACGTATAGCGGCGGCGTGCCGGAACGCTCGCTCACACGCGACGAAATTCTCGACGACATCTCGCTCTACTGGCTGACGGACAGCGCCACGTCCGCTGCACAAATCTACTGGGAAGATCATTCGAACAACTTCAACGCGGTCGATATCTCGTTGCCTGCGGCAGTGACGGTCTTTCCTGGAGAGATCTATCAGGCGCCGCGTAGCTGGACCGAGCGCGCCTATCACAATCTGATCTATTTCAACGAAGTCGATAAAGGAGGCCACTTCGCCGCGTGGGAACAGCCGCAACTCTTCGCGACCGAAGTTCGCGCGGCGTTCCGCAGTCTGCGTTAGGCGGCGCGTGAGTCACGGCGACTGCATTGCGCGCACATTGCGCGGTCGCCGTGACGTTTGCATGCCACCAAGGAACGGTGCGAGTTCACGCCGCGAGAGGCAGCGTCAATCTCGCTTCGAGTCCGCCGCTATGGCGATTTTCCAGTTGCAGTTCGCCCTGCATCGCGAGTGTCAGGCGCCGAGCGATTGCGAGTCCCAGGCCCGATCCCGGCGCACGCGCTGCCGTCTGCGGCGCACGATACCAGGGCGCGAATACCGCTTCCATTTCGGCCGGCACAATGCCCGGCCCCGAATCGACGACCGCGACCACCACGCGACGAGCATCGACGCGCACGCACAGGCGCACGTCGTTGCCATAGCGCAATCCGTTGTCGATCAGATTGACGAGCACCCGGCGCAGCGCGTGCGGACACGTCACGACCGGGTGGCCGACCTCGCCTTCGAGTTCGACCGAGCGGCCCATGTCCTTGTAGTTATCGACGAGCGCGCCGAGCAGTCCGTCCGCATCGAAGCGCCGCAGCGGCGCGCCGGCGCAGCATTGCATCCGCGCGCAGGCGAGACTCGCTTCGACCAGCTCGTTCATCTCCGCGATGTCGCGCTCCATTGCGCTGCGCAATTCTCCTTCGTCGACTCGCTCGCAGCGCAGGGCCATGCGGGTCAGCGGCGTGCGCAGATCGTGTGCATAGGCCGCCAGCACGTCGAGCAGTTCGGCGACGCGCTCGGCCTCGCAGCGCTGCGCACCGTTGATCGCACGCGCGAGCCGCGCGACCGTGGACGGCCCGAACTCCGGCAAACTTTGTGGCAAGGTGCCCGTGCTGCTGCGTTGCTCGATCGCGGCGGCAAGCCGCGCGATGCTCGAACGTTGCTCGTAAGCATGCACCGCCAAAGCCGCCGCGAGCAGCGCGAAGCCCGTTGCGAGCAGCCAGAGAAGCGGCAGCAGATAGCCGCCGGCGCGGTACGGCTGTGCGTAGAGCATCGCTGCATGGGCCGCGGGCATGCTTATCGCTATGAATACGGCGAGCACGCGAGCCGTCCAGAGCAATAAACGTCTTGCCGCGCGAGTTCGGATTTTCAGCAGGGAGTTGGGCGAGACTTCACGCGACACGGTCCAATGGATGAAGGTCATCTTCGTTCTCCTGGCACCGCCACGTCGGACGGCTTGGCAGAATAAGATCATGCGGGGCGGGGTTCGCACCATCAGACATGGGGTCGTCTACCCCCTACTAAGGTTTGCCCTCGTCATGCGGTGGTGTACTTTCGGTTAGCCGTGTCCGAGCGCGCGAGGCCGCTGGCGGCGGCCCGCACGGAAGGGGTCATCGTCGGTAACGACAACGAGTTGTTCGGGCGCCCCGACACGCGGGCGCCCGAACAACTCATTAAGCTGACGTTTGTATGTGCACGGCCTGCAAGCCCGCCTGCTGCTATTGCGCCGCTTTCGCTGCCGCGATGATCGTGTCGGCGACCAACTTCGGCTGACTGACCATTACGACGTGGCTTGCATTAGCCATCGTGACGTGCGCGCCGATGTTCTTCGCCATCGCCTGTTGCAGATGCGGGTCAATCATGCGGTCCTGCCCGGTCACGACGAAATACGACGGCTTGTCGTGCCACGCCGCTTTCGTGACCTTCTCGCCGATACAGGCCGAGGCCCACGGACCTTGCGTCGCCGCGATCACACGGCGTTGCGGCAAAGGCACGTCCTGCGCGAAATCCTCGAGTACGGCTTTCGTCGACAGAGTCAGATAGCCGGCCGAGTCTTTCTGCAACTCGCCGGCCCACACGGGCGCCGGCTTTCCTTTGGTGATGTCGTCGATGGACTGACCGCTGTCCGGCGCAAACGCGGCGACATAGACGAGGTTTTTGACCTTCTCTTCGTTGCCTGCTTCACTGATTACCACGCCTGCCCACGAATGGCCGACCAGCACCACAGGTCCGTCCTGCTGCTCGATCACGCGTTTGGTCGCAGCGACGTCGTCGGCCAGCGAGCTCAGCGGATTTTGCACGGCGACCACGTGCGCCCCTCGCGCTTCGAGTAGCGGAATCACTTTGTCCCAACTGGAACCGTCGGCGAACGCACCGTGCACGAGCACGACGTTCTTGCCCTTCAGATCCTGCGGCGGCGCGGCGTGCGAAGCCTGCAGCGCAAACAGGCCGCCGAGCAACAGCGCGGCACCGGCGAATTTCTTGAGAAGTCTTGTCATTTGTTTTTCTTCCGACGAGAGAGTTGACGACGCGCGCTTTACGCCCGGTTAAGCGCGCCGTCGCGTGAATCACGAATGCGCGTAGATCGGGCCGAGACCGACCACGTCTTGCTGCGAAGTCGACACGTGGTTCACCGACGAGTGCGAACCCGCCGCCGAACGGCTTTGCTCGACGCCGCCATATGCAGCGGATGCCGAGCCGTTCTGGGCGGCAATGCGGGCTTCGGCCGCTTCGATGTTGCTCGGATATTGCGTGTTGTCGCTGGCCGGGTTGTAGCCGGCCTTCTGCAACTGGACGAGTTCCGCGCGCACATCGGCACGCGTCAATGCGTGAGTCGATTGAGCGAACGAGACGGCAGGAACGGCAACGAGTGCTGCAACGAGAAGGGATTGAACGAGTTTCATGAGCTTTCTCCAGATAAAGACGGCATATAAAGGTCGAGGTTCGGTTGAAACACGCGGCAGCAGGAAGCTACGAACTAGCGTGTCACCCGAATCCGGCGCAGTGTTGCGAATCAACCTTGCGTGTAGACATTTAACCCCGCCGACGTATCTGCAATGTTTTCGCAAAGCCGTTTAATGCAACGGCGTTTATCTCGACACGGCGTGGATACACTGCGATACAAAAACCTCTGCGAATCGAATCAGCCGGCTACCGTATTCAATTCGCTAAACGACGGTCCGAGCGGCCGCACGCGCATGTCCGGGGCGAGATGTTCCCACGGCAGATCGGCCGGATCGGCGGCCATCGGGCCAGGCGCTTTGGCGACGAGAATCGCCTCGGCGATCGCTTCGAAATCCGCGCGAAAATGCACCGAACTCTTGTTGACGAGAATCTTCATTCGCTCCGGCTCGATGCCCGCCACGCGGAACAGATTGCGATCGAAGATCTGCATCTTCACCGAGCTCACGGCAATGCGCACGCCTTCTATCCGCAAGCAGGCAACCGGTCCCAATTCCCCTTCCATGCCGTTCAGCATCGGGCCGTCGAAGCGGAAGCGCCCGTCCGACAAGTGCTCGACTTCGAATTCGGCTTCGAGCGGCGAGTCGCCTTCCACACCGGAACCGCCGCCGAGCCGCAACGCGATCCTCGCCCCGACGCCCGCACGATGCGCCGCCTCTGCGGCCTGCGCGTCCCAGATCACGCCCACGGCCGCCTCGGTCGCACCGTGGCGCAACAGCGCGCGCACCATGCCCATGGTGTTCGAATCGCCGCCCACGCCGGGGTTGTCCTGTGTATCCGCGATGATGACCGGGCGCGTTGCGGACGCGCTCAGGCGGATCGCCTCGAGCGCGGCTTCGTCGGGCGAGAGAAAGGGCACGTCCCAGCGCGCTTCCTCGCCGACGATCTTCGCGAACAAGGCATCGGCGGCTTGCGCGGCTGCTTCTTCGTCGAACGAATAGGCCCAGATCGTCGGGCCGCACTCGGGAAAATCCGCCGCCGGGAAACCCGGCGCGAACGACACCGAGACTACCGGCCGTTTTTCCAGGTCGGCGAGCATGCGATACATGTCGTTCGCGGGCTCGACGAGCGTGCACATGCCGTTCACCGGAATCAGGAAAGGAACGCGGCGCACCGCGCGATGCAACGGCCGCCGCTCGCGCATCAGGTCTTCGAGAATGCGCGCGGCGCGCTCGCCGGTTTCCGCCATGTCGACGTGCGGATACGTGCGATACGCGACGAGCGCGCTCGCGTGCGCGAACATGCGCGCGGTGACGTTCGCATGCAGATCGAGCGACACGACCACCGGCATCCGCTCGCCGACGATCCGCCGCACGCGCTCGAGCAACTCGCCCTCGCCATCGTCGTGTTGCTCGGTCACCATCGCGCCGTGCAGGTCGAGATAGATCGCATCGAAGCCGCCTTGTTCGACCGCCGCGATAATCTCGCCGCCGATGCGCTCGAAGGCGTCGGTGGTGACATGCGCCGACGCGCTCGCGCCGGCCCAGATCACCGGCTTCAACTCGCGGCCATTCGCTTCCATGACCTTGATGAAACCGCCGATCGGCACGTTGACGTCGCGCAGATTGAGCACGCTGGCGCCGCGCACCATCGGCGGGAATCCCTCGCCTTGAACGAAACTCTCGTACGACGCCTTGGTCGGCGCAAAGGTATTGGTTTCGTGCTGGAAACCGGCGATCAGGATTTTCATTGAAGTCACCTTGCTATGTTTGACTCGTGCGCGAACGCACTCGGGCGCATCCACGAGTTATTTCGGATGCCTATTTGTCATGCCGTGAGCGATCTGAGCGAACGCAGCTTCGAAGCCGCTATTCCTGCTTGAGCGTCAGCTTGCCCTTGAGGATGAGAACGGCGGCCAGCGCGGCCGCGCAAGCCATGACGAAGAGTCCCGCATGCATGCTGCCGGTCCCCGCCTTCGTCCAGCCGACAACTGCCGGGCCCCAGAAACCGCCCGACAATCCGACCGTATTGATGAGCGCGATCCCGCCCGCCGCGGCCGTTCCTTCGACGAGTTGCGACGGGATCGCCCAGAACACCGTGTAGGCCATCCACAGGCAAGCGGTGCCGAGCGTCAGCGCGACAAGCGTAAGCGACAGATTGCCGTCGGCAAGGATCGCTGCGATCAGGAAGACCGCGGCGCCCAGTGCTGGAATCGCGAAGTGATAGCGTCGCTCGCCGAGCCGGTCGGAACTGCGGCCGGCGAGATACATGCAGACGGCCGCGGCCACATAAGGAATTGCCGTGTACCAGCCTAGCCTCAGCGTGTCTTTCACGCCCTGTTCCTTGAGCAGTGTCGGCAGCCAGAAGCTGATCGCGTAGATCGGAAAAATGACGCTGAAGTAAGCCAGCGCAAGCACATACACGCGCGGGCTTTTCAGCACCGCCTTGAACGAATCCGCGCGATGCTGGGTCGGCGCGGTTTCGCCGTCGAGCAAGGCTCTTTCACGGTCGTTGAGCCAGCGTGCTTCGGCGGGCCGATCGGAGATCACGCGCAGCGTCAGCAGGCCGAGCACGATGCACGGCAAGCCTTCGACGAGAAACATCCACTGCCAGCCCGCGAGGCCGCCGACGCCGGCGAGATTCGTCATCAGCCACGCCGACACCGGGCCGCCGACAATGCCGCCCAGCGGTCCCGCGACGAACACGAGCGCAATGGCTCGCGCCATGCGCGCCGGTCCATACCAGCACGACAGGTAATAGATCATGCCCGGCGCAAAGCCCGCTTCGAATACGCCGAGCAGAAAGCGCATCGCGTAAAACGCCGGCACGCTGCGCACGAACAGCATGCACGCGGATGTGATGCCCCACAGCACCAGAATGCGGCTGAAGGTCTTGCGCGCGCCGACCTTCGGCAGCATCAGGTTGCTCGGCAATTCGAACAGCACGTAGCCGATGAAGAAGATGCCCGCGCCCACGCCGTACGCGGCGTCGGAGAAACCGAGGTCGGTCTGCATCTGCAATTTCGCGAAGCCGACGTTCACGCGATCCAGATACGCAAACATGTAGCAGGTCACCAGAAACGGCAGAAGCCGCCAGTTGAGCTTGCTGTACAGCGCGGCGGCGGGATCGCCGGCGGCCGATGGATGAATTGCTGACATGGTTGTCTCCGAATGTCTCACTGGACCCGTCGCAGGGGTTGAGTCGATGGTGGCAGCGCAAAAGTCGGCTAGCAAGAGCAACTAAGTTCACGTATCGTTGCCTTTTAAGCAACGCAACGGCGATCGCCATGAAAACGCCAATGCGGCGTTAGGAGCGGTGAAATGCGAGAAATCAACCAGCAGCGTCTGCGCTATTTCCATGAAGTGCTGACTCATGGCACCGTTCGCGGCGCGGCCGAGCACATCAACACGTCGCCGTCGGTCATTACGCGGCAGATCAAATTGCTCGAAGACGAACTTGGCGCCGTGCTGTTCGAGCGACAGGCGCGCGGCGTCAAGCCGACCGAAGCCGCGATGCATCTGCTCGAATTCTGGCGCGGCTATCGCTCGCAACAGGAGAAGCTCGAAGACCAGTTGCACGCGCTAAAAGGTCTGCGCACCGGGCAAATTCAACTGGCCGTCAGCGAAGGCTTTGTCGATATCTTTGTGGACGATGTGCTGGCGCCGTTCTGCACGCGCTATCCCGGTCTCGAAGTCAGCATGACGATGCTGGCGGTGGACGCGCTGCTCGACGAGGTCGCGGAGAATCGCGCTCATATCGGGCTCGCCTATAACCCGCCGCCGCACGCGCGCATCGCGTATCGCGCGAGTTCGGCGCAGCCGGTCGTGCTGTTGCTGAGAAAGGATCATCCACTAGCGAAACGGGGCGGCCCAGCGAGTCTCGATGACCTGCAGGCGTATCCGCTTGCGCTGATGCCGTCCACGTTCGGCATCGGCCATGTCGTTTCGATGGCGCAGGTGGCCGCGAACGTGTCGATCCGCCCCACGCTCGTCACGAACTCGTTGAGCGCGCTAAAGCGCTTCGTCACCGCGGAAAACTTCATGACGCTGGTCGGAGAATTTGCCGCGTACCGCGAACTCGGAAGTGAGGAACTCACCACGGTTGCGATCGCTCATCCGCTGTTCGAGAGCGCGCAAGCGAGAGTGCTGGTCAAAGCGGACCGGCCGCTTGCCGCCGGGCCGCTGGAACTATTGAAATGGATCGAGGAACGCATGCCGATGTTCGCGCCGGTGAAACGGCCGGCGCGCCGGAAAGCCATACGCTGAATCCAAAGGCTGTGTTCGTTCAGCCTCCGCCTTGCTCGCGCAGCGTCAGTTTGCTGCTGACCGAGGTCACGCCTTGTACTTTCTTCGCGGCGTCCACTGCCAGACCTTCCTGATCGTCGCTCTCGATCTGTCCGGCCAGCGTCACGTGACCCGTCTTTGCATTGCCGAACACGGCGATGGTTGTGTCTTCAAGACCCTTGGTCCGGAACAGGGCTTTCTGGACCGTCTTCGAAAATGTACGATTAGCTGCCCGAACTGATTTCTTGCTCGGCGCCGGGTTGCTGGGTGACACGCTGCTGGCGGACACGCTGCTGCCCGATGCCGCTGCTACGGCGTCCGCGGCGAATGCCGGCGTGTATGCGAATGCTGCTGCAGCTAACGCGAGGCCGCTGCTCACAACGAGATGTCGAAGTTTCATGATTGATCCTTTTGAGGTTGGAGAGAACAACGTTTTGGTTTTTTAGAACGATCACTGCAACTGGCTACGCTTGCGCCGTATAGACATTAGAAGCGCGGAATGTATCTGGCGTGTGTCGGCGACGTATCGGAACGTATCGCCCAGATACTGGCACGCGCGCGCCGCCATCACTGACACATTTTGTGCGCCGCATCCAACGCGCGAGCAAAAAGTATCAGCGCCTTCGACCTTTTGCAGTGGCCCGCACTCGACCGCGACTACTACAGTTCTCGTCACCGTACGTCTGCTCTGCTGCCAACCGCAGCGCCCGTATGGCGATGACAAGAACATTCCAAAATGCGGAGACGAGCATGAAACCGATTCGATTGTTGACGGCCTGCACCGTGCTGGGCGCAGGCTTTCCCCTGCTGGCGGCGGCCCAGACCTGCAACGTTCCCGTGCTCAAGGTGCTCGCGCAAAAGAGCCTGGGCCTCACGGTCATGGAAAAGTCGCTGCCCGATTATCAGAAGCGCAGCGGCACCCGGATTGAGATCAATTACTTTGGCGAGAACGACCGTCGTTCGAAATCGCGGCTCGACGCGTCGACGGGTGCCGGTTCCTATCAGATCTACTACATTGATGAAGCGAACGTCGCCGAGTTCGCATCGGCGGGCTGGGTCGTGCCGCTTCTCAAGTACTACCCGAAAGACGCCGACTACGACGACTTTCTGCCCGGCCGCCGCGCGGTGGCAAGCTATAAGAACGTCGCGTATTTCGCCCCGCTCATCGGCGGCGGCGACTTTCTGTTTTACCGGCGCGACATTCTCGAGAAAGCGCATATACCCGTGCCGAAGACGCTCGACGAACTCGTCGCGGCCATCAAGAAGCTCAATGCACCGCCTAACATGTACGGCTGGGTCGCGCGCGGGCAACGCGGCTCGGGCATGAACGTGTGGCGCTGGGCGCCCTTCATGCTCGCCGAGGGCGGCACATGGACCGGCAAGAACCAGGCGCCGGACTTCAATTCGCCGGCCGCGGTGAAAGCCACGCTGCTCTATCGCGACCTCTTCAAATATGCGCCTCCGGGCGCGGCGACCTACGACTGGAGCAATGCGCTCGAAGCGTTCCGTTCCGGCAAGGTCGCCTTCATGATCGAATCGACGCCGTTCGCCGACTGGATGGAAGACCCCACGAAATCCAGTGTCGCGGATAAAGTCGGCTACGTCAGGCCGCCCGCACCGTTGCCCTCCGCTGCCTATGGCCACGGTCTCGCGATTTCTTCTGTCGGCGCAAAAGACGAATGCACGCGCCAGGCGGCCGGCAAGTTCATTGCGTGGGCGACGGGCAAGGACCAGGAGCAGGCGCGCCTGCGCGAGAACGTCTTTAGCGACTACAACCGCACGAGCACGATCAAAAGCGATTACTTCCAGAAGCATGTGAAGCCGCAGATCCTCGCCGGACTGAACGACACGAATCCGGTGACGAAGGTCACCATCTGGTCGAGTCCGCAATGGCCGGACATCGGCGACAACCTGGGCATCGCGCTCGAAGAAGTATTCACGGGCACGCAACCGGACGCTCAGGCAAGCCTCAACGACGCCGTTCAGTATGCCGAGGACGCGATGCAACACGGCGCGAAGAAGTAACGCCGACGCCACGCTGTTGGAGACGTGAATGTTCAATCGGGGCAAAACCAGCCTTCCGTTCGTGTTCCTTGGACCGCCTCTTGCCGTGATGGCGGTCCTCGGTCTCGTTCCTACCATCGCGGCCATCAATCTCGCGTTGAAGAACCGCGTGCTGCGCTACGCCGATAGCGACTATGTGTGGCTGCGCAATTTCGCGCGCCTGTTTTCGGACAGGCGCTTTGTCAACGCCATCGAAGTGTCGGCGATCTGGGAAATCGTCACCGTGCTCGGCGCGGTCGTGGTGGGCGTGGTGATCGCCATCTATCTGTTCGAGCAGGTGCATGGCCGCATGCGCGCCGTGATTTCGTTATTGCTGATCGTGCCGGTGCTGCTGCCGCGCGTGTCGGCGGCCTTCATCTGGAAGTTCATGTATTCGCCGCTGACCGGCATTCTTAGCTGGTTTCTCGGCTTGCTGGGCGTCGAGAACACCGCGTTTCTGTCCGATCCGCATCTTGCGTTGTATGCGGTGGCGCTAGTCGATATCTGGCAATGGGGACTGTTCTTCGCGGTGGTCGTATTGAAACTGCTTGAGACGCTGCCGCCCGAGCCGCTAGAAGCTGCGCGGCTCGACTATGCGCGCACCTGGCAGGTCTATGCGTACATCGCGTTGCCGATGCTGAAGGTGCCGATCATGAGCCTCGTGTTCATCAAGATGGTCGAATCGCTGCGCTCGTTCGATCTCGTCTATGTGATGACCAAGGGCGGCCCCGGCATCACCACGGAAACGCTGGACATGTATGCGTATTCGCAAGGCATCGGCTTGTCGGGCAAGGTCTCGTATGCATCGAGTATGGCCGTCCTGATGATGGTCGCGACCACGCTCATCTTCACTTTCATCTGGAAGCGGGTGAACAAATGGGAAGACTGATTTCGCGCAGCGCGGCGTGGTCGTTCGGCGTGGCGCTCGCGCTCGTTGCCGTCTTTCCGGTGTTGTGGGCTTTCCTCAATTCGTTGAAGAGCCTGCTCGATATCGTCACGCCGACGCCGCGCTTTATCTTCTCGCCGACGCTCGAGAACTACCGGCAAGTCGTGTCGAGTCCCGAGGTGCTGATCGGGCTCGGCAATAGCCTGTCTATCGTCGGCTTTGCGGTCATGCTCGGCGCGCTGCTCGGCGTACCGGCTGCGTATGTCATCGCTCGCTATCACGTACCGGGAAAGCGCGACATCCAGTTCTTTCTGCTGTCGCTGCGATTCCTGCCGCCTGTGGCCGTCGCAATTCCGCTGATCGCTATCTGGGTCGACCTCGGTCTGTACGACACGAAGTTGTCGATGGTGGTCACGTATCTGCTCGTCACGCTATCGACCATCACATGGCTGTCCATTCCCGTCTTCCAGCGTCTGCCGCGCGAAGTGGAAGAGGCCGCCACGCTCGACGGCTACGGCCCCTACGCGGTGTTCTGGCGGATCGCCTTGCCGATCAGCGCGACCACGTTGATGGGCGGCATCGTGTTCAGCTTCGTGCTGGTGTGGAACGAACTGATGATCGCGCTTGCCCTCACGTCATCGAGAAGCGCGACGCTGCCGGTCGTCGCATCCGCGTTCACATCGCTCGGACAGGAAGTGCCGTGGGGCGTGATCAACGCGTCGACGGTGCTGCTCGCGCTGCCTCCGATTATTTTTGTCGGCGTACTCGGCCGGCTGTTGAACTCAATGCTCAAAGGCAAGTAAGGAGACTCTTTTGAAAGCCCTCGTACTCGAAGAAGCACGGCAACTCGCGCTGCGCGATATCGACCTGCCGCTCGAAGTCGGTCCGCGCGATGTCCAGATCAAGATTCATACGGTGGGCGTGTGCGGAAGCGACGTGCATTACTACACGCACGGACGTATCGGTCCGTTCAAGGTCGAAGCGCCGATGGTGCTCGGCCACGAAGCATCCGGCACGGTAGTCGAAACCGGAAGCGAGGTGACGCATCTGCATGTCGGCGACCGCGTCTGCATGGAACCGGGCGTTCCGCAATTCGATTCGCCCGCCACCATGCGCGGCCTGTACAACCTGGACCCCGCCGTGCGCTTCTGGGCCACGCCGCCCATTCATGGCTGCCTGACGCCGTATGTCGTGCATCCCGCCGCTTTTACGTTCCGGCTTCCAGACAATGTGTCGTTCGCGGAAGGCGCGATTGTCGAGCCGCTCTCGATCGGCTTACAGGCCGCGAAGAAGGCTTCGATGAAACCGGGCGATGTCGCCGTGGTCATCGGCGCGGGGACGATCGGCGCGATGACCGCGCTCGCCGCGCTCGCAGGCGGCGCGTCGCGCGTGATTCTCGCCGACGTCATCAAGGAAAAGCTCGCGCTGTTCGCCGGCAATCCCGCAGTGACGACCGTCGATGTACGCGAGCAGCGGCTCTCCGATGTGGTTCGCGAAGTCACCACAAACTGGGGCGCCGACGTGGTATTCGAAGCGAGCGGCAACGCGCGCGTCTACGACGACCTGTTCGATCTGCTGTGCCCTGGCGGCTGTGCGGTGCTCGTCGGCATGCCGGTGGATCGCGTGCCGCTGGATGTCGTCGCGATGCAGGCGAAAGAAGCGCGCCTCGAATCGGTGTTCCGTTATGCGAATGTGTTTCCGCGCGCTCTCGCATTGATCAGCTCGGGCATGATCGACGTGAAGCCGTTCATCTCGCGCAAGTTCGCTTTCGCCGACGGCCTGAAGGCATTCGAGGAAGCGGCGGCAGCGCGCCCGCACGATGTGAAGATCCAGATAGAGATGGACTGAGTCATGGCGAAGATCGTTTGCAAGGGCCTTACCAAGCGTTATGACGGCGGACCGCCGGTGCTGCATCCGCTCGACATGGAAATCGACGACGGCGAGTTCGTCGTGCTGCTCGGGCCATCCGGTTGCGGCAAGTCCACGATGCTGCGCATGATCGCGGGTCTCGAAGGCATCAGCGGCGGCGACCTGGCGATCGGCGACAAGGTCGTGAACGATCTGCCGGCGCGCGAGCGCAACGTCGCAATGGTGTTCCAGAACTACGCGCTGTATCCGCACATGACCGTGTACGAGAACGTCGCGTTCGGCTTGCGGCGGTTGAAAGTTCCGGCTGCGGAGATCGACCGCCGCGTGCGCGAAGTCGCCGCGATGCTGAATCTCGACGCCTTGCTCGATCGCAAGCCACGCGCGATGTCGGGTGGTCAGCAGCAGCGCGCCGCCATCGCGCGGGCCATGATCAAGACGCCTGAAGTGTTTTTATTCGACGAGCCGCTGTCCAATCTCGACGCGAAACTGCGTGCGCAGTTGCGTGGCGACATCAAGCGCTTGCATCAGCGGCTGAAGACCACAACGGTGTATGTGACGCACGACCAGCTCGAAGCCATGACGCTCGCCGACCGCGTGATCCTGATGCGAGGCGGACGTATCGAGCAGGCCGGCACACCGTCCGATCTCTACCACTTTCCGCATACGCTGTTCGCCGCGGGCTTCATCGGCACACCCGCGATGAACTTCATGTCCGGGACCATTGAACGCACCGGCGACACCTGTTTCGTTCAGGTGCAAGGTCAGCGCTGGGCGCTCGCCGGGCCGCGCTTTGCGAAGTTGCAGTCGGGCCAGGCGGTCAAGCTCGCGATCAGGCCGAACTACCTGAAGGTCGCCTCCGCGAACGACGACATCGCGATGCTCAAGCTGCGCGGCAAAGTGGAACTGATCGAACTGCTGGGCGCGGAGGCGCTCGTCACGCTCGAATTCGCCGGCGAACGCCTCGCGGCTCTTGTGCCCGCAAGTGAATTGCCGGCGCTGGATAGCGTGGTAACGTTCCAGTTCAAACTAGCCGACCTGCACGTTTTCGACGCGCAGACGGAGCAGAATGTGTCCTTGCCCGTTGCTCACATGAGAGCGACATCGCCGGTTGATCCGCTGCGTCGGACCACGGGCGTGCAAGGAGCGGCTGTACATTGACGCAATAAGACGCGGCCCCGAGACAGCCGCCAAGGAGAAGCGCGATGAATCCGGACCTCGAACTGGTGCACACGCGGCGCGACGAGTCGTTCCGCGCCTGGGTGCATGACTATCCGCACACGGTGGCGAAGTGGCACTTTCATCCGGAGTACGAGATTCACGTCATACGCGCGTCGTCGGGCAAGTTCTTTGTTGGCGACTTTATCGGCGACTTTGCGCCAGGCAATCTTGTGATCACCGGGCCGAATCTGCCGCACAACTGGATTAGCGAAATCGGCGAACGCGAAACGGTGCCCTCGCGTGACGTGGTGCTGCAGTTTTCGCGCGATGCGATCGAACGCATGGCGGCCGCGTTCAATGAATTGCACTCCATTGTCAGTCTCGTCGACGACGCCGCGCGCGGCATCCAGTTTCCCGATGCCGTGGGTCTCGCCATCGCGCCGATGATGATGGAACTCGCCGCGTCGCACGGCTGCCGCCGCGTCGAACTATTGATGTCGATCTTCGACAGGTTGTCGTCGTGCAACGAGCGGGCCCTGCTCGCAGGGCCCGCCTACGACGTCAACGCGCATCGCTACATGCAGTCCACGATCAACCAGGTGCTGTCGTACATTCAGCAGAATCTTCCGGGCACTTTGCGCGAGGCCGATGTTGCGGAACTCGCCGGCATGAGCGTGAGCACATTCACTCGCTTTTTCCGCCGTCATACGGGATGTACGTTCGTGCAGTACCTGAACCGTTTGCGCATCAACGAGGCGTGCGAACTGCTGATGTGTTCGACGCTTAGCGTGACGGACATCTGCTATCGCGTCGGCTTTAACAACCTGTCGAATTTCAATCGCCAGTTTCTTTCGACGAAGGGGATGCCGCCGTCGAAGTTTCGCGCGCTGCATCAACTGAACGAACACGTAAACGAACACATCAACGAACACATGATCGCGGCCTGACGTCTTGCCTCGGCAACACACGACGGCCGCCACAACCGGGACGACACTCTTGACTTTCCTTGGAATCGACCTTGGGACATCCGAGGTCAAGGTACTGCTCACCGACGACGAATCGCAAACGCTTGCCACCGGCAGCGCACGGCTCGAAGTCGAAAAACTCCATCCTCACTGGTCCGAACAGAGCCCGCAGTCGTGGTGGCATGCCACGCTCGATGCCATCGCGCAAGTGCGTGCGTCGAATCCGGCAGGCTTTGCGGCGCTGCGCGGCATTGGCTTGTCGGGCCAGATGCATGGCGCGACGCTGCTCGATCGCGCGGGCCAGGTGCTGCGTCCAGCGATTCTCTGGAACGACACGCGCGCGGCTGCCGAATGCGTCGAACTCGAAGCGCTGGTGCCCGAATCGCGTTCGATCACCGGCAACCTCGCCATGCCGGGCTTCACCGCGCCGAAGCTTCTGTGGCTGTCCAAGTACGAGCCGGCCGTGTTCCGCGCAGCGCACAAGGTGCTGTTGCCGAAAGACTATCTCGCGTGGCGGCTCACGGGAGAATTCGTCTCGGACATGTCGGATGCGTCGGGCACGCTATGGCTCGACGTGGCGAAGCGCGACTGGTCGGACAGAATGCTTCACGCCACCGGGCTTTCGCGCGAGCACATGCCGAGGCTCGTCGAGGGCAGCGACGCAGCGGCACAGTTGAACGATACGTTGCGGCGCGAATGGGGCATTGCGAACCCGGTGCTGCTGTGCGGCGGTGCGGGCGACAACGCGGCGAGTGCAATCGGCATGGGCGTCGCCGAAGCCGGTAGCGCGTTTTTGTCGTTGGGTACATCGGGCGTGCTGTTTGCAGGCACCGACCGCTTTGCGCCGAATCCCACGCAGGCGGTACACGCGTTCTGCCATTGCTTGCCGGACCGCTGGCATCAGATGAGCGTGATCTTGTCGGCGGCTTCGAGTCTCTCATGGTTGTCCGGCGTGCTGAAGACCGACGTCGCCGAGCTTGCGGCCTCGGCCGAAACCGCCGATGTACGCAGCGCACCGCTGTTCCTGCCGTATCTGAGCGGCGAGCGCACGCCTCACAACGACGCGAACGCGAAGGGCGTGTTCTGGGGACTCACCGGCGCTCACACGAACGCCGACCTCGCGTACAGCGTGATGGAAGGCGTGGCCTTCGCGATGGCCGACGGTTATGCGGCGCTACAGGGCGCGGGGACCACGCTGGACACCGCGTCGTTCATCGGCGGCGGCTCGCGTAGCCGCTTCTGGGCCCAGCTTTGTGCAACCGCTACGGGCGTTGCCATGCGCCGTCACCAGGGCGGCGATGTCGGCGGAGCGTTGGGCGCCGCGCGGCTTGCGCGTCTGGCCGTGACGAAGGAGAGCGTCGCGCAGGTGTGTACGTCGCCGGCGACGATCGAGGTATGCGCGCCTGACGCGGCGCAACGAGGCTTAATCGAAGAGCGGCTTGCGCGGTATCGCAGGATCTATGCGGCGCTTAAGGACGAGTTCTCCCGATAGCGGTTCGTTACGTTCCAAGTCGCTCAATGTTTCGACAACGCAACCGCGCTTCAATGACCGAGGCGCGGCTGCGGTATTCCACATGGCAAGGGTTCCTGCCTACACCACACCGTTGACCCAACGCGGGCCACGGCTAAAGACTCCTGTCACCGAACGCCGCGAGAAGCATCGCGGCCTCCTCGCGAAGCTCCGCACACTGCCGCACCGCGTCGTCAGCGGGGTTCGCTCTTCCGATCGCGTCGAAAGCGGCCATCGCTACGCACAGTTCGTGCAGCAGGTCATCGGTTATGAAGGGGAGTTCGGAATCCATGCCCGCATTAACGACATTCCAACGGCCGACTTTAACGGCTAACTAGCCGGGCGCGTTTTTTCGGCGATATCGGCATTGCATGGGTGTCGCACACCGCTCCGCTAGAATGCGGGGGAACCCACATGTAAAAACCGGCGCTCTCCCTGCGCGGCCCGAGCCGATCGATCGGCTCACCGACCAGGGCAAACCCGGCATCAAGGAAATCGCATCGATGTTCGGCATTCACCGGTCCACTCTTTTTTCGTCTCCCGGGTCAGCGCCAGAGCCCCACAATAACGAGGTGAACATGCTGTCGCTGCGCAACAACAAAAACATCGCTGCATGGCACCTGGGACCGCGTGCCGTTTTTTATGGCGGCTTCTTCATCGCCATCGTGATGGTGTCGCTATGCGCCGCTTCGCTGTACCAGAGCCGGCAGGACGCGCTCGATCGGGCGCGCGAGACATCGCGCAACGTCGCACTGATCGCGGAGCGTGACATCGAGCGCAATTTCGAGTTGTACGGGCTTTCGCTTCAGTCGGTGGTTGACGGACTCGGCAACCGGGACGTGATGGCCTTGCCGCCCCGTCTGCGAAACCAGATCCTGTTCGACGGCGCCACCGCCGCAAAAAATCTCGGCTCGATGCTCGTGTTCGATGCGTCGGGCAAGATCATCATCGACGCGGGGAACGACGCGCCGCGCACCGGCAACTTTGCCGACCGCGATTACTTCGTCGTGCAGCGCGACAACCCCAACGCCGGCCTGTATGTCAGCGCACCGTTTCATTCGCGTCTGCGCAATGGTGCGCCCAGCATCGCGTTGAGCCGCCGCATATCGAACCCGGATGGTTCGTTCGCCGGCATCGCGCTGATGGCGATCAACCTCCAATATTTCCACGACCTGTTCGGCGGATTGTCGCTCGGACAGCACGGCGCCATTTCGCTGATCGCCCGCAATGGCCTGATGATCATGCGGCACCCTTACGATCCGAAGGTGATCGGACGCGACATCAGCAAGGCCAGCACTTTCAGGCAGTTCATGACCGCCGAGGAGGGCAGCTTTTCCGACACGTCGTCGATTGACGGCGTGCGTCGGCTCTACTACTTCCGCAACTTCCCGCACCTGCCGTTGATCATCATGGTGGCCGAAGCGGAGCCGGACATCTACGCGGCCTGGCATCGGCGGGCGCTCACAATCGGCTCGCTGATGAGCGCATTCGCTGTGGGATTCGTCGCGCTGTCGTTCGTGTTGGGCACGCAACTGCAGCGTCGGCTGCGCGCCGAATCGGAACTGCAATTGCTCGCGCGAACGGACAGTCTCACCGGTTTGCATAACCGGCGCACGCTTGGGGAGATTCTCGAACAGGAGTGGCGCCGCGCGAGGCGCACGCACAGCGTGTTCTCGCTGCTCTTTGTGGACATCGACCGCTTCAAGGCCTACAACGACACGTACGGCCATCAGGCCGGCGACGATGCGCTGGCCGCGGTCGCGCGCTGCATCGGCGATAACATCCGGCGACCGGCCGACACTGCGGCCCGCTATGGCGGTGAGGAGTTCATTGTCGTTCTGCCGGATACTCCGCCGCAAGGGGCGTCCGTTATCGCGGAGAAAATCCGGTCCGCGATCAACGAACTCGCGATCGAGCATGCAGGCAGCGAATATGGACGCGTGACCGCGAGTATCGGGTCCGCAAGCTGGTCGCCCGACCACGACGCCGATGTGACAACGGTCATCAAGGCCGCCGATGAGGCGCTCTATAACGCGAAGGCGACCGGACGTAATCGTGTTGCTAGTTGCTCGGAGTAAGGTGCGGGGTGCGGCTTCTTTGGACGCCATGCAAAAAGATTGGTAGGCCGTGGCGGATTCGAACCGCCGACCAACGGATTAAAAGTCCGCTGCTCTACCAGCTGAGCTAACGACCCACTCTCAACACGCCCGTTCGCCGCGAGCGTTTTTCAGGCCAAGGCGAACAGACAGCCGATAGCCGATAGCCGATAGCCGATGCCGCCCGCGCTAGCCAATCTCGATTGTCCGGCTAGCGGTTCGCGGCCGCTCCTGCTTCGGCACAGTTAAAGTTAGCACGCCTTTGTCGAATTTGGCCAGCGCGCGGTCCGGATCCGCCTCCTCCGGCATCGGGATCGTGCGCACGAAAGCGCCGTATGCACGCTCGAGCCGGTAACAACCGTCTTCCTCGCTGTGTACGTCCTGCTTTTTCTCGCCGCGCAACACGAGCGCGCCATCTTCGACACTCACGGTCAGATCCTCGCGCGCCATGCCCGGCAACTCGGCGGTCACGCGCAACACCTTGCCTTCGTCGACCACGTCGATGCGCGGCTGGAAACGCGACGAACTAAAGTCGCCGAACCATCGTTCGAGCGCGCCGCGGCCCGCGAACGGATCGTGGAAAAACTCCTCGACCGCACGCCACGGATCGCGCGGAAAAAGCCGCGAAATATCGGGCCACGCGGCACGCCACTGCTCGCTCGCCGGCGTATCCGGCGCACTGTCCGCTTGCTGCTTGCGCGCCGAGCCGCGAAGAAACTTGAAAGGGTTCCACTTTTTCGGATCGGTGTTCATCGCATCCTCCTTTACGTCTGGTACGAGAACCGCATATTCACCATAGCGCCGACGCCATGCCATCGCAAACATGGCGGAAGTGGCGGAAGTGGCGACATAACGCCGCCACCCGTTTCTCCTGTCGTCGTTGCGAATGCGCCGGGTCAGTTCGTCCGCACTTCGATGCGGCGCGGACGCGCTTCGTCGTGACGCGGAATCGTCAACTTCAACACGCCGTCCTTCAGATTCGCATCGATCTTCGACGTGTCGAAGTCGGCGCCGAGCGAAAACGCCCGCGCAAAACGCGGTTCGCGAATTTCCGCGTGCTGCAGACGCAGCCCGGCCGGCGTCGGCACCATCGCCTCGGCCTCGATATACAGATTGCCATCGTGGACTTTCACACTCAACCGCTCCTTCGTCACACCCGGCAAATCGGCCCACAGCGTAATGCCCTGACTGTCCTCGGACACGTCGACGGGCGGCGTCAGCGTGACGCGGCTTTGCGCGCGCTCGTCGTCGCGGCGCGTCACCGCGGTTTCGCTCGCCGTTTCGCTCGTGGCTTCATCTTTTCTCGCAAGTTCGGTTGTGTCGCTCATGATTGCCTCCTTACTTCACAATCTTCACGATTCGGTTCTCACCCAAAACATCATTGAACGGCAATGGCGCGCGGCTTCGACGACTCGCGCTTCGCCACGCTCACGACCAGACAGCCGTCGACATAACGTGCGCTGGCCTTGTCCGGGTCCGCATGCTGCGGCAATTCGATCGCGCGCCGGAACCGGCCGGCAAAACGCTCCTGCGCATAAGTGCGCATGTCGTCGCCGGCGGCTTCCCTCTGCGGGAATTCGCGCTCGCCGCTGATCGTCAGCAGACGCTTGTCGATCGATACATCGAGTTTCGCCGGGTCGATGCCCGGCGCGAACGCGACGATCTCGATGGACTCGTCCGTGCTGCCGATATTGATCCCCGGAAACGTGCCTGAACCCGCGGCGCGAATGCTCGTGGGAAAGCCGTCGAAGAGACTCGCGACCTGCCGTTGCAGGCGTTCGATATCGCCGGTCAATCCGGCGCTTGAGAAGAGATCGCTCATGGTGTTGCTCCTTCGCCCTGGGGCGAACCGGACCACGCGCTCCAGTTCGCCCGCCAAGGACATTCATCCACTGACAAACAAATCGAAACACGCAGCGCGTGCAACGCGACTGCTGAGCCGACAATAAAATAGGTCGGCGCCGAACGAATTTCAAGTACGGTTTTTGCAGAGTCGCCTAAGAAAGACCCGGCGCGAAAACGCGTGAGTCGCGCTGAAAAATTTTGTTACAAAGAGCCTGCTCGACACGCTCTTGAAGTCCCGCAACGAACCCCTATTTCGCTTTCCGCCAGGACACTGGCAACGGCTGCGCCCCAACGCGGGCGTCATCCATCTCGCTGTTCGCGCGCAGCCGGATTCCTTTTTGGTGATCTGTTATCGCACAGGAGATGGAAATGAAAATTCGTCCCCTCTACGACCGGGTTGTCGTCAAGCGAATCGAGCGGCAACGCACGACGGCATCCGGCATCGTCATCCCGGACTCCGCCGCCGAAAAGCCCGAACAGGGCGAGGTGATCGCGGTCGGTGACGGGCGTCTGCTGAAGGACGGCACCCGGCGTCCTCTCGAACTCAAGGTCGGCGACCACATACTCTTCGGCAAATATGCAGGCCAGACCGTCAAGATCGACGGCGAGGAACTGCTCGTGATGCGCGAAGAAGACGTGATTGGCGTATTCGAAGCCGACGCGGCCGCGCAGCGCAAAGCCGCGTGATAAACGTTCAAAGACTTTTCCCGGAGCAACAAGATGAGTGCGAAAGATGTCAGGTTTCACGACAGCGCCCGTAACCGGATCGTCAAGGGCGTGAACGTGCTGGCCGATGCGGTGAAAGTGACGCTCGGCCCCAAAGGCCGCAACGTCGTGATCGAGCGCAGCTTCGGCGCGCCGGTCATCACGAAAGACGGCGTGTCGGTGGCGAAAGAAATCGAACTGAAGGACCGCTTCGAGAACATGGGCGCGCAAGTCGTGAAGCAGGTCGCGTCTAAAACCGCCGACGTGGCCGGCGACGGCACCACGACCGCGACCGTGCTCGCGCAATCCATCGTGCAGGAAGGCATGAAGCACGTCGCCGCGGGCATGAATCCAATGGACCTGAAGCGCGGCATCGACAAGGCGGTCGCGGCCGTGCTGGACGAATTGCTGAAGACGTCCAAGCGTATTTCGACGAGCAAGGAAATCGCGCAGGTGGCGTCGATCTCCGCGAACGCCGACGAAGCGATCGGCAAGATCATCGCCGATGCAATGGACAAGGTCGGCAAGGAAGGCGTGATCACGGTCGAAGACGGCAAGTCGCTCGACAATGAACTCGACGTGGTCGAGGGCATGCAGTTCGATCGCGGCTATCTGAGTCCGTACTTCATCAACAATCCGGACAGGCAGGCCGCGTATCTCGACGATCCGCTGATCCTCGTGTACGACAAGAAGATCTCGGCGATCCGCGATTTGCTGCCGATACTCGAAGCCTCCGCGAAGGCAAGCAAGCCGCTTTTCATCATCGCGGAAGACGTCGAAGGCGAGGCGCTCGCCACGCTCGTCGTCAATTCGATGCGCGGCGTGCTGAAGGTCGCGGCCGTCAAGGCGCCGGGATTCGGCGACCGCCGCAAGGCGATGCTCGAGGACATCGCGGTGCTCACGGGCGCCACCGTCATCTCCGAAGAAACCGGCAAGCAGCTCGAGAAAGCGACGCTCGAAGATCTCGGCAGCGCAAAGCGTGTGGAAGTGCGCAAGGACGACACGATCATCATCGACGGCGCCGGTGACCAGCAGCAAATCGAGGCGCGCGTGAAGGCGATTCGCGCGCAGATCGCCGGGACCACCAGCGACTACGACCGCGAGAAACTGCAGGAACGCGTGGCGAAGCTCGCGGGCGGCGTCGCGGTCATCAAGGTGGGCGCGGCGACCGAAGTCGAGATGAAGGAAAAGAAAGACCGCGTCGACGATGCGTTGCACGCGACGCGCGCGGCCGTGGAAGAAGGCATCGTGCCGGGCGGCGGCGTGGCGCTGTTGCGTGCGCGTGCGGCCATCGCGGACCTGAAGGGCGCCAACGCCGATCAGGATGCCGGTATTCGCATCGTGCTGCGCGCGCTCGAAGCGCCGCTGCGCGTAATCGCTTCGAACGCGGGCGACGAGCCGTCGGTGGTCATCGCGAAGGTGCTCGAAGGCAAGGGCAATTTCGGTTACGACGCGGCCACGGGTCAGTACGGCGACCTCGTGGAAGCAGGTGTCGTCGATCCGACGAAGGTGACGCGCACGGCGCTGCAAAACGCGGCGTCGGTCGCCGGCCTCATTCTCACGACGGATGCAACCGTCGCCGAAGCACCGAAGGAAGAGAAGCCCGCCGCGGCGAACGCGCCCGAACTCGAGTACTAGGCAGAGTACCAAGCAAAGTACTGAGCAGAGTACAAAGGAGAAGGTTCGGCTGCCATTGCCGGGCTCACGTCCGGCACGGCTCCAGTTCGGCTCCGCTGTCCGTTCGCGGCTGGCGGAGCCGCTTTTTGCATGAGCCGCAGCCGGTTTGCGTGGGATTCGAAACGATCGAATACGTATGGAACTGACGCTCACTATCGACTCGCGTCCACTGGCGCTCGAACTGGACGACGTGGTGGCGGGCCTGCTTGCCGCTCGCCTGAACCTGCCCTCGAACACCGACACGCGCGCGGCGCTCTCGCGCTATCTGAGCGATGCCGGCGGGCCGTGGATGCTCGACGAAAATCACATGCGCAAGCGCATCATGCGCCGCCTCATACTCGACATCGCCGATCCCGCGCTGGTGATCCGCTATCTGATGATCGAGCAACCGCATTGAACGGCGCGGGTCTGTCTATGCGGCTATCGTTCCTTCCTTCGACGAAACGCCCACCATGCCGCCAGTCCCGTGAAGCAGGCGACGAGCACGACCAACACCCAGAAGCCGTGATGGTTCTCGGCAAACGGAATGCCGCCCACGTTCATACCGAAGAAGCCCGCGACGATATTGATCGGCATCGCGAGAACCGTGACCAGCGTTAGCGTAAACAGCGTGCGGTTATTCTGTTCTTCGAGCCGCGAAATAATCTCTTCCTGCAATAGCCTGACGCGTTCGATCAGCCCGGCCATGTCGGAGAGCACCACGGAGAACTCTTCCGTCGACTCGCGCAAATCCTGTACGTCTTCCGGATGAAGCCAGCGCGGCGGTCTCGCGAGCAGGCGGAAGATCGCGCCCGGCTCCGGCGCGAGCATCCGTTGCAAGCGCGTCAGCATGCGTCGCATGGCGCCCAGATCGAGCCGGTTTTGCGTGGGCCGCTGCGAGAGAAAACGGTCTTCGATACGGTCGATATCGGCGCTCGTGCGTCGAACGATCTGCACGAGCAGATCCGCCTGATCGCGCATCAGATGAACCAGCAGTTCGACCGGCGAGCGGAAAATTTCGCCCTCTTTCACCGACGCGCGCAAGCGGTCCACCGAACGCAGCGGCTTGAGCCGCGCCGTCACGATGATCCGCTGATGTGCGTAGATCCACAGTGTCGCAATCTCGGACGGCGTGAACTCGAGGTTGAACATCACGTCGTTAACCACGGCGCGCAATGCGCCGTCGGCCTGCTCGATACGCGTGGAATGCGAGCCTTCACGCAACGCGTCGAAAAACGTCTCGGGCAGATCGAGTTGCGCGTGCATCCAACGCTCGGCCGCGCTGTGCGCGAGATTGAAATGCAGCCACAGAAATTCGTCCGCATGCGAAGCGCCGTTTTGCTGCGCGCGCAGCCATTCGAGCGCTTCGTCGGCGGAAATGGGCCGGCCCGGTTGCGTGGGCGAAAAGACGAAGCCGCACACAATGCCGGACGAATCCGAGCCATAAGTTTGCAGCAGAAGTTCAGATTTCATAAGTCTTTCAGACCTTGCTTTCCGCTTGCGGTTTGTGATGACACTCGCAATTTACCAGTCCAACATGAAGCCGCAATGGCCGTCATATTGCCTCAACTCGAGCGTCGCCACGACGCTCGCAACATTGAGCGATTGCTTCATAGTGAATATCAATCATCCGCAAACCTTTGCGGCCTCTTACCTGGGAGTAACCGCCCTACGGTCAAGAAGAAGCGCGCCGTTATTGCGTGTGGCGCCAGCGAAAACCGATTTCCAACCGTCTGCTGCTGACCCCGGATTGTCCGGGCATCCGAAGTCTTCAAATAGTTTTCGGCCAAACATGTGGGCGACTGGAGTCCCGAATCATGAACTTTCATAATCTGTCGGAAAAGGCGAAGCTGACTGCCGCGTTCGGTTCGCTTGCGGTCGTCGTGATGATCGTCTCCGGCATATCGCTGATCGCGCTTAACGACGCGAACGAGCGCTTCGCCGGGTTCATCAGCGGCATCAATGCGCGTGCGCAGATGGCCGAGTCGGTGCGAAACGCGGTCAGCGACCGCGCGATTGCAGTGCGTAATCTCGTGCTTGTTTCATCGCCGGCGGATATCGAGGTCGAGAAGGCCGCGGTGCTCGACGCGGAGAAGCGCGTCGAGAGCCGCCTCGACAAATTCAACGCGATGGTGGCCAGCGCGAAAGACATCAGCGAAAACGCGCGCACGCTCGCCGCGGAAATATCGCGTATCGAACAGCTTTATCGGCCCGTCGCGCTCGAGATCGACCGGCTCGCGGCGAGCGGACAGCGCGATGCCGCCATCGCCGACATCGCCAGCAAATGCCGTCCGCTGTTGACCGCATTGACGAAAGCGGCGAACGCGTACCTGGACGCCACGCATGAACGCGCCGTAGAAATGGCGAAGGAGTCGGCCGAGCGCCTGGCGCATGAGCGCAATCTGCTGATTGCCTTCTGCGTTGCCGCGATGGCGCTTGCAATCGGCGCCGGCATCGTCATCACGCGCGGTTTGATGCGTGCGCTTGGCGCCGAACCGGTCGCGCTCGCCGAAGTCACGCGGCGCGTCGCGGAAGGCGATCTGCGCGCGGTGCCTGGCGCCAGCAATGCGCCGGCAGGGAGCGTGCTTGCATCGATGGGCGAAATGCAGTCGAGCCTCGTTCGTCTGATCGGCAACGTTCGCCATGCCGCTGACAGCATCGCGACCGGTTCCAGCCAGATCGCGTCGGGCAACGTCGATCTGTCGTCGCGCACGGAACAGCAGGCGTCGTCCCTCCAGGAGACCGCATCGAGCATGGAAGAACTGACGACCACGGTGAAGCAGAACGCGGAAAACG
The DNA here is from genome assembly GCF_046054045.1 of Paraburkholderia sp. RL17-368-BIF-A. NCBI lineage: Bacteria > Pseudomonadati > Pseudomonadota > Betaproteobacteria > Burkholderiales > Burkholderiaceae > Paraburkholderia > Paraburkholderia sp. RL17-368-BIF-A. Next base: position 82,984 of record NZ_JARESN010000012.1, read on the forward strand.
CGCAGCAGGCGAGTACCTTGTCGGCCAATGCGTCCGACGTGGCGTCGAAGGGCAATGGCGTCGTCGGTGAAATGGTCGGCACGATGGGCGAGATCAGCGAAAACTCAACGCGCATCGCGGAGATCACCGGCATGATCGAAGGCATTGCGTTTCAGACGAATATTCTCGCGCTCAATGCCGCTGTCGAAGCGGCGCGTGCCGGCGAGCAGGGCCGCGGCTTCGCCGTGGTGGCAAGCGAAGTGCGCAATCTTGCGCAGCGTTCGTCGAGCGCGGCAAAGGAGATCAAAGATCTGATCAGCACATCCGTGCAGAAGATCCGCGACGGTTCGTCGCTCGCGGACAAGGCCGGCATGACGATGGCCGAAGTCACTCAGGCAGTCGCTCGCGTGACCGACATCATGGGCGAAATCGCGGCGGCCTCTGCGGAACAGAGCCGCGGTATCGAACAGGTCAATCAGGCGATCACGCAGATGGACGAGGTCACGCAACAGAACGCCGCGCTGGTGGAAGAAGCCGCGGCTGCATCAAAATCGCTCGAAGATCAGGGCCGGCAATTGAATCAGTCGGTGTCGTTCTTCCGTCTCGAAGGCGTATAAAGGCGGCTGCCGAACTACCGCTTCGCGGCGGTGACGAGTTGCAGTGGCGTCTCTATCGTTCGCGATAATTCGCCCTGCTTTCTCTGCTCCGTCACCGCCTTTAGCGCGACGTCCATGCCGAACACCGCTTGCCGGTCGGCGAACTGATTGACGGTGGCGAGTACGTGGCCGTCCGCGATCAACGGCTTGATCGCTTCAATCGCGTTATAGCCGGTGATGTACACGCCGCCCGTTCGGCCCGCGTCGCGAACGGCGTCCGCCGCGCCCATTGCCATGTTGTCGTTCGCACATAGCAAGCCGCGAATCTGCGGATGCTGGCCGAGTATTTTCGACGCAATGTCGCGGCCTTTGCCATATTCCCAGTCGCCGGCCTCGGTCGCGACGAGCTGCATGCCCGCCGCGTTCATCGCTTCCTTGTAGCCGGCCGTGCGTTGCTGCGCGTTGCGATCCGCTGCGATGCCTTCGATGATCGCGACCTGATCGCCGGGCTTCAGCCGCTCGACGAGATAGTTGGCCACCAGCATCGCGCCCTTGCGATTATCGGGGCCGACAAACGGCACGGAGATTTTCGCTGCGTCCTGCAAGGCGTCGTCGAGCGGATTGTCGATGCTGACCACGATGATGCCCGCCTTGATCGCGCGCGCGACCACCGACGTCAATCCTTTCGAGCCCGACGGCGCAATCACGATCGCGTTCATCTTCGCGCGGATCAGGTCTTCGACAATGCGGATCTGCCCCGCCGTATCGGGCTCCGTCGCTGTTCCGCGCACCGTCAACGCGAATTGCGACGCGTAGTGCTGTTGATAATTTTTGGCCGCGTTCGCCATCGCGGCGGTGAAGGGATCGCTGAGCGACTTCAGCACGAGCGCGATCTTCGGCATGCCGCCTTCCACGGTTGCCGCGCCGGCCGCACGCGTGAGACCGGCCGCAGCCAGCGCACCGGCGATCAGCACGCGGCGGCGCATTCTCTGCGTCATCGTTTCTCTCCTTCGTGGCGGCGCCCGTCAATTGCATGAACGCCAACGGATGAACGCGGACCGATAGGACCGCAAGCGGCTTGCCTGTTCGACATCAACGAGCTTTCAGCACGAGCAGCTCGGATGCGATCTGCTCGAATGGTGGCCGCTTGTCGACGTCTTCGCTCAGGCAACTGTCGCGCAAGCTCGCGAGCTTGACGGCGACATCTGCTTGCACACGCGAATCGCTCCAGTCGCAACGGGTCATCAATTCCTCGAGCAGGCAACCATATGCTCTCACTTCGAGACGCTCCAGCGCCACGCCTGCTTCGCGGTTCTCCGTCGAATAGAAAGAAGCCGCGCCGAAGTCTCCTAACAATACACGTGCCTGGCCGTCATGTAGAATGTTATGCGCGTACAGGTCGCCGTGCATGACGCCTCGCCGGTGCAAATGACTGGCCGCCGATGCAATGCCGTGCGCCATGTCGACCACGTCGGCTGCGTTGAAACGCACGTCGGCCGCGTAGATGTCGCGCGTGCACGATTCGAAGCTCGGCGGCCCCGCCAGATTGCGGTATTGCGGGTCGATCAGTTCCATCACGAGTCCGTGCGCGTTGTCCGGATGGTCCTTCACTTTTCCGGCTACTGCGATCAGGTTGGGATGATCGCCGGATCGAATGCAAGCGGCCATTTCGCAGTCGGGCAAACCATCGCTCGTAACGGCGCCCTTGAACAGCTTGACCGCGACGCGCCGCGCGGTGTTCTCGTGCGTGCGCAGTTCCGCGCGATAGATCACGCCCGAAGCGCCCTCGCCCAATTGCTCATGCAAACGCAGATCGTTCCAGCCAATTTCGGCGATGGGCGTATCGTCCATCGCCGCCGCTTCGAGCGCTTCGCCAAATGGGTTGCCCGCATAAGCGAGCCATGCGAGCCGCGGCATATGAAATAACCATGCCGGCAATTCATCGAGTCGATTGGCGGCAAGCCGCAGCAACTCGAGCCGCGAACACGCGGCCAGTTGTTCGGGAAGAAAGCGCAGACGATTACCTGCCAGCATCAATTTCTGCAAATGCGTGCAGTGACCGATTTCTGGCGGCAGCGCGTCGACCTCGTTGTCGGTGAGAATCAGCCAGCGCAGACGCGGCGGCAACGCAGTCCCCGCGACGGTGCGAATGCGATTCGCCTTGAAGCCGATCATGCTCAATTGCGGGCATTGTCCGAGCACCGGCGGCAACTCGGTGAACGGGTTATTCGATGCAAACAGAATGCGCAGTTCGCGTAGCCGCGCGAAATCGTCGGGCAAGGTGGTGAGCGCGTTGCCGGAAAGATCGAGAACTTCGAGGGTGTCGGCGAGATCGAGAATCTCGCGTGGAAATTCGCTGAGCCCGCACGCGAGTTTCAAGCGGCGTGTGCCCGCGAGTTGGCCCGCTCTCAGTTGTTCAAGTGTCGTGGTCACAGTGGTAGAAATATCCGGTGGCTGCGGTCCGTCGTGCTGGTAGGGTCGATTTTACTGGGTGACGTGCGGCGCGGCTTGCTGCGTGATGGCGATCGCTCACCCTCTGCTGCACAAATCCTTCATACTTGACGACGAAAATACGCAGGAGCAGACAAGTGACTTACGCCTACAAGCTGATGGATTCTCCGGTCGGCCAATTGAAGCTCGTCGCCCGCGGCGATCGGTTGACCGCCATTCTGTGGGAGAACGACAAGCCGAACCGCGTGCGGCTCGGTGAGTTGGTGCTCGCCGACGATCGACCGATCCTGCTCGAAACCGAGCGTCAGTTGCACGAGTACTTCGCGGGCAACAGAGACGCGTTCGATCTCGCACTCGACTTTCAGGGCACCGAGTTTCAGAAGAAAGTGTGGGCCGCGTTGTTGACGATCCCATTTGGCCAGACACGTACTTATGCGCAGATCGCCGCGCAGATCGGCAATGTCAACGCCGTGCGTGCAGTGGGTGCCGCCAACGGTCGGAATCCTGTTTCGATTGTGGCGCCGTGCCACCGCGTGATAGGCGCATCCGGCGACCTCACGGGCTTTGCGGGTGGGTTGGCGAACAAGATGCTGTTACTCGCGCTGGAAGCAGGGCAAACGTCGCTTGAAGCCGGCGCCGATGTGCAAACGCAAGTCACTGCAGCGACTACCAAAGCCGCCGCAAAATGCTCACGCGCTGCGGCGCCTCGCGGCATGCAGAGTTCGTTGTTCGGCAATTGACGGCATCGGCGGAATGCGTGGCAGAAGCTAGAAACAGGCACGTTCAGAAGTTCGAGAAGAACGCCCGTGCCGCGAGCATGCAAGAGCCCGCAACCAGTTCTCCATGATAAGAACGCAATACCGCTGACGCGCCGCCGTCCGTTGCGCCTGCGGCCACCGCTTGTTTCGAAACGTCGGCCTTCGCGTTCGCAAAACCGCGCTTGAGCGCCGCGAACGAATCGTCGGCTCCGGTGACGGGCGAGTCGACATCCAGCACCGAAGTGAGTCCCGCCGGCACTTTCGCGTTGAGCCAATACGCCTGCTCGATGCGTGCGTTGAAGAAGTACACCATCGGATCGGCGCCGCCTCCGCACAGTAGCACTGGCGCCTTTGGCACCCAGTTGCGCAAATCATTACGCTTGAACGCCTGTCGCAGCGGATGCAGCGGATTTGCCGCGGGCTCAAGGTTCGGCGTTGCGTTGGGGAACGCGCCATCAGGATTCGCCTCGGCGTCTTCGAGAAGCGCGCGGCGATAGCTGTTGCGCACGAGATTGGCGTCGCCGAAACCGGCTGCGAATAGCCGTGTCAACGGAGGTGGCGTGAGTGCCGACGATGCGGGCGGCGTCATCGACTGAAACTGCGCGGCAGGTGGCGTGCTGCTGAAAAGATGCGACGGCGGCAACTTTCGCTGCGAGAAAATGGTATCGAGCGATTGCGCGCTCGGCAGCAGTTGTTCGATGTCGGGTGCGTAGGCGGCTTCGAAGAAGTCGTCCGGCTTGCGGTACAGGTTCTTATAGGCATGCTGATAACCGGTCACGACCAATGTCGTGAAGAGCGTCGAGCCGAGACTGACCTGGCCCGCGCTGATGGCGTCGGCAGTAGCGGCAAGCGCATACGGGCCCGAACCTGGCGCGGAGGCTGTCACGCTGACGCCCGCTGCCTGCAGCGCGCGATGCGTTGCGAGCGCAACGAAACCGCCTTGCGAATAGCCGGTGATGAACAGCTTGCCGTTCTCGCGAATTGCTGCCCGTTTGCCTTCGTCGTTGAGCACGACGCGCGCCGCCCGCAGCGAGTCGATCATATCGGCGGACTGCTGGTCGGCGTTCAGATAAGGATGGTACGGAAGATCGGAACCGGCATAGCCCGCATAGTTGCTCGCCGCGACGATGTAGCCGTGAGCCGCGTACATCGCGGCGACGCTGAGGCCTTCGCCCGCGCCGCCGTTCTCCGGGTCGCTTTGCGTCACGTCGGCGAGGTTGTACTTGCGATACGCGGTGGTGCCGTGCGCATACAACATCATGGGACGCGGCCCGCTGCACGTCGCGGACTCGCCGTGCGGGATCATCAGTGCGCCGCTCGCTGTGGCCGGTTCGCCGGCGGCACCGATGGTGCGATAACGGTAATAGACGATCTGCACGCCGCAAGCAGGCGCGCCCGCCATTTGCATGAGTTGCTGTCCGGAGGGACTTGACGAAAGCAGCTTCGACAACGCTGCAGCATTCAACCGCGAGGTGACCCGATGATCGAGCAGTTGGCCGCGCGCGCGGCATGCTTTATCGCACGACGAGTCGGCTTGCGCTCGGCTGCCCGCGGTCAACGCAATACATGAGAGCAGTGCGAGGGCTGCGATGCGGGTGGGTTGTGGCATGCGGGGTTGCTCCGGGAAGGATTGGCTTCACACGCGTCAATATGCCCGGTTGCTGTAGATGGGACAATACCGCTCGCTTCGTCCGATCGCCCTAACCCAATTCGCAACACCACCTTCCCCAATCACAAAGCCCGAAGTCGCGCACCCGCCCACTTGCTTTTCCCCGCCCGCCCCGCCGCCAAACCCGCCGCCTCCCCACGCCCATCAGACTGAACCTGGAACGTATGAATCGACGCTTCCAGCAGCCTCGCCTGCTCGGTCAACGTCTGCGCGACCGCAGCGGCCTGCTCGACGAGCGCGGCGTTCTGTTGCGTCACGCTGTCCATCTGCGAGACCGCGTCGCCGACCTGATCGATGCCTGCGCTCTGCTCCGACGCAGCCGCGGCGATGTCGCGCATCACGCCCGAGAGCCTTCCAATCGCCTCGCTCGCCGCCTGAATCGTGGTGCCGGTTTTGTCGACCAGTTCGACGCCGTTCTCCACGCGCCCCACCGCGCGGCTGATCAGCGTGCGGATTTCCTTCGCGGCGGCTGCGCTGCGCTGCGCCAGCGTGCGCACCTCGCCCGCCACCACCGCGAAGCCGCGCCCTTCGTCGCCCGCGCGAGCCGCTTCGACGGCTGCGTTCAGCGCGAGAATATTGGTCTGAAAGGCAATGCCTTCGATCACCGAGATGATCTCCACCATCTTGTGCGATTCCGTCGATATTTCCTGCATCGTCGACACCGCTTCGGCCGCCATCTGTCCGCCATGCGTGACGATCTGCTCGGCGCTCGCCGTCAGTTCGCTCGCCGTCTGCGCGTTCTCCGACGTCTGCCGGACCATCGCGGTCATCTGCTCCATGCTGGCCGCGGTCTCTTCGAGCGAAGCGGCCTGGCTCTCCGTCCGCGCGGACAGATCCGTATTACCGGCGGCAATTTCGCGCGCGCCCGTCGCGACCTTGTCGGCCGCGCCGCTGATCTGCACGATGGTGTTGGCAAGCGCATCGCGCATCTGCCGCATGGTGTGCAAAAGGCTCGAATCGTCGCCGGTGCGAATGTCGATCGGAATGACGAGATTGCCTTGGGCGATCTCACCGGCGACATGCGCGACGTAGGCCGGGTCGCCGCCAATCGTGCGTTGAATGCTGCGATTCGTGAACGCGACGAGCGCGGACAGCAGCAGCGCCACCGAGGCGAACATGCCGCCAAGCACATAGAGCGACTGCATGAACGCGGCGTCGATATCGTCGACATAAGCGCCGGTCGCGATGATCCAGTCCCACGGCGCGTAACGCACGACGTAACCGATCTTGCCGACCGCGGCGGACGGCGGATTGCCCGGATGCGGAAACACATAATCGACGAAGCCGCCCTCCGGCGCCTGCGCCACCGAGGCGAAGGTCACGTAGTGATGACGGCCGTCGGCATCCTCGACGCCTGCAAGGTCCTTGCCGTTCGTCGCGGGTTTCATCGCGTGCATGATCATGCGCGGCTTCGAATCGAGCACGAGGAAGTAGCCGTCCTCGCCGTAACGCACGTTGCGCAGACGCTCGAGCGCCTGCTTGCGCGCGTCGGCCTCGCTCAGCGCCCCGCTTTGCGCGAGCGACGCGTACTCCTTCACGATGCTGAGCCCGACGTGGCCCACGTTCACGAGGTCGTGCTTGCGCTCTTCGATGCGCGTCTCGCGCGACAACCACGCCGCCGACACCGACACGGCGAGCAGCGCGAGCAGGCTGACGACGAGCGGCAACCAGAGCTTCTGCTTGAAATTCAATCGGTGCATGCTCACGTCCCTGTTTCGTCCGGTTCAGGAAGGTCGATGACCGGCTGCACGAACCGCCGATGATTCCGGCCGCCATGCCGCATCACACGACCACTCGACCTGTTTATCGGCAGCGATAAGGGCGGCATGTGTAGAGACAAACCCTTTCGGTGCGCGCCCTCAGTTGAAAGCGCGCATTGCTGCGGACGCGACGCAAGCCGCTCGACGTTTTCGCATGAAGCAAACCCTTAAGTTCCATCAAGCGCTGTCGTTTACATGGCATGCGGCGGTTATTCGATATTCGCGTCGCATATGGAAACGTCAACAGTTCGCTCATCCGGCAGTTTCTTTACCGGATAAGAACATTAAAAAATAGTCCCTACTCGAAATGAAAAAACTCTTCGCCAGTTTCGCTATTGCCGGCACTTTGCTGACTACGGGTTGTGCAACTGTTGCGCCAATGTCGCCGACCACGGCCACGAACTCCGTCGATACGAGCAAAAACTCCTACGCGTTGATGACGGTGACGCTTAAAAACGCTTATCACACGAGCTATCAGCCGAGTCCCATCGTCGTGCACATGGAGCGCGGCGCCGCGGATAGCCGCGCCGACCGCCTCAATTTCAAGTTCGACGATCAGGCGACCACGACGAGCGACAACGGTAATCACTATTTCGTCCGAATTCCGCTCGCGCCCGGAAAATATGTGATGCGCGGCATCACCGGACAAAGCGGCATATTCCCATTTCACGGCATGTTCTTTACGCCGCTTCACGAAACCGTGGAAATCAAACCGAATTCGATCGTGTACCTTGGCCACGTCGATGCCACCGTGGTCGAACGCAAGGACGGTGAGTTGCGCGCGGGACCGGTTATTCCGCTAATCGATCAGGCAGCAACCGGCTTTAGCGGCGGCACCTGGGATATTCGCGTCAGCGACGAGTTCGATCAGGACGTGGCGGAATTCAAAAAGGATTTCCCGGCGCTGACGAACGCTTCGATCGAGCGCGAAGTTCTCCCCGCGTGGGACAAGCAGAAAGCGACCGAATGGTGGGCCAATCACTAAAGCCTTTGCCTGATCGATGAACCGGGTGCGAGCGCGCTGCTGGTTTGATGCGCTCGCACGCTTTCATCCGCACAAAAACCCACCACCAATAGTTTCAATTAAGGGCTAACCCGTATAATGACGAAGTGGTCAGACAACTCGGCTCACGGTTGTCTCGATCTCGCGCCGTCCCGCGCTCCATCGTCAATCGTTCTCCTGCCCAGATCCGTGACTACCACTGCCGCTGCTGCCGCGCTGCCCTTCCGGAACGCCCTCTTCGCGATGCTCGGCATCGGTCTCGTCAACATGCTGGTCGCGCTCGATCAAACGGTCGTCAGTACCGCGCTGCCGTCGATCGTCGCGGAACTGCACGGCTTCGAGTACTACGCGTGGATTGCGAGCGCGTATCTGCTGGCGTCGGTCGTGACGGTGCCCGTGTTCGGGCGTCTCGGCGATTACTTCGGCCGCAAGCGCTTCGTGATCGCCGCGGTCATCACGTTCACGGTGGCGTCGGTGCTGTGCGGCGTCGCGAACGACATGCTGTTTCTCGTGATCGCGCGCGGCCTGCAAGGCGTGGGCGGCGGGATGATGGTCGGCACGGCGTTCGCGTCGATACCCGATCTGTTCCCCGATCCGCGCGCCCGCGTGCGCTGGCAAGTGGTGATGGCCGCGGCCTACGGCATCGGCACCGCCGCCGGGCCGTCGCTTGGCGGCTGGATGAGCGAGCATCTCGGCTGGCGCTCCACGTTCCTGATCAATCTGCCCGTGGGCGCCGCGGCGCTGTACTTCATCTGGGCGCATCTGCCGAGCTTTCAGCGTCCGCATGAAGGCGAAGTCAAGATCGACTGGCTCGGCGCCGGACTGGTGGCGGCTGTGTTGGGCGGCCTTCAGGCGTTTATCGAAGCCGTGCCGAAAGACGGCCTGACCGCCGGCAACGTGACGCTCGCCGTCTGCGTGGTCGTCGGCGCGATCGCGTTGTTCGTGTGCGAGAAGCGCGCCACGCATCCCATCATTCCGCTCGATCTCTTCAAGGACTCGCAGCTCGTCACGCTGTTCACGCTCGGCATGCTGTCGGGCTTCGTGATGTTCTCGCTGATCTTTTTTGCGCCGCTGCTGCTGCAGGGCGGGTTTGGTCTTTCGCCGCAACAGGCCGGGTTGCTCGCCACGCCGATTGCCGCGTGTATCGCGCTTGGCAGCGTGCTGAATACACGCATCGTCATTCACATGAAGAAGCCGACGCGCATCCTTTCCATTGGCTTCGGGCTGCTGTTGTTCGCGTCCGTCGGCATTGCGTTCGCGAACGCGGATACGCCGCATCTATGGCTTGAATTGCCGATGGCCGCGGTCGGCGTCGGCCTCGGCTTCATCCTCAACAATCTGAATGTGTTCGGCCAGGAGATTGCGGGCCGCGAGCGCTTCGGCATCACGACTGCGCTGTTGCAGTCCACGCGAATGGTCGGCGGCATGTTGGGCACGAGCATCGTGGCGACTGTCGTGCAGCATCACTATCGCGATGTGGTCACGCGCACGATGAGCGTGCTCGGCGAGCCGGCGGCTTCGCAATGGCGGCCGCGTTTCGTCGATCTGCGTATTTTGATCGACGACGCTTCGCGCCTGAAGCTGATCGCGGACATGAAGCCGTCGGGACTCAACACGCTCGCATTGATCGACACGGCGCGCGATGCGCTCGTGCAGTCGATTCACATCGGCGTATGGCTGACGGCCGTCGCGGCGCTTGCCGCCGCGTTGCTCGTGCAGCGGATTTCGCATGTCGTGTTCCGCCGCGGTTGAACGTTAGCTCGAAGCATAAGCATCGCGCTTTGTGCCTCGAGCTTTGTGCCTCGAGCTAGCGGAACACGTGGTCGGCCTTGTTACTGTGGGCCGAGCTTCCTGATCAGCGCGTCGAGCTGCGCGAGTTCTTCTTCGGTGAGATCGGTCAGCGGAGCGCGCACCGGACCGGCGTCGCGCCCGACGAGTTTCGCGCCCGCCTTCACGATACTCACCGCATAACCCGCGCGACGATTGCGAATCGCCAGATACGGCAGGAAGAATTCGTCGATCAGACGTGACGTGGTCGCGTGATCGTCCGCGGCAATCGCGCGATAGAACTGCATCGCGGTCTTCGGAATGAAGTTGAACACCGCCGACGAATACACCGGCACGCCGAGCGCCTTATACGCAGCGGCATAAACTTCCGCGGTCGGCAGGCCGCCGAGATACGAGAAACGGTCGCCAAGGCGACGGCGAATCGTCACCATCGCTTCGATCTCGCCGACGCCGTCCTTGAAGCCGATCAGGTTCGGGCAGCGATCCGCGAGCCGTTCAAGCATGTCCGCGTTCAGCTTCGAATTCGCGCGGTTGTACACGATCACGCCCATGTTCTTCACCGCGTTGCACACCTGCTCGACGTGCGCGGCAATGCCTTCCTGCGAAGCCTCGGTCAGATAGTGCGGCATCAGCAGCACGCCGCTCGCGCCGAGGCGTTCCGCTTCCTTCGCATATTCGATCGCCACGCGCGTCGGGCCGCCTGCGCCCGCGAGAATCGGCACCTTGCCTTTGCAGGTCTCGGTCGCCGTGCGGATCACGTTCGTGTAGTCGGTCTTGGTGAGCGAAAAGAATTCGCCCGTGCCGCCCGCCGCAAACAGCGCGGTCGCGCCATACGGCGCGAGCCATTCGAGCCGCTCGGCGTACGTGTCGGCGCGGAAGTCGCCTTGCGCGTCGAAGTCAGTGACCGGAAAAGACAACAGGCCTTCGGATACGATCGCTTTGAGTTCTTGCGGTGAAGTCATGATTGGGTTGCGTGAAGATCGTCAATAGTGGAATGAGCGCGCCGCTCGTTCGCGTAGTTCACGTGGTTCGCGTGGCGCGCAAGCACGCATCAGCGCACGAGGCACGGACGCTTGTTGTCGAATGTCCAATTAGGAATCAGGTACTGCATCGCAACGCCGTCATCACGCGCGCCCAGGCCGTGCTGCTGATAAAGCGCGTGCGCTTTCTCGAGCTCGTCCATATCCACTTCGACGCCGAGGCCCGGCTTCTGCGGCACCTTCACCTTGCCGCCGACAATCTGCAACGGCTCGCGCGTCAAACGCTGGCCGTCTTGCCAGATCCAGTGCGTGTCGATCGCGGTGATCTTGCCGGGCGCGGCGGCCGCGACCTGCGTGAACATCGCAAGCGAGATGTCGAAGTGGTTGTTCGAATGCGAGCCCCACGTGAGGCCCCAGTCGTTGCACATCTGCGCGACGCGCACCGAGCCTTGCATGGTCCAGAAGTGCGGATCGGCAAGCGGAATGTCCACGGACTGCAACTGGATCGCGTGACCCATCTGGCGCCAGTCGGTTGCGATCATGTTGGTCGCCGTCGGCAAGCCCGTCGCGCGGCGGAATTCGGCCATCACTTCGCGGCCGGAATAGCCGTTCTCCGCGCCGCATGGGTCTTCTGCATACGCGAGCACGTCGTGTTTGTCGCGGCACAGGCGCACGGCTTCGGCGAGCGACCACGCGCCGTTCGGGTCCAACGTGACGCGCGCGTTCGGGAAGCGTTCGGCGAGCGCGGTCACCGCTTCGATTTCGGCGTCGCCCGACAACACGCCGCCTTTCAACTTAAAGTCGTTAAAGCCATAGCGCGCTTGCGCGGCTTCGGCGAGGCGCACCACCGCTTCCGGCGTCAGCGCTTCTTCAGTGCGCAGGCGCTCCCAGTCGTCGCGGCCGTCGGCGCCGCTTGCGTACGGCAGGTCCGTCTTCTTGCGATCGCCGATATAGAACAGATAGCCGAGCATTTCCACTTCGTCGCGTTGCTGGCCTTCGCCGAGCAGCGCCGCGACCGGCACGCCGAGATGCTGACCGAGCAGATCGAGCAACGCTGCTTCGAGCGCGGTCACGGCGTGAATCGTCGTGCGCAGATCGAACGTCTGCAAGCCGCGGCCGCCGGCATCGCGGTCGGCGAACTGCGTGCGCACTTTGTTCAGGATAGCTTGCAAATTACCGATCGACTGGCCGACGACGAACGGACGCGCATCGTCGATCGTCTTGCGGATATTCTCGCCGCCCGGCACTTCACCCACGCCGACACGACCGGCGCTGTCGCGCAGAATCACGACGTTGCGCGTGAAGAACGGACCGTGCGCGCCGCTCAGATTCATCAGCATGCTGTCGCGGCCCGCAACGGGCACGACGCGAAGTTCGGTGACGGTGGGCGTATCGTTTGAATTCGAAGGTTTCGTGGACATATCAACTGGACCTGGTAAGTGAATGGGCCTGACGGTGACGAGCGGTCAGTGTGCGTTGCCTTGCAGCGGATCGCGCAGGGCGTTGCCGTCGCCGCGCCGGTTGCGCGCGAGGAACGCCGCCGCGGCTGCGATCAGCGACGCCACGCCGAGGCCATAAAGACCGCCGGTAATCGAACCGGTGTGCTGCTGCAAATAGCCGAAGGTGGCGGGCGCGAAGAAGCCGCCCAGATTGCCGATGGAATTGATCAACGCGATCACCGCCGCGGCGACGCGTGCATCCAGATAGCCTTGCGGAATCGGCCAGAACAGCGAGGCGGCCGCCTTGAAGCCGATCGCCGAAAAGCAGATTGCGACGAACGACAGAACCGGATTGCCCGACGTCGACGCGAACAGGCCGCACGCAGCGATCACGAGCGCGACGGCCAGCCACGCCTGCTGGAAACGCCACTTCGCCGAGAGCAACGCGAAGCAGTACATCGCGACCATCGCGATGAGCCAGGGAATCGCGTTGAGCATGCCGACTTCGAAATCGGACAGACCGCCGATCTTGCGGATGATGGTCGGCAGCCAGAACGTGGCCGCGTAAATCGTCAACTGGATCGCGAAGTACAGCAGGCAGAACAGAACGATCTGCGGGTCCTTCAACAGCTTGACGGCCGGCAGATGCGCGCCGCCGTGCGCGACGCGCTCGGCCTGTTCAGCGGCGATCGCGCCTTCGAGCACGCGTTGCTCGTCGGCCGTGAGCCACGACGCGTCGCGAATGCGCGACTTCAGGAAGATCCAGCTCACCGCGCACAGCGCGATCGAGAAGCCGCCTTCGATCAGGAACATCCACTGCCAGCCGTGCAGGCCGAGTCCGCGAATCGACAGAAGGCTGCCGGTGATCGGACCGGACACCACCGACGCGATCGCCGAGCCGGACAGGAAAATCGCCACGGCCTTGCCGCGCTCTTTCTGCGGCAGCCACTGCGTGAAATAGAACACCACGCCGGGGAAGAAACCTGCCTCGGCCACGCCGAGCAGGAAGCGCAAGACATAGAACGAGGTTTCGTTGGAGACGAAGGCCATGCACGCCGCGACGACGCCCCACGTGCCCATGATGCGAGTGAGCCACGCGCGCGCGCCGTACTTCTGCATCAACACGTTTGACGGCACTTCGAACAGCGCATAGCCGATGAAGAAAAGGCCGCTGCCGAGGCCGTATGCCGCCGCGCCGATGCCGAGGTCGGTCTTCATGTGAGCGTTGACGAAGCCGATGTTCACGCGGTCGATATAGTTCGCGATGAACATGATCAGGAAAAGCGGCAACACGTGCCGCTTGACCTTCGAGACGGCGGACGCGAGAGGATCGAGTGCCGTGGTGAGAGCAGAGTTCAAGGGGGTCTCCGGTGTCGGCCGTCGGGCGGCCGTGGTCTGACGTCGCGTGCGGTTTGACGGGTCTGCCGAGGCCCAGTCAGGCCGCACGAGATATGTTGTCTGATGACAGTCTACAGCCGTTCCGAGTGGGTTTCCAATGTGGTGTTTACCCTGCGTTTCGCCGTGAGTGCGCTTGGTTGCAGCGTCGGCTGGGGCCTTGTCCCAGCGGAAATGGCGGCCCTTTGGCAAAATAAGACGTCTGATGTCTCGTTGACTACCAGCCCGTCGAGAATTGCCCGGTCAATTCGCGCGCTTCATCCAACGCGTCATGGATTTTCGCGACAGACGCTATGATGGCTAATGTCCAGACGTCACCAGACGTCGCGCGCGCACGCGAGGCGCGCGTTTTCAGCCGATGATCAACCAGCCACAACACAGAAATGAGCAGCCTGACTGAGAAAGTGGTGGCCACCCTTTCCGATGAAATCCGTCGCGGCGTCCTGAGACCCGGCGACCGCATACCCACAGAAGTCGCGATGATGAAGCAGTTGTCGGTGAGCCGCTCCGTCGTCCGCGAAGCGATCTCGCGCCTGCAGGCGGCACGGGTGGTCGAAACGCGCCACGGCATCGGCACGTTTGTGCTCGCGCCCGCCGCCGAGAAAACCATGGAACTGCCCGCCGCCGATCTGTCGAGCATGCTCGACGTGATGGCGATCATCGAATTCCGTATCGATGTGGAAGCGGCGTCGGCCGCGCTCGCCGCAGCGCGGCGCACGGAGCAGAGCCTGAAGCAGATGCGCGCGGCGCTTCTGCGCTTCGAGTCGGAACTCGAGCGCGGCAGCACCGATACGCTCGCGCATGACGTCGAGTTTCATTTGCAGATTGCGCGCGCAAGCGGCAATCGTTATTTTTTCGACGTGTTGAGCCAGTTAGGAAGCGGAGTCAGTCCGCGCACGCGCCTCGGGTCAGCGGAGATCGCGAAGCTCGATCAGATCGAAACGCTGCGCAACGTGCTCAACGAGCATCAACTGATTTATCGCGCGATCGAACGTCAGGACCCCGACGACGCGCGCGCCGCCATGCGCATGCATCTGAGCAACAGCCGCGAACGGCTGCGCCGCGCGCATGAGTCGAGTGAGGCAGAGAGTAGGGGGCGGTGACGCGGCGAGGGCCGACCGTTTCGACTTACGGCAAGTTAAGTTTGTGCAGCAAGCTGCTGCACAAACTTGCCGTGATTTCACCCCCCAACCGGCGCCTCCACCTCCAGCCCCATCAACGCGGAACTCAGCGATTTGCCGTGCGCGTCGAGCGCCAGCGAACGCGTCACGCCGCCGCCGAGCGCATCGCCGAGCACAAAATTGAATGCGGCAATGGCGGGCAGTTCATAGCGCATCACATTGCCACGCACGACGTCGCCGAGATGAGCTTTCACGCGCTCCGGCGTCAGCACGGCGCGCAAATGCTCGTAGTGCCGTGCGTCGTAACAGATGACCGAAATGTTCAGCGTGTTGCCCTTATCGCCGGTTCGGGAATGAGCAAGCTCACGTAGTTTCATCTCACGCCTCCACCATCGTGAACGCCGGCTTCACCTGCTCGCGGGGCAACAGCACCGACTGAACCGCAACCACTTCGCGCGCCGACTTCGTCACGCCGCCGCCGCCGGCCGGACCATTCGTGTACAGCGTTTCGACTTCATTGCCGATTCGCACGGCCTGCGCGAGCGATGCAGTGCGTCCGGTCACGCGCGCCCGCACTTCGTACGGCTCGCCGGAACCGGCCGCGAGCGTTTCACCGTGCAACGCATTCACGCCGATCAGATCGAAGCGCAATTCATGCGTCTGAACGCCGGTCAACGCAAGCCGCTCGCGCACGATGTCGAGCGCGAGGCGAGCACGCGCGAGCGCACCCGGACCCGCATACGAAATCTGCCCCTCGCCGATGAAACCGTCGAAATAAGCCACCGACACTTTCAACGTATCGGTGCGCGGCGCGCCGTTGCCGCCGCTCACGCGCACGCGGTCTGGGCCTTCCTGTTCGATATGCACGGCCGAAAAGTCCGCGACCACGTCCGGTTGCAGATAACGCCGCGGATCGTGAATCTCGTATAGCAACTGCTCCTTGCAAGTCGCCTCGGTCACGCGTCCGCCCGCTTGCGCGAGCTTCGTGATGACCACGGCGCCGTCCGGCCCGACTTCGGCGATGGGAAAGCCGAGTCTCGCGAGCGCGGGCACGTCCTTGAAACCTGGGTCAGCGAAGTAGCCGCCGGTGACCTGGCCCGCGCATTCGAGCAGATGGCCGATCACCGTCGCCTGCCCGAGCGTCGGCCAGTCGTCCATGCGCCAGCCGAATTCGTGGATCAGCGGCGCGACGAATAGCGATGGATCGGCCACGCGTCCGGTCAGAACGATCTGCGCGCCCGCCGCCAGCGCGTCGACGATCGCGCCGGCGCCGAGATAGGCGTTCGCCGAGACAAGCCGCGTGTCGTAGTCCGCGACGCGCTCGCCGGATTCCTCGAAGCGGTAGTCGCCGCTGCGCACGGCGTCGAGCACATCGTCGCCCGTGATCGCTGCAATACGGATGCCGCCGAGGCCGAGCGAGCGCGCGATTTCGGCCGTCTTGCGCGCCGCCGCGAGCGGATTGGCCGCGCCCATGTTCGAGACGATGCGCACGCCATTGCGCGACGCCGCGGGCAACACCGCGTGCATGCGCGTTTCGAGCAATGGGTCGTAGCCGAGTTCGGGATCTTTGCTGCGCGCCTGTTGCGCGATAGCGATGGTCCGTTCGGCGAGACATTCGAACACGAGGTAATCGAGCGCGCCATGCTCCGCGAGTTCGACTGCGGGCTCGATGCGATCGCCCGAATAACCGGCGCCCGCGCCGATCCGGACAACGCGTTCATGCTGAGTGACTGTCATGCTGCTCACACCTGTTTGCGTCAAGCTCACAATGAGAATATCCCCAGCGCAACGCACGCAATCGTCATCACGATGCTCGCGCCGAACAACAAGGGGAACGTGAACCGCTGATGGTCGGCGAGATCGATGCCGCACAAGCCGACGACCAGAAACGTCGCGGGCGTCAACGGGCTCACCGGAAAGCCCGTCGTCATCTGTCCGAGCAGCGCGGCCTGGCCGACCTGAACGGCGGGCACGCCGAGCTGCCCCGCCACCTCGGCGATGACCGGCAGGACCCCGAAGTAAAACGAGTCGGGATCGAACAGCATGCTCAGCGGCATCGACAGAATGCCGAGCGCGACCGGGATGTGGCTTGCCATCGCGGGCGGAACGAAGCCGACCGCGGCTTGCGCCATTGCCTTCAACATGCCGCTGCCCTGCATGACGCCGGTGAAGACACCGGCCGCGAGCAGAATGCCGGCCATCATCAACGCGGCGCGCGCGTGCGCGTCGATCCGTTTGCGCTGCATGTCGACGTTCGGGTAGTTGACCATCAACGCGACGCACAGGCCGACCATGAACATGATCGCGGGCGGAATTTTTTCGCCCATCACGACCATCGTGCCCAACACGATGAGCGTCAACACAATGTTGAACCAAAAGTTTTTCGGACGACGCAAGGCCTGCTCGTCGGCTGTCAATTCGCGCTTTGGCATCGGCACTGAACCGCTTGCGGCGGTAAGACCAAGCCGCTTTTCCTCGCGGCGTCCGAGCCAGAATGCGACGCCGAATACGAACACGAGGCCGATCGCCTGCACCGGAATCAGCGGATTGAACAGCGATGAGATGGGCAGATGCAATGAAGCGGACGCGCGGATCATCGGGCCGGTCCACGGCAGAAAGTTGATGCCCGCGGCCATCGACACCGCCGCGGCCAGCACGCGCCGGTCCATTTTCAGACGATCGTAAAGCGGGAGCATCGCCGGAATGGTGACGAGAAAACAGACCGCGCCGGAGCCGTCGAGATGAATCAGCAGCGCGAGCAGCGTCGTGCCCATCACAATGCGCGTCGGCCGCGTGCCGACCGCGCGCAGAATGCGGTCGATGATCGGGTCGAGCGTGCCCGCGTCGGTGATGGTGCCGAAATAGAGAATCGCGAACACGAACATGCCGACGACGGGCGCAAGGCCCTTCAGTCCGTCGATCACGAACTTGCTCGTTTGAAAACCGAATCCGCCGATCAGCGACGCGGCGATCGGCACGATGATGAGCGCCACCAGCGGCGACATGCGTTTCGACAGAATGGCGCCGAGCAGCACGACGATGGTGGCCAGTCCCAGGAATGGCAGCATGTGCTTGTCTCCGATGTTGTTTTTTACTGCGATCCAGCGTAATTTCCACGCATCGATAAATCAATTGAAATGAATTGATCGCAGCAATTACGGGTTGATATGGATCTGAACCTCCGGGACATTCGCGCTTTTATCGCCGTCGCGCAAACGGGCAGCTTCACGCAGGCGGCCACGCGCCTGCATCTTTCGCAGCCGGCGCTGACGGTGCAAATCCGGCGGCTCGAGGAAACGCTGGGCTTGCGGCTTTTCGACCGCAACAGCCGCAAGGTGGCGCTGACGCCGACCGGCCGGGACGTGCTGCCGCTTCTGCAGAAGTCGCTGCACGACATGGAGCATGTGCTGATCGACGCACGAGCGCTCGGCGATGGCGCGAGCGGCACCGTGCGTATCGCGTGCCTGCCGACGTTCGCGGCGAGCTCGCTGCCCGAGCTGGTGCAGGCGCTGAAGGAAGCCGTGCCGCGCGTGAGGTTTCAGGTGCGCGATGTCGTCGCGAGCATGGTCAATACGCTGGTGCGCAATGAGGAGGCTGACATTGGGCTGACGGGCGGCGAACTCGACGACGCGAATCTCGAAGTGCTGCATGCGGGCATCGACAGGCTCGTGGTTGTTTGCCCGAAGCGGCACGCGCTCGCTAAACAGCGGCGCAAGATCACGCTCGCCGACCTTGCCGCGACGCCGCTCGTGCTGACCGCGCAAGGCACGAGCGTGCGCGCGGTTGTCGATAGCGCGTTTGCCAATGCGCGTTGCGTGCCGGACATTGCCTGCGAGCCGACTTACATGATGAGCGCGGTCGCGATGGTTCGCGCGGGGCTCGGCGTGACGATACTGCCGGCGTCGGCGCGTGAAGTGCGAGCCGAGCCGGAGCTGGTGGCGCGTCCCGTCGACGATCCCGCGTTCACGCGGCCCATTGCGCTCATCAAGAAGCGTGGCCGAACGTTGCCGCCTGTGACGGAAGCCTTCGTTGCGATGCTGATTGCGAAGCTTGATGCGGAGTGAAGCGCGATCCGGCTAGCTAAATCTCGTAGGCTTGTTGCTTTGCGTGCCGCGATGCTGGCACGCTGGCGTATCCAGCCGCCAACCCAGTGCAAAAAACCGGAGACAGCCGCGATGACCTCTTCTGCCGATCCACACGACGACGCCCTCGAACATTTCGAAGCGCACGGCGCGCCGCCGCTGCCGGCGTCGAACGACTCGGGCTGGATCGAGCACGAGGGCGCGCGCATCTGGTATGCGGCTCATGGCAAAGGCGCGCCGGCGATTCTGCTGCATGGCGGCCTGGGCCATAGCGGCAACTGGGGTTATCAGGTGCCGGCCCTGCTCGATGCAGGCCACCGTGTGATCGTGATCGACAGCCGCGGTCACGGACGCAGCACGCGCGATGCGCGGCCCTACAAATATGAGCTGATGGCTTCCGACGTGCTCGCGGTCATGGACGCGCTGTCGGTCGAGCGAGCGGCAATCGCCGGCTGGAGCGACGGCGCTTGCGTGGCGATGGTGCTGGGCATGGCGGCGCCCGAGCGCGTCGCGGGCGTGTTCTTCTTCGGCTGCAATATGGACCCGAGCGGCACGAAGGAATTTGTGGCGACGCCGGTGATCGATCGGTGTTTTAGCCGTCATCGCCAGGACTATGCGCGGCTATCCGCTACGCCCGACAACTTCGATGCGTTCGTCGCGGCCGTCAGCGAAATGATGAGGACCGAGCCGAACTACGCCGCGCCTGATCTCGCTCGTATCCGCGTGCCGGTGCTTATCGTGCAGAGCGAACACGACGAGTTCATCAAGCCGGAGCACGCCCAATATCTCGCGCGCAGCATTCCCGGCGCGCAATTGCGCGTGCTGCGAGGCGTGAGTCACTTCGCGCCGCTGCAACGGCCCGCGCTGTTTAATGAAGTGATGCTCGGGTTCGTTGCGCGCGTGTTCTTGTGAGGTTTTGACGGAGGTCGCGTTCACGACACATACCTGTCCGTACCGCGCAGGCCCCAAATTTCACGATGTGACACGCGCCCTTGCTTCGTAAAAAACCGTGGTGCGTGGCACAAATCCGTCATTTCGCAATGCCGCCCCGCGTTGCACATTGCAAAACGAAGCGCGTAAGTCACTGTTTCTAAGGCGACTTTTTACTTCGAACCAACCATCTAACTCCGGCTTGCGGCCCCGACTGCTGACGTAGACTCTTTTACAAGAGCACGCGGTTCATGCGGTGCAGTGAGTTGGATGGGACGAAACGCTGTCTGACGACCCCTCGCACTCCCACCCATGAAGCCGCCAACGCACCACGGTTTTTTATTGGCAATTGGGAGACGAAAAATGAAAGGCTTTCGCTTTGGATCGGCTCAGGGAGCGTTCTATATTCTGCCCGGCCACGACGGTTGGGAAGCAACCTACGGCAACGACAAGCTCGGCGAGTTCTCGAGCCCGCAACAGGCGGCCGACGATCTCGCGCGCGGCTTGACCTGCCCGCATCTGTCGGAAGTCGATACGTCGACGCTGGAAATTCCCGAGAAACTGAGCGACTGGGAAATCGTTCACGTTTGAGGGACCGCATGACGCGCGTCCGCTTGGTGGAGCCAGAAACGACGATGGCGCTCGAGAGCGCCATCGTCTTGCTTACCGCTTACTTTTGGGCGTGCGTAGGTGCGTGCACCCGTGCTTTGGCGCGCGCGTCATTCCGCACACCCGTCAGCACATCGCCCAACACATCACGCGATCGAGTCGACGATCTGGTTCAGCGTCGCGCTCGGGCGCATGGCCTTGCTCGTCAGTTCGACGTTCGGACGGTAGTAACCGCCAATGTCTACCGGCTTGCCTTGCGCTGCACGCAGTTCGTCGAGAATCTTCGCTTCGTTGTCGGCCATTGCCTTCGCCACGCCGGCGAACTGAGCCTGCAACGCGGCGTCTTCGGTTTGCGCGGCCAATGCTTCGGCCCAGTACATCGCGAGGTAGAAGTGGCTGCCGCGATTGTCGAGACCGCCAACCTTGCGCGCTGGCGACTTGTCGTTATCGAGGAACTTGCCGGTTGCCTGATCCAGCGTCTTGGCCAGAACCTGCGCCTTCGGGTTGTGATACGCGTTGCTCAGATGTTCGAGCGACGCGGCCAGCGCCAGGAATTCACCCAGCGAGTCCCAACGCAGGAAGCCTTCTTCGACCAGTTGCTGAACGTGCTTTGGCGCCGAACCGCCCGCGCCCGTTTCGAACATGCCGCCGCCAGCCATCAGCGGGACGATGGACAGCATCTTCGCGCTCGTGCCCAGTTCCATGATCGGGAACAGGTCGGTCAGGTAGTCGCGCAGCACGTTGCCGGTGACCGAGATCGTGTCCTTGCCCGCGCGGATGCGTTCCAGCGAGAACTTCGTCGCGTCGACCGGCGTCATGATGCGAATGTCGAGACCGTTCGTGTCGTGGTCTTTCAGATACTGCTCGACCTTCTTGATGATCTGCGCGTCGTGAGCACGAGCCGCGTCGAGCCAGAACACAGCCGGCGTGCTGGTAGCGCGCGCGCGGTTCACGGCGAGCTTGACCCAGTCCTGCACCGGGGCGTCCTTGGTCTGGCACATACGCCAGATGTCGCCGGCTTCCACCGCCTGCTCGATCAGCACCGCGCCGCTGGCGTCGGTCACGCGGACCACGCCGTTCGCCGGAATCTGGAACGTCTTGTCGTGCGAGCCGTATTCTTCGGCGGCTTGCGCCATCAGGCCGACGTTCGGCACTGTGCCCATCGTGACCGGATCGAATGCGCCGTTCTTCTTGCAGTCTTCGATCACTGCCTGATACACGCCCGCATAGCAGCGGTCCGGAATCACCGCCTTGGCGTCGTGCAGCGCGCCGTCGGCGCCCCACATCTTGCCCGACTCGCGAATCATGGCGGGCATGGATGCGTCGACGATCACGTCGCTCGGCACGTGCAGGCTCGTGATGCCCTTGTCCGAATTGACCATGGCCAGTTGCGGACGCTGTTCGTACTGAGCCTTGATGTCGGCTTCGATCTGCGCGGCGGTTTCAGCCGGCAGATCCTTCAGGCGCGCGTACAGGTCGCCGATACCGTTGTTCGGGTTGAAGCCGGCTTGCGCCAGCGCGTCGGCATGCTTGGCCAGCACGTCTTTATAGAACACCGACACGACCTGACCGAAGATGATCGGATCGGACACCTTCATCATGGTGGCCTTCAGGTGGACGGAGAACAGCACGCCCTTCGCCTTGGCGTCGTTGATTTCCGCCTCGATGAAGCTGCGCAGCGCGTTCTTGCTGAGCACCGAAGCGTCGATGATCTCGCCCGCCTGCACCGGCGTTTTTTCCTTCAGGACCGTCTTCGTGCCGTCGGCGGCCGTCAGTTCGATCTTCACCGTGCCGGCCGCTGCGATCAGCGCCGACTTTTCGCTGCCGTAGAAGTCGCCGCCGCTCATGTGCGCCACATGCGACTTGGAGTCCGCGGACCACACGCCCATCTTGTGCGGATGCTTGCGTGCGTAGTTCTTGACCGACAGCGGCGCGCGGCGGTCCGAGTTGCCCTCGCGCAGCACCGGGTTCACCGCGCTGCCCTTGATCTTGTCGTAGCGCGCCTTGACGTCTTTTTCAGTGTCCGTCGTGGCGACGTCCGGATACGGCGGCAGCTTGTAGCCCTGATCGCGCAATTCGGTGATCGCGGCCTTCAGTTGCGGCACCGAAGCGCTGATGTTCGGCAGCTTGACGATGTTCGCTTCAGGACGCGTGGTGAGTCCACCCAGCTCCGCCAGATCGTCGGAACCCTTTTGTTCCGCGGTCAGGTAGTCCGGAAATGCAGCGATGATCCGGCCAGCAAGCGAAATATCGCGCGTTTCAACGATCACGTCGGACGAGCGCGTGAACGCCTTGACGATCGGCAGCAGCGAATAAGTCGCCAGAGCAGGCGCTTCGTCGGTGAGGGTGTAGATGATCTTCGGCGGTGTGGACATGTTTGATGCTTTGCTAGGTGAAGTGAGAGACAGAGCGTGGGAAGCGCTGAGCCAGCGAGTTGCGACGAAGCAGCAAAACGCAGCGCGACCCGCGGCACTACTTTTTACGGCCCGACCGTGAGTATATGCGTGTTTTCGTCCGTCCGCTGCTAAACAAACAGGCCGAAGAACCGGGTCAAACTAGCCGGATGCCCGCCAGATAAGGGTTTCAACGATTTGCCCTAGGCCGAAAGACATATGTCTTATAGATGACTCAGCACCCACAAGCTCGCGATCAATGAGAATCGCTCTCAACTATCGCCGCCCACCGCGCCTCGATGATGTAATCGGCCGCTTAACAGTCGGCGGAATGTCCGACCGCACCTTCAATCGCACCTTCGACCGCATCGCGCTCGCGGTAGCTCTGCGCCATCGCGACCACCACCTTGCGCGGTCCTTCGAACGGATCGCGCGCGTGCGCCGTCAGCATGTTGTCGAGCATCAGCACGTCGCCGGTCCGCCACGGAAACACGATGCGCTGTTCGTCCAGCACGCCGCGAATCTGCGCGAGGGCGTCCGCTTCGAGCGGCGCGCCGTCGCCGTAATAGACATTGCGCGGCACGTTTTCGATGCCGACGGAATCGATCAGCACCTCCTGCATGTCTTCATCGAGCGACGAAAGGTGGAACAGGTTTGCCTGATTGAACCAGACGCGCTCGCCCGTGCGCGGATGCCGCGCGACCGCCTGGCAGCGCTCGCGCGTGCGCAGAAGCAGTTCGCCGTCTTCGCTGTTGCGCCATTCGCATTCGATGCCGCGAACGCGGCACACGCGCTCCACCACGCGCGGATCGTCCGAGCCGAACGCTTGCTGCCACGGCAAGTCGAGTCCTTGTCCGAAGTTGCGCACGTAAAGCAGTTCGCGGCTCGCAAAGCGCGCGACGAGCGCCGGATCGAGTGCGCGGTAGATCGCGCGGCTATCCGCGATCGGCGTCGCGCCGCCGGAACGGGCGGCAAGCGCGCAGTGAAACCAGATGCGCAACGGCCATTCGCACGTGTACGATTGTTCGTTATGCAAAGGAATCGAACGATGCGGCGGATATTCCGTCGACGTGTACACCGCCCCCTCAACCTGGCTGCGCGGCGTCGACGCAAATTCATAGCCGATCAGCGGATGCCCGAACGACGCCGCGAAAGCCTGAAACGCGTCGATCGATTCGACCCGGAAGCCGGTGAAGAGAACGCCGCCCGCGCGCTCGAGCTGCTCATCGACGATTGCATGCAGCAGCGGCGCCGCCTCGTGCAGCGACATAGTGGCGGCGCCCGCGCGCGGCGAAACGACGGCCGGCAGCCCCGGCTCGATGGAGAGATCCGCGAGCGAGGGCCGCGGCATCGAAAGCGTGGTCATACGAGATCCTCTTGCAGAAGCGGCGCGCCGGCTGCATCCAGAGCCGCATACGAGCAACCGTGCCGACGATACGATGACAATCTAACGCAAACGCGAATCATTCTCAATAAACATGTGAAATAAACTTAAACTCCAACACCCTCGGCTGAAGAGAATGCCGAACAGCGTCGACTTCGCGGCCGAGCTGCCTAGCGGCGGATTCGAATCTGGTACAACTGAGAACTGCGCGGCGCTTTCGCCGCCTGCCCAAACTACCGTGGCGAGCGGATGCCGCGCGCTGCCCACAAAAAGACCCACTACGTTCTTGCTGGAGTAAGTCATGGCTAATGCCTACCTGCAGGTAATCGCGCATTTCTTCGCCAAGCCCGGCCACGGCGACGCGATCGTCAAGCATCTCGCCGAACTCGCCGAGGCGACCCGCGCCGAGCCGAAGAATCTCTACTACGAATTTTTCCGCTCGCCGCTCGAGCCCGATCATTTTGTGATCCTCGAACAGTACAGCGACGCGAACGGACTCGCCGAGCATCGCGAGACTGAACATTTTCAGCGTCTTGGCTTCGGCACGATCATTCCGTTGCTCGAGCGGCGCGAGGTGTCCAGCCACATGGTGCCGGGAGACGCAGCATGACGAACGCATTCCGTTTTCAAACGGTGCCGACGCTCGTCGTCGAATTCGGCGCGGCGCGACGGCTGGGCGCTTTGTTGCGCGCGCAATTTCCCACGCTTCACACTGTGTGCGTGGTGACCGACGGCTTTCTGCACAAGAGCGGCCTGCTGAAGCCCGCACTCGCGGACCTCGCGGCGCATGGCTGGAATGCGACCGTGATCGACGACGTCATCGCCGATCCGCCCGAACATATCGTGCTCGAAGCGACAGCGCGGGCGCGCAGCGCCGGTGCCGAGATCGTGCTGGGGCTGGGCGGCGGCTCGTCGATGGACGTCGCCAAGCTCATCGCCGTGCTCGCGCCACAGCAGGAGCAGCCGCTCAGCGACATGTATGGCGTGAACAAGGTCACGGTGTCGCGCTTGCCGCTCGTGCAGATGCCGACGACCGCGGGGACCGGCTCGGAAGTCACGGCTGTGTCGATCGTGACCATCGGCGAGGCGAAGAAGATGGGCGTGGTTGCCCCGCAGTTGATCGCGGACCTCGCCATTCTCGACGCCGAACTCACGCTCGGGCTTCCGGTGGCGGCAACGGCCGCGACGGGCATCGACGCGATGGTTCACGCGATCGAAGCCTACACGTCCGCGCATTTGAAGAACCCCATCTCGGACATGCTCGCGATCAAAGCGCTGGACCTGCTGTCGCGCAACCTGCTGCCCGCCTGCGAAGACGGCAGCAATCGCGGCGCGCGCGAGGCGATGCTGCTCGGCGCGACCTTCGCCGGACAGGCGTTTGCGAACTCGCCGGTGGCCGCCGTGCATGCGCTCGCGTATCCGATCGGCGGCATTTATCACGTGCCGCACGGACTTTCCAACGCGTTGGTGTTGCCGCACGTTTTGCGCTTCAACGCTGAATCGGCGGCGACGCTTTATGCGGAACTCGCGGATGTCGTTGTGCCGGGCGTAACGGGCAGCGCTGAAAGCAAGACGAATGCGCTGATCGGAAAGCTCGAGCAGATGATCGCCGCCACGGCGATTCCGGCCCGATTGCGCGATGTCGGCATCGAGCGCGAAGGCCTTCCGCGGATGGCCAGCGACGCCATGTTGCAAACGCGCCTGCTCGTGAATAATCCGCGGCCGGTCGCTGAAGAAGATGCGCTGGCGATTTATACGGCTGCGTTTTGAGGTAGCGTTGGGCTTCGCGGTTCGGCTGTGGGCTCGCGCGCTTAGCGCTGTAAGTGGGTGCGCGCGCCGTTACGACGGAGCTGGGCGTTACGTAGCGTGCGCGGGAACATCGGCGCGTGCGTCTTTGGTTTTTAGACCGTTTTTGGCATTTAATTCTATGCGTGGCGCCGAAACATTGTTTTGATGCCTCGTTTGTGCGGTTTCGCGCCAGGCTCAGCCTATGGCGCGGAGCTTGCAGATATGTCCCCGTCAATAGTCGTTCAACGGGGACATCATGATCAAATTTGCCAGCCGCACTGCTATCGCCGTCGCGGCATCGACATTACTCGCGCTCTACGGCTGCGGTTCGACGCTTAATACGCCGACCAAGAGTCCGCTTACGCCCAACACCAGTGGACTCGGCGGCGGAGGACTGGGTGGGACTTCGGGGAGTTCGGGCGGGTCGGGGACATCTGGAAGTTCGGGCACGTCGGGTAGTTCGGGTAGTTCGGGTAGTTCGGGTAGTTCGGGTAGTTCGGGTACTTCAGGGAGTTCGGGCACTTCGGGCACTTCGGGTACTTCGGGCACTTCGGGTACTTCGGGTAGTTCGGGTACTTCCGGCACTTCGGGGACTTCCGGTACTTCGGGGACTTCCGGCACTTCGGGTACTTCGGGTACTTCGGGTACTTCGGGTACTTCGGGTACTTCAGGTACTTCGGGTACTTCGGGTACTTCGGGTACTTCGGGTACTTCGGGTACTTCGGGCACGTCTGGCACCTCAGGTACTTCGGGTACTTCCGGTACTTCGGGCACTTCCGGCACTTCGTCCGGCACAACCTCAGGCACTGGCACTTCAGGCACTTCCGGCACTTCAGGAACTTCCGGCACCTCCTCGACGCCGATAGGCCAGGTCGTCATCAACGCCAGCAACCTCATTACCGCTGTCGGCACAACCGTCGCCGATACCGGCGGCAAAGTCACCGGCACATCCGTGCCCGGCGTCAACAACGCGACCACCGCGGGCCTCGGCAACGCCGTGACCGATCTTGGCAATGCCGTCAAAGCTCTCGGGGACGGCAGCGCCGCCGGCCTCGGCACGTTGGGCAGCTCGGCCAATCCGCTCAACCCGACACTCGGTTCGACGTCAGGCGTCGTGTCCAACGCGGCCGCCGCGGTGACGTCGCTTGGCAACGCGGTCACGAGCCTCGGCAGCGGACCGCTCGCGCCGGCTTCGCCGCTGACGTCGACGCTCGGCAGCGTCGTCGGCGGCGTCGGAAGCGGCCTGAATGCAGTCGGCTCGGGGCTCGGCACCACGCTGGCCGGCGCGCCCGTGCAACAGGTCGAGACTCAACTCAGCTCGGTCATCAATCCGATAACGGTCGCCGTGTCGAACACGACGCAGACCGTCGGCAATGCAACCGGCCTCGGCTCGCCGCTCAACGCGCTGCTGAACACGGTCGGCAATGGACTCAACTCCGCGGGACTCAGCGTGTCGGCCGCGACCGGCGATCAGGTGGGCAAAGACATTGGCGGAGTCGTGAGTCAATTGGGCAAGACAGTCACGACCACGGGCGGACTGCTCACGGGAGCGACGACAAATCCGCTTGCGCCACTGACCGGCGTGCTCGGCCCGCTAGGCGGCGCGACCGCAAGCGGCAGCGTATCCATCCCGCCGTTGACTGGCCTGATCGGCAACCTCGGCTCGCTCGGCGGCAATGCAGGCGCGAACACGCCGGGCAGCGCTGCGGGTCTGCTCGCGCCCGTGACCGCGCTTCTCGGCACTGCGGGCTCGCTCGGCGGCGCGGGTGGTGGGACGGGTAGCACGGGCAGCAGCGCAAGCGGCCCGCTTGCCCCCGTCACGACGCTTCTGGGATCGCTGACATCGGCAGTCGGCGCGGCCGGCGCGACCGGCGCAACCGGTGCAGCAGGCGCGACGGGTGCGGCCGGCGGTTCGCAAGCCGGCACGGCCGCGAATCCGGTCACCGGCCTCATCACCGGATTGACAGGCGGTTCGAGCGGCACGTCGTCAAACACCAACCCGCTTGCGCCGGTGACAAACCTCGTCGGCGGATTGCTCGGCGGCGTCGCCCCTGCGAAGAAATAACCAGTAGCCCGAAGCGGCCGGGACCCAAAACAAAATAACGCCCGGCCGCCGCTTATGTCATGACGACGAGGATGACATGACCTCCAGCATCGAGACCTTTGCGCGTGCCGACGATCCGGCTCCGCGTTCGGCAACGCCGTTTTCCGTCGGCTTATTGGGCATGCTCGCGGGCGTGCTGACGCTGTGGCTCGTGCGCGATAGCACCGCGCTGGACGGCGCCACGCGCAGCACCGTGGCCTGCCTCGCGATCATCGCTACCGTGGGCGCCTACGAGCTGCTTGTCGCGCGAGTCTATTTGCGTCCGAGCGCGGGGCTTGCGCGTCGCGCGCTACGGTCGCTCAGCATCGCGCGTGTCGCAATGCGTCTTGCATCCCTGGCCTGTATCTATGCAGGCATCGGCGCGCTTTACTGGCTATTGCCCGAATACCACGGTTCGTTCTATCACCCGTTCTGGTCACTGGTCGGAACGCTCGCACCTTATGTGGCAGTCGCCGCGCCGTTTTACTTTGCGTGGATGGACACGCACCAGCGCGAAACCGACGACGCCTATCTGCTGCTCGCGCGTCTGCTGTTACGCGGCGAACGTCCGTCGAACTGGCGGCCCCTACGCGAAATGCTGGCCGGCTGGTTGGTGAAAGCGTTCTTCCTGCCGCTGATGACCGTCTATCTCTCGACCAACGCAGCCCAACTCAACGCTTCGCTTTCCGCCGCATTGAACGCGCCGTTCTCTCTTGCAACGTTTCGCTTCATGTACGACCTCTCGTTTGCAATGGATCTGATGTTCGGCACCGTCGGCTATCTGTGCACGCTTCGCATTCTGGACAGTCATGTGCGCAGCGCGGAGCCGACCACGCTCGGCTGGCTCGTTGCGCTCATCTGCTATCAGCCGTTCTGGTCGCTCATTTCCAGTCAGTACATTCGCTACGAAGGCTCGATGTTCTGGGACAACTGGCTTATTTCGATGCCGGTATTACGGATAGTCTGGGGTTCCGTGATAGTTGCGCTATTGCTGTGCTATGCCTGTGCCACGATGTCTTTTGGCTTGCGCTTCTCCAATCTGACCAACCGGGGAATCATCACCTCCGGACCTTATCGCTTGACGAAGCATCCTGCCTATATTGCCAAGAACCTGTCGTACTGGATGGTGAGCGTGCCGTTCATCGAGCCTTTGGGTTGGCAAGTCGCACTCATGCATTGCGCAGCACTCGTTGCAGTCAATCTTCTCTATTTCGTGCGGGCGAAAACAGAAGAAAAGCATCTGATGAACGACCCCGACTATCGTGCATACGCCGAATGGATCGCGAGAAACGGCCTCTTTGCAAAGATAACGCGCGCGTTCCGATAGAAGACGCAGGAGGCAATTTGACCGGACACAGAACTTTTACTAGCATCGTCAGCCACGCAACTCAACGACTGCGTCCTGCACACAGTCAATCAAGCTGGCCGATGCTAGAAATTCCCCTCTCCGACGCCAACTGGGCGCGAGTCCAGAGTCTATTTCCGGAGCCGGTTGCCACTCGCGGGCGCCCGCGCCGAAGCGACCGCGAGATTCTCAATGCAATACTCTGGTTGCAGCAGAGAAATGAAAAATGGCACCGGCTGCCCGCAACGTTTCCGCCACAGCAAACGTGTTACCTCCGGTATATGGCGTGGAAGAAGTCGGGCGTGCTCGATCAGGTGAATGAGCGCTTGCCTGAGTGCAATGCCGAATACGCTGACGGCTGCGATACGTAACGCATTATCAGGCGGCGCGTGAATGCACTGCCGCCGCCGCACGCGGAAAAGACACGCGCATATGCACACCCTTGCCGCCCTCGCCCGTGTCGAGCGTGATATTGCCCGCATGTGCGTCCGCTATTTCGCGCACGATGGCGAGTCCGAGACCGGTGCCCTCCGTATCCGTCGACGCGCGAAAGAACGGTTCGAATATGCGGCTACGGGACTCGGCGGGAATGCCCGGACCGTCGTCGAGCACGCTAACGGTGACGCTATCGGCATCGGCTTTCACTGACACCGTGACATGCCCGCCGCTGCCCGTATAGCGAATCGCGTTCTCCACGAGGTTCGCAATCAGCGCTTGCAACAGGCCGCGATGTCCTGCAACTGGCGCGCTATCGCAAAGCTCGGCGCCCAGGTCGATCTCGCGGCCTTGCGCGAGCAGCGCGAGATCTTCGACTACTTCAAGGGCTAACGGCACGAGGTCGACTGTCTCGACAACGACCTGGCTGTTGTCCGCCGCCTCTGCTTGCGCAAGCAACAGCAACTTGTTGGTGAGCCCGACCATCGACCGGTTACTGCGATGCATGGCGGCGAGCGCTTCGTCGAGCGCGGGATTGACGCCGCCCTGTTGCCGCGCAAACTGCAATTGCGTGCCGAGCAACGTAAGCGGCGTGCGCAACTGATGTGCGGCGTCGGCGATAAAACGGCGTTGCGCGGCAACCTGCACGCCGAGGCGCGCAATGCATTGGTTGATCGCCTCGACAATGGGCCGCAATTCAGTGTGCAAACGGTCTACGCGAATCGGTTCGAGTTGCATCGGGTCGCGATCGGCAACCTCTTCTTTCACCTTCATCAGCGGACGCAATTCGAACGTCAAGCCGATGCACACGAGCGCAACGGCCAGCGCGATCATTTCGATCTGCCGCACGAGTTGCGGTTGCCATAACTGCTCGGCCATCGCGTCGCGCGAACGCACGGTCTTGCCGACGGTGACGCGTACGCGGCGTGTCGCGCCGTTGTCGTACATGAGCCGCACGATTCCCACAGCACGCACGTCCTGGCCGTAGAGCGTGGTGTCGTAGTGGTCGGGCGTATCGGCCGCTTGCGTGGGGCGCAGCGGAAAGTCCGGCGTGCCCGCAAGCAAATGCCGGCCGTCGACATTGACGCTGTAGAACACCTGATCGCGATAGGGCGACGCAAAAATTTCGAGCGCCGCGGGCGGTACATCCACGCGCAAAAAGCCGTCTACCCATTCCACTTCGCCCGCGATCATTCGCGCGGAAGAAATGAGCTGATTGTCCTGCACGAGATCGGCGGTTTGCCGCGCATTGTCGTAGGCCGCCTTGCCGGTCACGAACACGTACAGTGCAAGCGGCACCAGCAACCACCATAACAAGCGGACCCGCAAACTATTGGTCATCTTCTTTCTTGCGCAGCAGATAACCGAGTCCGCGCAGCGTGACGATAGCCGCCGAACTGCCGTCGAGCTTCTTGCGCAATCGCGAGATGTAGATCTCCACCGCGTCTTCGCTCGGCTCATCGGCGAGCGTGAAAATTGCGTCGACAAGCGCGGGCTTGGTCACCGTTTTGCCGAGCCTCAAGATGAGCGTTTCGAGCACCGAGCGCTCGCGCGGCGTCACATTAAGCGGCGCACCCTTCAGCGTGAACTGGCGTGTGTCGATGTCGAACGCGAGATCGCCGCACACCACTTCGCTTGCCTTTGAGGGCGACTGCCGCCGGATCGCCACCTTGATTCGCGCGATCAGCTCGCGCACTTCGAATGGCTTCACGAGGTAGTCGTCCGCACCGGCGCCGAGCAATTCCACTTTTTCGTCGATGGAACCGCTCGCCGTCAGAATCAGAACCGGCGTGGCATCTCCTCGTTGACGCAGCCGGCGCAGCACGTTCTTGCCCGACAGCTTCGGCAGATTCAGGTCGAGCAGAATGACGTCGTAGTGATTCGACTGCAGCAAACGGTCCGCTGCGTCGCCGTCCTGCACGGCGTCGAGCGCGAATGCCTCCTGCTCGAGCATCTTCGCGAGCCAGTGCGCGAGCGTGGGATTGTCTTCGATGAGCAGCAGCTTCATGGCGGGAACGGCAAAAGTCAGGGCGTCGATTGTGCCGCAAAAAAAGGGCTTTGCGCGTATTGCGAGCCGATGTGCCGCGCAGCGCGCGACGCACGCCTCGCGGCACTTCGGGGTTAACACTCATGGTTTCCCTACAGCGCCGAAAGCTCGCAGAAGGTTTTCAATTTCTATAATCGCCGTCATTCATCCAAAAAGCGCCGCGCGCAACATCGGGCGGCGACTAAACCCAGGAGACTGCCTCATGCGTACCTTGCGCCAGATTGCCGCCGTGTCCAGTGTTGCGTTTGCCCTCGCCGCTGCTTCGACCGCCGCTCATGCGGAGAAAATCACGATCATGGTCGGCGGCGCCGCCAAGATCATCTACCTGCCGGCGCGGCTCACCGAGCAACTCGGGTACTTCAAGGACGAAGGCCTCGACGTCGAAATTCTTTCGCAGCCGGCCGGCGTGGACGCGGAAAACGAACTGCTCGCAGGCGCGGTGCAAGGCGTGGTGGGCTTCTACGATCACACCATCGACCTGCAGAGCAAAGGCAAGGAAGTCGAGGCGCTGGTGATCTTCGGGCAGGTGCCCGGTGAAGTGGAGATGGTTTCCACGAAAGCCGCGGACACCTTCAAAAGCATGGCCGACGCAAAGGGCAAGACGCTGGGCGTAACGGGCCTGGGCTCATCGACGAGTTTCCTCACGCAGTACCTCGCACAACGCGCGGGCGTGCCGTCCACGCAATACACGCTGCTGCCGGTGGGCGCGGACAACAGCTTCATCGCGGCGATCAAGCAGAACCGGATCGACGCCGGCATGACCACAGAGCCGACAGTCTCGCAATTGCTGAAGACCGGCGATGCAAAAGTACTGATCGACATGCGCACGCTCGAAGGCACGCGTGCCGCGCTTGGCGGCACCTATCCGGCTTCGAGCTTCTACGTGCAACGTGCGTGGGCCGAATCGCACAAGAGCGACGCCGCCAAACTCTCGCATGCTTTCGCAAAGACGCTGAACTTCATCGCCACGCATAGCGCCGAAGACATCGCCGCGAAGATGCCGAAGGACTACTACGGCAGCAACAAGGATCTGTATATCGGCGCATTGAAGGCTTCTCTGCCGATGTTCACGAAGGACGGCAAGATGCCCGCCGACGGCCCAGAGACCGTGCTGCGAGTACTTTCCGCATTCAATCCTTCGGTGAAGGGCAAGCATATCGACCTCGCCAAGACCTACACGAACGACTTCGTGGCGGCGCCGGTCAAGACCGCGGCGAAGTAACGCCGATCAACAACAAGAGAACTGCGAGGCATCAGCCGATGAATCAACCCATGTCACGCGAGACGCCTGCGATTGAGTTGCGCAACGTGTCTTGCCGTTTCATTTCTCCGGACGGCAAGGCCACCGTTGCGTTGCGCGACTTCAGCATGTCGGTGGCGCGCGGCGAGTTTGTCGCTATCGTCGGCCCGACGGGTTGCGGCAAATCCACGACGCTCAGCATGATTACCGGCTTGCTGAAGCCCACTACCGGCGAAGTTCGCGTGATGGGCGCGCCCGTTGACGGCATCGATCCGCGCATCGGCTTCGTGTTCCAGGCGGACGCGGTGTTCCCCTGGCGCTCGGTCATCGACAACGTCGCGGCCGGTCCGCTGTATCGCGGCCGCTCGAAATCCGCCGCCTACGACGAAGCGAACGAATGGCTGCGCCGCGTGGGCCTCGACAAGTTCAGCAAGCATTATCCGCATCAACTTTCGGGTGGTATGCGCAAACGCGTGGCGCTCGCGCAGACCTTCATCAACCGCCCCGAGATTCTGTTGATGGACGAGCCGTTCTCGGCGCTCGATATGCAAACGCGCACGTTGATGCAGGACGAACTGCTGCAATTGTGGGGCGGCGCGGGGTCGGTGGTTTTCGTCACGCACGATCTCGAGGAAGCAATTGCACTCGCCGATCGCGTGTTCGTGCTGACCGCGCGGCCCGCTACGCTGAAGAAGGTTTACGAAATCGACCTGCCGCGTCCGCGCGTCACGTCGGAAGTTCGCTACGACCCGCGTTTCATCGAAATCTCGCGAGACATCTGGCACGACCTGCGCGAAGAAGTGCAGATCGGTTAATCAAGGAAAGGCAAACATGTCGACAACTCCTCAACAGACCATGCCTACCGGCATCGACACTGCTTCGCTCGAACACGTCGAACGGGTCGCGCAAAAACGTATTCGCCAACGTCAACTGCTGGTGATTTCTCTGCGTATCGCGGTGCTCGTGGTCGTGCTCGGCGGTTGGGAACTGTCCGCTCGCCTGAAGTGGATCGACCCGTTCTTCTTTTCGATGCCGAGCGCGATTTTCGATCAGATCGTCGACTGGTTCGTGAACGGCACCTCGCAAGGGCCGCTTCTCACGCAGGTTTGGGTCACGCTGGAAGAGACCGGACTCGGCTTCATTATCGGTTCCGTTGCCGGCATATTCTGCGGCATCGTGCTCGGACGTAACAAGCTGCTGTCGGACGTATTCAGCCTGTACATCAAGATCGCGAACTCGATTCCGCGTGTGGTGCTGGGTTCCGTATTCGTGATCGCGTTGGGCCTCGGCATGGCTTCCAAAGTCGCGCTCGCGGTGGTCATGGTGTTCTTCGTTGTGTTCGCGAATGCCTTTCAGGGCGTGCGCGAAGCGGATCGCTACATGATTGCGAACGCGCAGATTCTCGGTGCGTCTCGCCGCCAGGTGACGACGTCGGTTGTGATTCCCTCGGCATTGAGCTGGATTCTCGCGAGCTTGCACGTGAGCTTTGGCTTTGCGCTCGTCGGCGCGGTGGTCGGCGAATTCCTGGGCTCGAAGCAAGGTATTGGCCTTTTGATTTCCACTGCGCAAGGCGCGTTCAACGCAAGCGGCGTGTTCGCGGCGATGATCGTGCTCGCCGTCGTCGCACTCGCAGCGGACTATCTGTTGACGGCCGTCGAGCAGCGCTTGTTGAAATGGCGCCCCGCGGCGGTTTGAAGTTCAGTCGCGTTGCCGTGGTGTAAAAGCACGGCTTGGCAGTAAAAGAAATGCCGTTTGGTCGCCGACCGAGCGGCATTTTTTCTTTGTCTCTTCGAGTTGTTGCAAGCGCCGCGCGCGTGCGGGCCTTTCCATGCGACGCTTTCACTAGCGCGCGTTTTGCGCTACGTTTGCAAGCTCACGCATGACAAGTTCAGTCTTGCGTACTTCCTGCTGGAGCGATGCACATGGACGACGTCCAATTCGGCAAAGCGGCACAACAGCAAACCCCTGAGCAGAACGACCCGATTCGCCACGTAGTCGTTCTGCTCATGGAAAACCATTCCTTCGATCAGATGCTCGGCTGCCTCGACGAAGTCCACAAGGATCTGGACGGCGTACGCAACGCTGCGGCGAAAACAAATGACGACGGCAAAGGCCACGTCTTCTCACCTCGCCCCACGTACGCGCGACAAATGAAGCTCGATCCGGATCACCGGCATTCGGCGGTGTTAAGGCAGATCGACGGGGACAACAGCGGCTTCGTGCGCTCCTTCACGGACGATTATCCCAAGAGCAGTCTTGCCGCGCGGCAAGACATCATGGGCTACTATCCACGCGGCTTCCTGCCGGCGCTGCATACGCTTGGCGAGCACTTCACCGTTTGCGACCAATGGTTTTCGTCGATGCCCGGCCCGACCTGGCCTAACCGCTACTTCGCGCTTAGCGGCACTTCGAAAGGACGGGTCGGCATGCCGTCCGGCCTCGATGCACTTAATCCGAAGTGGTACACCGAACAGGACCAGGACACGATTTTTGACCGCCTGAACGAGGCGCAAAAACGCTGGCGAGTTTATTTCTACGACTTTCCCGCGTCGTTGCTGTTGAAGAATCAACGCAAACCCGAGAACCTCGCGAATTACCGCTACTTCGATACGTTCTTCCGCGATGCCGCCGGGGCCGAAGACGCATTTCCCGAGTTTGCACTGATAGAGCCGAAGTACTTCGGCGAGGCGCAAAACGACGACCATCCGCCGCACAACATCATGAAAGCGGAAAAGCTGATCGCGGATACCTACAATGCCCTGCGCTCGAACCAGCCGTTGTGGGAAAGCACTTTATTTGTGATTCTTTACGACGAGCATGGCGGCTTTTACGATCACGTGGTGCCGCCGCCAGATGCAGTGGCGCCGGACGAACATACAAACGCGTTCAACTTCAACCGCCTCGGCGTGCGCGTGCCCGCGATTCTCGTTTCGCCGTGGTGCGATAGCGGCGTTTGTCACGCGCAATTCGACCATTGCAGCCTGCTGAAGTATCTCTGCGACAAGTGGAAGATGGCGCCGCTCGGCAAGCGCACTGAAGCTTCGGCAAGCGTCGGGCTCGCAATCCGCACTACCGGCGCGGCGCGTACCGATACACCGCAGTTCATTCGCGTGAGCAATCAATCGCTCATTCCCGAGCACGTCGAACTGGAAAAGAAGTCGTCGAATAACAATCAGCAGGGGCTGCACCATTTCGCGGACTTCCTTCACGCGGAACTGGATCGATTGACGACGGAGGCGGTCGTGTCGGCGGCGAATGTCGCGCGTGCGCAGAACGGTTGGGTGCGCATGAAAAGCGCGTTAGGTTCGGCGATGATCGGCCTCGGACAGTGGCTTAGCAAAGACTTCTATCAGGCGCGCGATCAACGCGACGCGCGCACCAGCCATGCATTCACACGGCTGTCGGAAGTCGCGCATGAGGCTCATGACGCTCTCAATACGCGCGGCGATTGAGAGCGCATATAGGCTCGATAGCTCCAGACGTTTATCTCATTTCCAGCAACGAAGTTTACCGAAATGCGCCATTACTCTCTCCAGTTTGCGAACCTACAATGTAATCACTGGCTGCGAACAACAAGGTTCGTAGCGCAATAAACACCGAACTGGAGGTAGTTAATCATGAAATCGCTCATTCAAGCCGTTGTTGTCGCCACCGTGCTGGCCGCTCCTGTCGCTTCGTTCGCGCAGTCCAATGAGCCCGTGACACGCGCTCAAGTGCGCGCCGAACTGGTCCAACTGGAAAAGGCCGGCTACGAGCCGAGCCGTGCCGACCGTTACTATCCTGCCGATCTACAGGCTGCACAAAACCGCGTTGCCGAACAGAACGGCACCGCCCAGCCGGCGATATCGAGCTACGGCGGCGCGGCCACCGGCTCATCGCAATCGGGCCGCACGGGGTCCGCTAATGGCGCAAAGTCCATTTACTTCGGCAACTAAGAACGAACGGTTCGCGGCTTATCGCGCCGCCAGGGCGCATCCCGTTTGATCCGTTCCAAACGAACTGGCCCGCGACCGGTCATTCCGATCGCGGGCCAGTTCGCTATGTGTTACCTCCGTCATCGGCTACCGATGACTTCGCCTGGATCGCACCGGTCCAGGCGCTTTTTTGCCAATGCCGACAGTTGTGCGTGCAACGAGCCGATTGGCGAATCAGTCGCGAGCGATCAGATCGCCCACCTGGCCGCGGCCCGTGACGAGGCAGTTCGACAGGAAATTTTCACCCTGGCTGCTTGCGCCGGCTTCTCCGAAACCCTTCTTGAACGCGTTCGCCTTGACGAGTTCCGCGCCCTGATGGCACGTGATCGTCCCTACTTCACCGGCCTGCGCGCGCATGAGCGCCCGGTCGGCCAGCAGATAGCC
The DNA here is from genome assembly GCF_046054045.1 of Paraburkholderia sp. RL17-368-BIF-A. Taxonomy (NCBI): domain Bacteria; kingdom Pseudomonadati; phylum Pseudomonadota; class Betaproteobacteria; order Burkholderiales; family Burkholderiaceae; genus Paraburkholderia; species Paraburkholderia sp. RL17-368-BIF-A. The sequence goes on from NZ_JARESN010000012.1 coordinate 120,617, forward strand.
AAGCAACAGCACCACCGCAATATTGAACGCCTGTCTCATGGATCGTCTCCTCCTTCGAGGAGACTAACGCGAACCCTCTGCGCGCGGTGTTAGGGGTTTCCCGATTCTCGCGTGTCTTCTGATGCAGGTTAAATCGCGCGATCACAGGGAGGCCGCGTCAGAAGCGCGCTTCGATGTCCCGAATGCGCTGCTCGATTGATCGACGCACCAATGCATTGGACGAAACTAAAACCAGCGACGACGCGATGATCCCATACACCTTGTTTCGCCGCACCTTGGAGACCTGCTGCGGATCGAGCCACGCCTTGTTGTCCACGAGCAGCAGCAGCGTTTCGAGGCCGATCAGAATCGGCCACAAGCATGCGAGCCGCAGGCGCACGGAAAAAGCGGGAATCGCGAGTGTGTAATCGAGCGCCTCACGGAAATGATCGAGCGTCTTGCGCAACAACTCGACCATCAGCGGACGCGCGCGCAGCGAATTGGCCGGCAGCAAAAGATCTTGCGGGCTAAGGCCGTGCTGTTCCAGCATCGTTTGCGGAAGATAGCAGCGACCAATGCGCAGGTCTTTGCCGCAATCGCGCAATACGTTGGTCATTTGCAGCGCCTTGCCGAAGCGCACACCGCGGGCGGCCATGATGTGGGGCCGCTCCTTCAGCGTGCCGGGCATATGCGCGTAGGTCATCGTGGTCCAGAATTCGCCGACGCAACCCGCCACCAGATACGTATAACGGTCGAGCTCGCCATATTCGCGCAGCGCCGCGATGCGGCCCGAGCGTTCGTCGGGGAACGTGCGCAGATCGAATTCCATGCCTTCGGTCAACGTCGACACAATCGCGCGCACGGCGTTGCGGTCCGGCTCGCTCAATTGCGTCAGCACGTCTAGCGCGGGACCGAGCGATTCGAGCAGCAGCTTCTCGTCCGACTGGCTCTGCTGACCCGCCACTTCAGCGGCCATGCGCTGAAACAGCGCGCCGTCGTTTGCCACGCCGTTGATCTGATCGCGCAATGACAGCAGCAATTGGAGCCGCTGTTCCGGCGCGATCAGTGAGGTATCCGCGATGGTATCGGCGGCACGCGCGAGCAGATAGGCGAGGCCGATTGGATCGCGCATGCCCACCGGCAACACGCGAAGCGTAAGGTAGAACGAGCGTGATACGCCTTTCAGGAGCGGACCGAGAAGAAAGGCCCGGGTCGGAGTCGGCATGGGTGCGATGTCAGTATTGGCAAAATTCAGGCGGTGGGCAATTGTATACGGCAAGCCGCGCTAAGATGCGGGATAGCCTGAATCTCGTGCCGACAATGAGCAAAAACCAGAATTCGACTCTTGAACCCAGCGCCACGCGTACTCGCCGACCCAGCCTGCGGCTCACTTATGTGATCGGCAGCCTCGACCGTATCTTGCGGCGTCGTATGAGCGAAGCCCTCGCGCCGCTCGGCTTGACCCTCGCACAATTTACCGCGCTCTCCGTGCTTGAAGCGAAAGGGCAAGCGTCGAACGCGCAGCTTGCCGAGCGCTCGTTCATCACCCCGCAATCAGCCAACGAAGTGATGAACGCGATGGCGAGCCGCAACTGGGTGAGCCGCGAGCCCGATCCCACGCATGGCCGCATCGTGCTGCTGCAACTGACCGACGAGGGCCGTACCATACTGCGCCAATGCGAGCAGGCGGTGAAAGCCATTGAAAAGCAGATGCTCGAAGGCATCGAACTGGAAACAGCCGGCACGGTGCAGCGCCACCTCGAAAGTTTCGTACGCAATTTGCGCGGGTAGCGTCGGCAAGCAGTGGCGTCTGATAATGGCGATGACTTCATGCCGCCGCGCCCGATATGCCACGTCGCACGTACTTCTTTTGTACTTTCGGGCGCTTGCCGAACACAACTTTTCAATCTTCGCTGCTTCGTATTCACGCCACTGCGGGTAAACAGCGGGAACGCACTTTGCTGACGTAGTTAGCTTAAGCAACGCACTGACGTCAGCGAGCGCCGCTAGTCGCAGTCCAACCACACACGATAATGAACATTCACGAATCGCCGCCCCTCTCTCGCACTAACGTCGAAACGGGCGTGCCCGGCCTTGACGAGATCCTGGGCGGCGGTCTCGTGCGCGGCGGCGTTTATCTTCTCGAAGGCATGGCGGGCGCCGGCAAGACGATCCTGTCGAGCCAGATCGGCTTTCATCGCGTAAGCCGCGGCGAGAAAGTGCTGTACATGACGCTCATCGCCGAATCGCACGACAAGTTGCTTGCGCACCTGAAAGGCCTGACTTTCTTCGACGAAAAAGCCGTCGCGCAGCAAATGCTTTTTGTTTCTGGCTATCACGAACTGATGCAGGACGGCCTGGACGGCTTTCTGAAACTCATTGCGTCGAGCATTTACGATTACCGCCCGAGCCTGATGATCATCGACGGCTTTCGTAGCGCCCGCGAGTTCAGCGAGACGGAGCTGTCGTTGTCCAAGTTCATTCATGAGTTGAACGCTCTCGTCGCGGCAATGGACTGCACGACGCTGTTGCTCGCGCCGCTGTCCGGCAACGAGCCGCATCCGGAACATACGCTTGTCGACGGTCTGATCGAACTCAACCGTTATAGCGACGGCATGCGCCGCGCGCGCGAAATCGAAGTGCACAAGATGCGTGCGCGCAATCATCTGATGGGCAAGCACTACTTTCGCATCGCCGAAAGCGGGCTTCTGATGTTCCCGCGTCTCGAAGCACAATGCGCCGCGCCGAGTGGACCGGTCGATCTTAAAGCACGGGTCGGTTTCGACTTGCCGCATCTCGATGTCATGTTCGGCGGCGGTCTGTCGCAAGGCTCGACCGCGACGTTGATTGGACCGTCGGGCGTCGGCAAGACGATGCTGAGTTTGCAGTTTCTCGCAGCGGGCGTCGCGCGCGGCGAACGTTGTCTGTATCTCGGCTTTTACGAAGGACCGCAACGGCTCCTCGGCAAAGCCGAGGCCGTTTCGATCCCGCTGAACGAAGCGTATGAAGACGGCCGTCTCCTGATTCAATGGCAGCCCGCCATTGAACTCGCCGTCGACGAAATCGCCGCGAAGGCGCTCGCCACCGCGAAGAACATGGGGGCGACGCGCATCGTGATCGACGGAGTGGAAGGCTTCCGCGATTCCGCGTTGCGCGTCGAGCGCTTCGGGCTGTTCCTTAACGCGTTGCTGCATCAATTGCGCGAGGCCGGCATTACGACGCTGGTCATAGAAGAAATGCCGCTCCATTCCGATCACGGCCATTCGAGAACCACGCGCGTTTCGGCACTCACCGAGAACCTCGTGCTGCTGCGTTACGCTGAGACAGACGCGGGACTGCGGCGCGCGATCTCCATCGTCAAGCAGCGCGAAAGCGCACATGATCCGTCCACGCATGAGCTGGTGATCTCATCGCAAGGGCTCGATGTTATCGAAAGCCCGCTCAGCGCCACGGTTTCTTCGGCATCAGGTCTGTCCGCGACGTTGCAGCCGCGGCGACCGGCGTAGCACCCATGAAAACCATTCTGGTCGTGGATGACGAATTCGACATCCTCACGGTATGGCGGCTGCTGCTCGAGCGCCACGGCTATACGGTATTGACCGCATCGAATGGCGCCGTCGCGCTCGAGCAGATACGCAGAACGAGGCCCGACATCATCGTATCGGACTGCATGATGCCGGTCATGTCGGGGCTGCAACTGTGCGCGGCGCTTTACGCCGATCCCGAACTGCGCGACATTCCGATCATTCTATGCAGCGCGGCCGCGGATATTCCAGTGCAACCCAATCCGTCTATCGAATACGCGCGCAAGCCGATCGCGTTCGACGCGTTGCTCGCAATGCTCAAGCGGATGTCGGTGTAGCGCTTCTCTTACTGCGGCTCACCACCGCCTTGCAGCGTCAAACCGACTCCACCACCAGCGCGCCGACGTTTGCAATCGCCGCGTTGTTGCGCGCGGCGTCGCCCGCAGTGCCGGTCAAATAGACCGCCACAAGAATCGGGCCGCGTCCCGGCGGCCAGAAAATCGCCACGTCGTTCGCGGTGCCGTGATCGCCCGTGCCGGTCTTGTCGCCCACGCCCCAATCTTTCGGCAGCTTTGCGCGCAGACGCGCGCCGCCGGTCTCATTGCCCGCGAGCCACGCGAGCAATTGCACTCTCGATGACGACTTCAAACGCTCGCCAAGCAGGAGTTCGCGCATATTGCCGAGCATTGCATTCGGTGTCGTCGTATCGCGCGGATCGCCAGGCGTCGCCTCGTTCAACGTCGGCTCATTGCGGTCCAGCCGCGTGATGCCGTCGCCGAGACTACGCGCGAATGCAGTCAGTGCAGCAGGACCGCCGAAGCTTTGCAGCAGCAGATTAGCCGCGGTGTTGTCGCTGAGCGTGATCGCCGCCTTGCACAACTCCGCGATACTCATGCCCGCGTTGCCGGTGCGCTCGCGAGTGTGCTTCGACGTCGCCGGCGAGTACGGCACCAGTTCGCTTTCCGGATAGACGATGCGCCGCTGCAGATCTTCCTCGCCGCCATCGACACGCGCGAGGATCGCCCCCGCGGCGAGCAGCTTGAACGTGCTGCACATCGGGAAGCGCTCGTCCGCATGCAGGCCGGCGTGCAGTCCCGAGGTCGTGTCGACGATCGACACGCCGAGCCGTCCACCGCTTTGTGCTTCGATCTCTTCGAGCCGCGCGCGAATCGCATCCGCCTTGGCGAACTGTTGCCGCTGCCGCGCTCCATTGATTGCCTTGCCCGATTCCGCGTTCTTGGCCCACGCGCCGCTGTTGCCGAACGCAACCCCAGCTATCGAAACGCCCAGCATCGCACCCGCGAATTTTCTTCTCGTGATCATTGCCGCTCCTTGTGTGAAGCCGCAACTATCGGTTTTCCCGCCGCCGCTGACAAACGATGATAAGTTAATGCGCTCACAAGAAAAACTTATGCCTCGGCCATGAGACCTTATCTTCCGCTTAACGCGCTGCGCGCTTTTGAATCCTCCGCCCGGCACTTGAGCTTTACTCGCGCGGCACTCGAACTGAATGTCACCCAGGCCGCTGTCAGCCAGCAGGTCAGATCGCTCGAAGAACGTCTCGGCACCACGCTATTCAAACGCTTGCCGCGCGGTCTCGCGATGACCGACGAGGGTCTTGCATTGCGTCCCGTCCTGACTGACGCATTCGATCGCATCGAAGCCGTGCTCAAGCAATTCGAAGGCGGCCACTTTCATGAAGTGCTGACGGTCGGCGTGGTGGGTACGTTCGCGGTCGGCTGGCTCATGCCGCGGCTCAAATCGTTTCGAGAGGCTCATCCCTTCGTCGAATTGCGGCTTCTGACGAACAACAATCTCGTGGATCTCGCGACCGAAGGGCTCGACTTCGCAATCCGTTTCGGCGACGGCACGTGGCCCGGTTCACTCGCGACGCGCCTGCTCGATGCACCGCTCGCGCTCTTATGCACGCCGGAAATTGCAGCGCGTCTGTCGACGCCCGCGGATCTCGCCGACCAAACGCTGCTGCGTTCCTATCGCGCGGATGACTGGAGCAACTGGTTCGCCGCTGCGGGCATTCCACCGCGGCCCATTCGCGGACCCGTGTTCGATTCTTCGCGATTGATGGTCGAAGCGGCGATGCAGGGCGCGGGCATCGCACTCGCGCCCGCGCTGATGTTCGATCGAGAGATCAATACGGGCCGCCTCGTGCGTCCGTTCGATGTCGAAGTCCATGCCGGCAGTTACTGGCTCACATGGCTAAAGGGCAAGCCGATGACGCCCGCGATGCTGCTGTTCAGTCAGTGGCTCATCAAGGAAGCGGCCACACACACGCCGGATTAGCACAGGCCCGTGCGACGATAGCCGTTCATCGCGGGGCGTTCGGCTTGCGGCGGAAATACATTCCACGAACCGTCGTCGTGACGGAAGAAGAAGATGGACAGCAGGCCGCCCGGACGCAGCGCCTCGACGCGCACGAAACGCTGATGCAGTGACGCACGGTGGCAGAACTCGACCACTCGTGCCGGCATCGACGGCGTAGGTGCAAGCCATTTGTCGACGGCCCAGTGCAAGGTCTTTTCGGCAGCAGCCATGATGTTCTCCTCGGTTCCTTCACTCATCTCTTTCGATAACTCACGCCACTTGCGCGGCAAACTGCCTGTTCTTCGCGCCGGCCTCGACGAATGCCTTCACGAGGCACATCAGCACGTGCATGCCGGTGCGCGGATGGCGCAAGCTGCAATGCACCTGTTCGCTGCGGCTTTCGCCAAGCAGCACCCACGCGCAGAAGTGTTCGCAGTTGTTGGTCAAGAGGCGGTAGCGGTTCTCGCCGAGACGTGAGCGCGCGCGGCGCACTGCTTCTTCGCCGAGGTAGCGCGCGCCGAGCGTCGCTCTGATCGTCAGCGGATGCCCGGCGGCGAAGCGGTCGAGTTCGACTTCTTCAACCGGGCCGCGATGCGCCGAACCGGCAAAGCCCGCGTAATGAACCACACGGCCATTGCCCACATAAATGCCGTGATGTTCGTAACCGCAGCGGGTGGAGACCAGATGCGAACCGATCGGCAAGTCGATGGTGGACGACGGTTCATCGGCCGCATCGCTTGTCGTCTGAAGAGAGTTCGTGTTCATGGCTTGCCTCGTTTGTTTCCAACACTGTTGCGAGGTCTTTTGCATCATCCGGGCCATGCGCTCGGAAGCCCTTGTTTATAGGGCTTTGCGCGAAAATACGCGGCTTTTAACGACGCGAGTGTGGGCCTTGAACCGACAGAAATCGCGTCGATGTGTTGGCGATTGGCGATCTTTTGTCACCGTCACGAGCTGTGCTTTGGAGAGCTTTTTGGAAGCCTCGCGATGCATTGAGAAAGTGTTGGGCCCCACACCGGTCGTGACGCGTGAATGTTGGCTACTGCCCGACCTATCGCTTTGCATGCGACTCGCCCGACACGCTCCGAGCGGCCCGCAGCCCCATGCCAGTCAACGCATTACCGAAGAAACGCAGGACGTCGCGTACAAATTGGCATAGCGCTTGCACTATCTCGCCCAGATCCATAAAAACCGCGCGCGTCGCGCACGCGGTCAACCGGAGAACGACATGGCTTCTATTTCTGTGAACGATCTTTCGCTGAACCTCGCACTCGACCGCAAAGCAATGGCGGCGATTCGCGGCGGAGGCGGTGCGCCGTGGGTCTATGGATGGATTCAGCCTTATGTGCGGGAAACGCCGAGCATTGGGCCGGTCGTGAACCTGTACGAGGTGTCCAACAACTTCTATGCTAACCAGATGATCAACCAGTTCCAGTCGGTCGACGTGCGCAATACCGGTGCGAACTCGAACATTAGCGTCGCTCCCGACGCACGCAGCAGAAACGATATGGTGTAGCCGTTGTGACTTGCGCGAGCCAATTCCGCTGGACGTCGTGCGCGCGTTCCGACGCGGGATGCGTGCGTGAAGTCAATGAAGATGCCTGCCTCGACGACGCCGAACTGGGACGCTGGGCCGTCGCGGACGGCATGGGCGGGCACGCGGTCGGCGACCTCGCGAGCCGCCTCGTGATCGACGCGCTAAAGCGGCTCGCGCCGCCCGTCAGCATGAAGGCGTTTATCGCGGACGCACGCGCGCATTTGCAGGTCGCGAATCGTCAGTTGAGAGAAGAGGCCGCGCGCCGCCAGGTGCAGCGCATCGGCAGCACCGTCGTCGTGCTTCTCGCGTGCGATCGCTTTTGCGGCTATGTGTGGGCCGGCGACAGCCGCCTCTATCTCGTGCGCGATGGCCAACTGCGCCAACTCACGCGCGATCACAGTCAGGTGGAAGCACTCAAGTCGCTCGGCGTGATTACCGATGAAGAAGCGCGGCATCATCCCGCGCAGCATATGATTACGCGTGCCGTGGGCGCGACCGATCTGCTCGAACTCGACGACGATGCAATCGAAGTCGCGGACGGCGACATCTTCCTGCTGTGCAGCGACGGCCTGAGCAACGAGGTCGACGAAGCCGACATGCTGGCGGTGCTCAACACAGCCGCCCACGCCGACGCGCCGGATCTACTCGTGAGCCTCGCGCTCGAGCGCGGCGGCCGGGACAACATCACGGCAGTCGTCGTGCGCGCGGAAGATCCTTATGCCGCCGACAAAACGCTGCTGAATCCCGCGCCATGACAGAGCGGACATCGTCGCTTTATGTCTCGCCATCGTCTTCTTCGCGCTCGTCTGCGCCGTTCCGGTCCAAAGGCACAACATTGCGATTGCGAAACTCCTTCGAATGAAGCCCGTGTTTTTTCAGCAGCATTTGCAGATGCGAGCGGTTCATGTCAATACGGCGCGCCAATTCCGCGACGGTGCCGTTCACTTCGCGCAGTCCGCGTTCGAGAAAGGCTTTCTCGGCGTCGTCACTCGCCGCGCGCTTCGCGTCGCTGAGCGACATGAGATTCGCCACGCTGATCGGCTGCTGTCCCGAGCCATTCGCGACGCCTTGCAAGGCCGCCGCCGAACCGTGCGCGGCGGGCCGCATGTCGGTCGGCAAGTGGTCGACATCCGCCATGTCGCCGGCGAGACACGAGATGCGGTACATCACGTTACGCAATTCGCGGATATTGCCGGGATAAGCGTAGTTAAGCAGAAAGTCCCGTAAACGAGGGGTTAATCTCACTGGTCTGCGCTTGAGCGTGCCGGCAGCTTCGTCGCCGAACCAGGCAATCAGCAGCGGAATTTCGTCGCGCCGTTCACGCAGCGGCGGCAGCGTGACGTGAATCACACTGAGCCGGTAGAAGAGATCTTCGCGGAACCTGCCTTCCTCGCTCAGCTTGCGCAAGTTGCGATTCGTTGCCGCGACAATGCGCGTATCCACCGCAATGGTTTCGTCGGAGCCGACGCGTTGAATCTCGTGCGCTTCGAGCACGCGCAACAGTTTCACCTGACCGGCGAGCGGCAACTCGCCGATCTCGTCGAGAAAAATCGTACCCGTGTGGGCACTTTCGAATTTACCTTTGCGGTCATTCGAAGCGCCCGTAAACGCACCCTTGCGATGCCCGAACAATTCCGACTCCAATAGATTGTCCGGAATCGCACCGCAGTTCACGGAAATAAATGGCTTATCCGCACGCGAGCCGTTGGCATGAATGACCTTCGCCATCAGTTCCTTGCCGGTGCCGCTTTCGCCGTCGATTAGAACCGGCAAGTCTGTCGGCGCGGCCTTCTCGGCAATTTCCAGCGATTCCAGGAGCCGCGCATTGTCGCCGAACGTCCCTTCGAAAATGAAGCTGCGCGCGAGCAGTGCCTGCCTGCGCGCCCCGCGCGACTGCTCGGCGCGCTGCTCCGGCTCCGCCGACGTCGCGGCCTGCACGAAGCGCTCCTTGTGCGAAAGTTGCATGACTTCATCGCGCAGCGACGTGGCCTGCCTCAACAGCTTGTCGATGTCGCTGCGTTCGAGTCGCGACGACCATCGCAGCGTCGAGCGCAGAATTTCAATCCGCTCGATCAAACCCGCATACGAAATCGCCGGACTGATGTCTTCAATCTGGTCGAGTATCTTCATCATCACGCACTCAGTTGTTTCTGCACGAGTTGGTAGTACATGCCACCGCGTTGCAGCAGTTCTTCGTGACGGCCCTGTTCGACAATCGCCCCTTCATAAAGAACAAGGATCTTGTCGGCACGCATGATCGTACTCAGCCGATGCGCGATGATCACCGCCGTGCGGCCTTTCAGAATGTCATGCATATTGCCGAGAATGTTGCTTTCCGACTGCGAATCGAGCGCGGACGTCGCCTCGTCGAAAACGAGCAGACGTGGATCGTGATACAGCGCGCGCGCAATGCACAGCCGCTGGATCTGACCGCCCGATAAACCGATTCCGCGTTCGCCGACAATCTGCTCATAGCCGAGCGGCATCTTGCTGATGAACGCGTGCGCGTCGGCCATTCTCGCGACTTCTTCTATACGGCGGCGGTCAGGCGCGTCGTCGCCGCTTGCGATGTTCTCGGCAATCGTGCCGGAAAAAAGCAGATTGCTTTGCATCACATAGCCAATTTGAGCGCGAAAATAGGCTTTGTCGACCACGCTAAGGTCATAACCGTCGATCGACATCTTGCCTTCGCTCGGCGCATAAAAGCCCACCAGCAACTTCGCGAGCGTAGTTTTGCCCGAGCCGCTGCGCCCGACAATCGCGACCAGTTCGCCGGGCTTGATGTCGAAGCTGATGTTCTCCAGCACATAGGCGGAGTCGTTCTCGCCATAACGGAAGTACACGCCGTTCAGGCTTATTTCGCCTTGCAGCTCGGGCAACATCACGCGTGAGGGCAGATCTTCCGGCTTTTGTTCCGGCTCGATGTCGAGCACGTCGCCGAGCCGTTCCATCGCGACGCCCGCATCGTTCAGCATGCTCCATAAGCCAACGAGTCCCATCAACGGGCCTAACACGCTGCCCATGAATGCGTTGAATGCGATCAATTGCCCGATTGTCATTTCGCGCGCGAGCACGAGATTCGCGCCGACCCATAGAATTGCAATCGTGGTGGCGGCGTTCAGCAATTGGCTGCCGAGCCCGACAAGAATATTGAAAGCGTGCGCACGGTACTGCACTTCCAGTGCTTTCGCGTATTTCTTTTCCCAGCGCAAACGCACGGGCCGCTCGATGCCCATGCCCTTGACCGTCTCCACGCCGGCCAGTGCTTCCATGAGAAACGACTTGGATTCCGTCGACGCCGTGAACACCTCGCGCGCATAGTTCTTGATCTTCGGCGTGGCTAACGCGGTCAGCGCCATGATCGGAATGACGAATCCGATCAACACGAGCGTCATCTTCACGTTGTAGACGAACATGATCGTGAAGTAGATGAACACCATCAGCAGGTTCAGTGCGGTCGTCACCGTCGATTCGGTGAGAAATGCGCGAATGGTCTGGTTCTCCTGAAAGCGCGCAAAGATGTCGCCGGTTTTGCGCTTGGCAAAGAACGAGAACGGCAGCGACAACGTGTGCTTGAAGAACTGCGACATCATCGCAAAGTCCATATTGCGCACCATGAAATTCGCGAGGTACGCGCGAATCGACGACATGAGCTGCGAGAACACATTGGCGATGATGAGCCCGCCAATCAGCAGATGCAGCAGGCTCACGTTCTGATGCACGATCACACCGTCAAGAATATTCTGGATGATGAGCGGCGGAATCACACCCAGCACCTGAATCACGAATGTGGCCAGAAACAGGTGCCCGAGAATTTTTCTGTACGGCTTCAGGTAGCCGACAAAGCGTATCCACGGCGAACGCGCCGCCGACATTTGCACGAGTTGCGGCCCGCCCGTAAACAGCAGACATGTGCCGCTCCAGCCGCGCTCGAAGTCTTCGACCGTCAATTTGCGAAAGCCGAGCGCCGGGTCGGCGACCCATACATATTCGGTAGAGAGGCCGTACACCACGACATAGTGATAGCCTTCCCAATGCACGATGAACGGCAAATCGAAACCACGCAGCGAATCGAACGTGCACTGCACGCCACGCGCGGTGAAGCCAAGCGATTCGCCCGCGCGCGCGAGACTGTCGAGCGTCGCGCCTTGCGTGGTCACATTCGCGAGCTCGCGCAATTTGCCGAGCGTCATCGGAATACTGTAGTGGCGGCAGATCATCGCGAGACACGCGGCGCCGCAATCCATTTCTTCCGCTTGCTCGACCAACGCGAAGCGCTTGATTATCTTCTCGCCCAACGCGGGCTTGCTCTGCAAATCGAGCATGAGCGGCAGCTTGCGGCGTTGCTCGAGCCGCTTTTGCCGCTGCAATTCGCGATCGCCATAACGAATGCGTTCGTCCAGTACTTCGCGCAACTTGGGATTGCGTTCGAGTATGAAGTGCACGGTGCGCTCGGGAATCACCAGCAGCCGCGCGTCTGTCGACGCAATCACAGACGCCATTTGCTCCTGGCGCATCAAGCACGCCTTTTCGCCGAATATCTCGCCTTCGCCGAGCGTGGCGAGCGTATAGTCGCGCCCTTCTTCGTGCCGGACAATGCGTACCTCGCCTTGACGCACCACGTATAAGCGCCGGTCGTCGCGTGCGTCCTGCCGCAGGATTTCCTTGCCCGCCGCCACGCGTTTAACGCCGACGCTACGCACATATTCTTCGAGTTCGGCTTTGTTCAGCTTGCCGCGCAAATCGAATAGCTGCGCGACAAAGCCACCCGCCGAATTGATCGCTACATAGCTCGCGACAAACGCGAGCGCCGCCTGATTGCCCGCCATGACGGGCTCGATTGCCGCGCGCGGAATAAACAGCAATTCCGTTTTCGCCGACGCCCGCACCGACGCCTCATGCACATACGTCCGCAGCATTGCAATATCGGCGAAGATCTCGCCCGACTTGCGCACGCCCATGCTCGTTTCCTTGCCATGCTCCTCGACGAAGATGCGTACCGAGCCCGAGCGGACTATGTATAAACCGTCGGCTGTCTCGCCTGTCGAGCACACGGTTTCGCCAAACGAATAGAAGCGCGCTTGCGCATATTCGGCTAGACGTTCGATCTCATCGCGCGAGAAAGGCGACAGTATCTCCACCGAGGCAAGAAATTCGGCGGCGGACGGCGCGGTCTGGGGTGCATCCATAAGCGTGCGGACCTCGGTTCGACTTCTGACGGTGGCGCCCGGTTAGCGCGCTTCGATCACATGCTCCTGCGCACGCGCGATCAGCCAGCTTTCGCGCAAAAGGCGCCTGACTTCAGCGGCCACGTCGGCGTCGAGCGTCGCTGGGTATTTCGCGGTCACCGCGAAGATCTCGAAGCACGAGCGATCCGCCGACGGAAACGGGCCGAGCAGATCGCCCACCGCCGCGTTAAAGATCTTCGCCTCGATGTCCGGCTTTAACGAGCCACGCAGTACCTTACCGATCACACCGCCCGCTTCTCGCGTATCGGCAATCGAATGCTCGCGCGCCATGTCGGCGAAACTATCGGGATCGTCGCGCAGATACGAGATCATTTCCTTCGCTTTGCCTTCGCTGTCGAGCACGATATGGCTCACTTCGATTGCATCGAACTTCGGCGAATTGAGCGCGAAGTAGTCTCTGACGGCCGCTTCGTTGCCGACTTGGTCGAGCATCTTCTCCTGATACAGGCCGTCCGTGATGAACGCCTCGAATTCGTCGAGGCTCACGTTCAGCACGTCGAGATACTGGTTCATATCCGTCGCGCGATGCAGCCCTCGCACGCGGCGAAACTGATCGGCGCGCTCCTGAATGTCGTCGGGCGTAACGACGATGCCCTGCTTCTTCGCCGCGTGCACCGTCAGCTTGTCGCGCACTATCTGCTCTATCAGGCTTTCGAACTGGCCAGTCAGTTTGAGAAGCCGGATGAACTCGCCCACATCCACGACTTCATCGTCAATTCGCACTATTGCGGTCATGTTGTCCGCTCCTTTGGTTGATATGTGATCCGCGCGGTCAACCCGCCACCTGTCTGAACGGATCGAGGCCGAGGTCGATCAGGCGCCGCTCGCGCACGACGATTTCCGCGCTCGCGGTCATGCCGTAACGCAACGGATAGTGCGTACCGGCGATCTCGTAGTAGTTTTTGTCGAGCGTGACGCGGCCTTCATAGACCGGCTGCTTGTCCGTCAATGACGGCTTGGTGGCCGGCGAAATATAGGCCAGCGTGCCGTTGATCAATCCATAACGCTGATACGGAAATGCGTTGAACTTCAGTTTGACCGGCAATCCTTCGTGAAGAAACGCGCGATCGTGTTCGGCGATTTCGATCTTCAACACCGGCTTCGCGTCTTTTGGCGCGATGCCTCCGAGCGGCGAATTGGCCTGAATCTTGTCGCCTCGCTGCGTCGACGTGACATCGGTAATCACGCCGGAAACGGGCGCGAGAATCAGCAGAAAGTTGTCCTTGTCGATGTTCTCGAAGCGGATTCGCGCGGCGGCTTCGGAGACGAGCCGTGCGCTTTGTAGTTGCAGCCGCACCTTGCCTTCCGCGTCGGCGACGTCGCGCACTGCGGCGTCGTATTGAAGCTGGAGATCCGTAGCTTGCTGCCCGCTCGTTTCGAGTTCCGCATTCGCTTTCGCGTATTCGTGACTCAAGCGGAAATCCAATTCGGCGAGCTTCGATTGCGCAACACGGTACGCATTGTCCGCTTCCATCGACGCGGTTCTCTTTTGCTCCACCTGCAATTCGGCAATACCGCCGCCGCCCGGCTGCGCGAATAGCCGCGAATAGCGGTCGAGTTCCTGGTGTGCGGCCTCGCGTACCCGCCGCGCGTTGTCGAGTGCACTGCGCGCTTCGTCGAGTTCAGCCTTCTGTCCTTCGGCGAGCTTGGTGGTTCCTTCCGAAACACGGTTTTCGTGCAGACGTGCTTCCACTTCCATTTGCGCCTTTAATGCCGCGGCTTTTCTCTCCATCAGCGCTTTCTTCTGCGGGAACTGCTTCCAGTCGCGCTCGGCGTCTTCGAGTTTCAGTTGCGCCTGCAACGCATTGCTTGCGGCCTCGATCGCGCCGCGCGCATTTAATCGCGCGAGTACATCGCCCTTCGACACGGGCTGACCTTCCGCGATATAGAGGTCGGCCAGTTCGCCGTCGATAGGCGCATAAATGCGGCGCACTTCCGATTCCGGCGATAGCGTGCCCTGTGCGCTGACGATCACATCGGCACGCCCCACGAACGACCACAGCAAGCCCGCGACCACCAACGCGACCATCGCCCAGATCAGCGCACGCGCGATCCGCACCGGCTCCGCAGTGAGTATCGCAATGCCTTCGACACTGTGGTCCTCCAGCGCTTGCGCCAGCGACCTAGGGTAACTGTCGCGCTTCACTCTGCTCGCCTCCAATTAACGCCAGCTTCGCTTTTAGCAGCGCCGGGTCCAGCACCATGCGCAACTCGGTCAGCGAGCGGCGCTGCAATGTTGTTTCCGCTTCTATATCCGCGAGCAAACGGTCGAAATCCGCGGGATATTCCGCCTTCAACTGCGAATAGATGCGCATACCCTGCTGCGCGGCCGTTTGCGCATCGGACAGCAAGCGCGCCTCGTTGCGAAAGCCCGGCGAGATGCCTGCTTCGAGGCGCTGCGTGCCGCCAATCGGACCGCTTGCGCGATACTGCTTCCACAGGCTCTGTGCGCGCAGCATCAAATCTTGCGCGCGTGACAGTGCTTTATCGTGCAACGCGGCGACGTCTTTCTGAATGGATTGGGCGAACCACACATCCGTTGACGGATCGAGGCTCGCATAGAAAGAAAGCAGACGCTGGTCGTAATCTTTTCCGTTGCGCGTTTTCTGCAAGTCGTTGTATTGATCGAGGAGTGCTTTCTTGTGAGCAAACTCGGCGGCCAGTACATCGGACCACGGCCCCGCCGGCATCGACTGCAATCCGGTCAGCGCCTGTTGTGCGTCGCCGCGCCGCCACGCAGCGGCGATTGCGTCGTGCCGCTGGACGACATCCGCCGACGGCAAACGCGTCGCGGCCAATTGCCGATATTGCTCCTGAAACGGCGGCGTACTGAAGCGCGCGGTTTTCATCAGCGCGAGCAAAGTACTCAATTGACGGCCAAGCGCGGCTTCCAGCAAAGCCGTGTATTGGCGCAAGTCGTCGCGCACGCGGTCGAGTCCCGCGAGACGCGGATAGCGCTGCGCATAATCGTCGAGTACCGATGGCAATGCAGCCGGTTTGTCGCGCGCCAACTCGGTGCGAATCGCGCCGTCCAGACGTCCGATTGCCGCGAGATAAACGGAGTCGTCGCTCTCGAGCTTGCGCAAATGACTCATGGCTTGCGCGTACGGTTCTGTGAAGACCGGTACATATGACGCGATTCTGTCGAGCGCTCGCTGATGACTCTTCGGATCGTCGTCCCAGCGTTGCAGCAAACCGCCGATAGCCGCTTCGTCCTGATACATGCGGATCGGTGCCTCAACACCGCCGCGCCCCGCGACGAAGCGTTCGAGATCGCCCACCCATTGCAATTCGCCGAGAAGCGAAAGTGCGTCGGCGTTATTCGCGGTCAACGACTTCATCTCGGCGAGTTGCGCATCGGCCTGATCGAATTGCGACTTTTGCAGCACGTTGAGCCAATCCGGCAGCTTTGCCTTCAGCAGCGCTTCGCTTGCAAGCGCGCTCACCTTCGTGTCCGCCGGATGAGTCACCAGGTAGTTCTTCGCGGATTGCACAGCACTCGTATAGTCGCCGCTCGCCAGCAGGTTCTTCAGTTCACGTTCGGAGGAACCGCGCATATAAAGTGTGAAGGCGACGGCGCCGAGCAACACGACGCCCGCGCCGCCCCACATGGCGAAGCGTCGCATGCTCGCGCGATCGTCGCCTGCGAAAGCCTTGCTCAACTCGCTTGCGATGAGGCGCCAGCGCCGCTGCTTGCGCCTGGAAACGCCGGCGACGCGGCCGCCATTCGATTCATTCAGGGCGCTGTCCGCACTATGCGATCCGTTCGCACTTTTTGCCGATGCACCCGCCGCTCCACCGCTAGCCGACGGCGTGCGTCCCGCATGTCCAGATGTAACGTGCGCCGCCTCGTTGATTTCGTCCTCGCGTTGCCTCGCTGGGTCGACGCAGAAGATGTCGAGAAACGAATGCGCCGCGCCCACGAACGTCGTTTTGTCGGCGTCGACATCGGCGACATCCGCGAGTTTGGCGACTGAGGGATTGAGGAGCAGCTGAGTCACGGTCGGCTCGACTTCGGGCGGTTTTTGCAGCGTCACCCTGTAGACGAAGTGGTCGCCGCCAAATGCAACGACGTCGCCATCGGCAAGCGGCAGCGCGGATTCGCCGAGCCGTATTCCACCGACGAATGTGCCGTTCGTGCTGCCGAGATCTTCGACGTAAAGCTCCGCGCCCTTCAGAAAGATGTGCGCATGCCGACGCGAGATGTAATTGACCTGATGCGGATAGCGGTCCTTGTAGCGAGAAAAGACTTCGTCCGCTTTACTGACGAGAAACGGAAACGCCTGCACTTCAACGGGCTGAAGCCCGAGATCGCCGCGCTGCGGCACGAGTAGCAGGCGCGGCGCGACCACCGCGCTGCTTTTCGCGACGATGCGGGCGCGCGGCTCGATACTCACGCGATAACAGAGATCGCCGCCAAAGCACAGTTCGTCCCCTGCGCGCACGCGCGCCGGCGTCTCGCGCACGGCAACGCCGTTGACCGTGGTGCCGTTCTTGCTGCCGAGGTCCGCGACATAAATCGCGCCGTGCTCGATGAAAACGCGTGCATGACGGCGCGACAGACGCGCGATCCACTCGGCGGGGTAGTCGTTGAACGGCGCTTCGCTGCGCCCAATGGCGAACAGGCTATCGACAATGCGGATCGCGTCCAGTGCCGGGCGTTGCGCGGACGCAAGCGGAGACAGCAGCACGTCGAAAGCGGTTTCGACTGTCGCGCGCTTCTCGGCAATGGATATTTCGCCGTCGGCCATTTTATCCGGATCACTAATCGTTTACCCGTTGCTGCGAGAGCGCAACGGAGTCAGCACGAAGGACGACGGCGAGAGAATCTTGTTTGAAAGAACCGGCGGAAACACGGTTCCTCAACGATTGTAAGTCACGCATTGCGAGTGTCAATTCCCGGTCGTCGGTGATAAGCCGCTGCACACGATATGAGAAACCGCAACGGGTTTCACATGCGCGCCTGAGCGGATTAGCTCAATGCTCCTTTACTTCTGCTCTGCCTCTCTTCTACTTCTCTTTCAATTGCGCCTGTACATCGACATTCGGCCAACCGCCGCCGAGCGCCTTATAAAGCAGCACCGTATCGGACAAAATCAGTTGATGATTCGCCAGCAACGACAACTGCGCCTCGAGCAGCGTGCGCTCGGTTTCGAATACTTCGAGTTGCGACACCACGCCGAGCCGCAGTTGCGACTGAATCTGATCGGCCACAATTTGCAGACGATCCACCTGTTGCTGCAATTCAACGCGCTGCGCCTTATGCGCGTTCAGATTCACCAGCGCGTTTTCCACTTCCTCGAACGCGCCCATTACAGTCGCACGGTACTGCTGTTCCGCCACCGTCGATTGCGCCTGCGTCACCTTGACGTGTTCGCGCACACCGGGATCGAGCAGCGGAATATTGATGCTCGGCATGAAGCCGTAGGTGAACGACTTCAGCAAGTCAGTCAGCGCGAAACTCGCCGTGCCGCCGTGCCCGGTCAGGCTGATAGTCGGCAATTGCGCGAGTTTGGCCTGACCGACGAGGTCATAGGCCTCGAGTACTCTGAATTCCGCGGCGACCAGGTCTGGGCGCCGCGCGAGCAGTTGTGCGGGCAGACCGTCGGGCACTCCCGGCGATTGCACGCGCTGTTGCAGATGGCCTTTGGGCAATTGAAACTCACCGGCAGGTACACCGGTCAGCGTGCACAGCGCGTTATTCGCGAGGTCACGCGAGCGGCGCAGTTCAAGCAACTGATTCGTCAGGCGATTGATTTCCGCCTGCTGCCGCAGCACCTGCGTCTGCGGAACAAGTCCGCTGCGGCGCTGGCCTTCGTAGATCGAGAGAATCTGGCGATTGGTGACGAGTGTCTTTTGCTGCTGTTCGATCTGGTCGTCGAATTGAAGGATCTGGAAATAGGTACTCGACACGTTCGACACCAGTTCGAGATAACCCGCACGCCAGTCGGCTTCGCTCGCGTGGAATTCGGCTTTCTGTGCCTGCACGCCCTTTTCCACTTTGCCCCAGATGTCGATGTCCCAGTTCACCTGCGCCGCGACGTTGTATTGCTTCGCGAAGGTCTGTCCGGTTGTTTTCTGGAAACTCGCGCCGGCACCGAGGTCCATGGTCGGCAACGCGCCGGCCTTGGCTTCGCCGATCTGCGTGCGCGCAACGTCGATACGCGCAGCCAGTATCTTGATGTCGAAGTTGCCGCCTATGGCTTTGGCAATCAGCGAGTCGAGAGCCGGATCGTTAAAGCCTTTCCACCAATCCGGTTCAATGGTGGCCGCCGCGGAAACCGGCGCGCCGCTCTGTCCCGTCCAGGACGTCTTGCCAGGCGTATCGGGCCGCTTGTAGTCGGGCATGCTGACGTCGACGCATGCACACAGTGAGGCGGCGCAGATCGTTGCCGCGCAGAACCCGCGCAACGCCGCCGTTGTCGAGTGGTTGAAGAAGCGCTGAACCATCTTTGAATCAGGCAACGCTGACACGATTTTCTCCGATGACGCCGACTTCACTGCACAATCCGCGCGCACCATTTAAGTAAAGCATCTCCGACGCCGCTTCACCATCGAAGCGGCGCATGACAAAAGCTCGGGAGATGTGCGGTGAGGAAGTGTCGCGTGAAAAGAACGATTGGGTGCGCGAACTTTTTGAGGACCGCAGCTAGCGGACGCGCCGCTTACGGCATGTAGATGTTGTTGCTCGCGGTCACATGCGGATTGAGGTTGGTCGTCGCGCCCTCAATGAACGCGCCGTTGCTGCCATTGACGCTCTGGATGTTCATCGTCGTGCTGATCAGTTGAGTGGCGTCAACGTTCCTGCTGAAGTTCGGCGCATAGATCGGCGCGAAATTCAGATACGACGGCGGTAGCAGGTGGCCGGCGCCGCCGCGCACGGCGCTCATCGCCTTGCTGTCGAGTTGTTCGGTGATGGACAGGTCTTTGATCGTCAGCGTGTTCATGGCAAATCTCCGGAACGAAAGGTCACAGTCTTGCGGTTGGTTTCGAGCAACTTGTCTACTCGAACGTAACTAACGCATGGGCTGTGCCAGTTTCGTTTCCCTATCCAAAGAAATTTATGGAAGTGCCGTGAATAAAAGCTTTGGACAATACGTCGACCGGGCAATACAGCGTGTGACCAGAAAGCATCAGCGTCGATGTGATGGATCGGGGCCAACAGCAGGTGTGAAATGGTTGGCTGCGGCATGACATCGGCGCTAACTAACGTCAACGCGCAATGACCGTGATCTTCTTCGAGTACACCGGTGGGTTGTGCGGAACGTGCATGTCGTCGCCCATCAGCAATTGCAATGTATGTTTGCCGGGCGGCAGTTGAATCATCGTCTCGGTTTCGCCCGCGCCGAAATGCAGGTGATTGCGATCCGAGGGTATCTCCTGGTCCATCGGCGGCAAGTCGGTGTCGATCAGAAGATGATGATGTCCCGTGTTCGGATACTTCACGCCTTTCGGCGCGACGCCCATATAGCGCAAACCGAACCACACGCGAAACGGCTTATTGGCCGTAACCACCTGGCCGTCGTTGGGATAGCCGATATAGGCATGTGCGCCGGAAGGCGACGCCGCCCCGGCCGCCACGGCGAAATCCGCCGCGCCCCATGTCGCCGACGCCACCAGCGCCGCGACTGCAATGAACTTATACATGAAGGTTTCTCCGTCCTGAGCAGGCCGCGATGAACGCGCTAGTCTTTCTGCACGGTGATGGTGATCTTTTTCGAGTACACGGGCGGCGCATGCGGCACGTGATTGTGGTCGCCGAGAATAAGCTGCAACGTGTGCTTGCCTGGCGGCAACTCGATACGCGCGTCGGTCTCGCCCGCGCCGAAGTGCAGGTGATTACGGTCCGACGGAATCTCCTGATCGAGCGCGGGCAGGTCCGTATCGATCAGCAGATGATGATGCCCGGTGTTGGGAAACGCGACGCCTTTCGGGCACACGCCCATATTGCGCAGCCCCATGCGCACCCAGAGCTTGCCGCCGTGAATCACGGCGCCGTCGGGCGGCCAGATGATGTACTCCTCGGCACCGGCAGGCGATGCCGTGGAATCCGCGAATGCCGCCACCGGCAAAACCATGCCGACAATCGACACGGCGAGCACCGTCCGCGAAAGCGCACGCAATGCACATAGGCGCATCGTGCTTCTGGGACTCGGCTTGGAAACAGCGGGGACGTCGGTTCTTCGCATGGCGCACTCTCCCGAAGAGCGGTCGTGACCATCTCGACTGCGCAAGGCAGCGATGGGTGATTGTGCTTGATCGCGGGGCGCGCGATGCGCCAGCCGCGTAGTTAAAACGACCGTGCCACGTTGCTTTGTGAATTAGCTTAGGACGTAACTTGCCAAAAAGATACGCCACACTCGTTAACCGTATAGCGCACTCGGTAAAAGTGTTGGTTGTTGCCCGCCATGCGCGTGCTATGGTTGTTGATACGTTGCAACGCGGATGATCGAAAGCGCGTCGATGCTTCGCTTTTCGGGCGGGGGTATCGGCGAATCGCAACGTATTCCAGCGGCAATGCGGTGCGCGAATACCTATGTTCTGTCCGGAACAAACAGGATGCGAAGATGTGGCGAATATTCCTGCTGATGTGGATGGCCGGGGCCATTCTGGTGAATTGCGGCGGTGCATTTGCCGCAACGCCGCGCGAGAGTACAAGCGCGACTAATCTGGCCGCACCGGCTAATAGCGTGATCGCGCCGTTCGCTCCGCAGCACGACCATGTTGGCGCTTCGCGCATCGCGCTCGTTATCGGCAATGGCGCCTATGGTCCCGATGCGTCGAAAGTCATCGAGCGAAACGCGCCGCGTGATGCTCAAGCGCTGGGCAAGCAATTGCGCGCGCTCGGCTTCGACGTCGTCGTGCTTGCCAATGCAACGCCGCTGCAAATGCGGCGAGCGATTGGCGAATTCCGCGAGCGTCTGCGTGCGGGCGATGTCGGTCTGTTCTATTTCGCCGGTCATGGCATGCGGCTCGGCGGACAAACGCTATTGATTCCTGCCGGTCTCGACGTGCGCTCGCCGGCCTCGCCAATTCGCGAGGGCATCGACCTGAGTGACGTGTTGCAGGCAATGCACACGTCGCGCAATGCACCATTGAACATTGCGATTCTCGACACCTGTCTCGACAATCCATTCACGCGCGATGTCGCGCAGGCGGCGCCAGCACTGCCGCCGAACACGGTCGTTGCCTATGCAACGGCGCAAGGCGGCTTTGCGGCCGACGGCTCCAGCCACGGCATCTATACGCAAGCGTTATTGCGTGCACTCGACGAGAAGCCCACGCAGCCGCTAATGAGCCTGCTAGCGAGCGTCGCTGCGCAAGTCAAACACGCAACCGGAGGGGAACAGCAACCGTGGGTTGAGTCGTCGTTGCCCGATTCCACCTTAACGACAAGCAACGTAAAGGTTAGGGATACGCGGCTCATCGCCAGTAACGAGCATGTCGTCACACTGCACAGCCGAGGCATTCTGCCGAAAGACAGCACCGAGCAATACGAAATCACCTTCTGGAATTCGATCAAGGACAGCAATTACCCCGCGGATTACGAAGCGTATTTGAAGGCCTATCCGAATGGGCGCTTCGCCACGCTCGCGCATGCGCGAATCGATCGGTTGCGGGCGGCGTCGGCGAATGCGCCTGCGCCGAACGCGTCGACACAGCAGGTTGCGCCGTCAGTTGCGCCGCCGCCGACAGCGCGGCCGGCGACACCTGCTGCGCCCACTGCATCGGCCGCGCAAGAGCGCCCGCGTGCCGCTTCCGCACCGCCAGCCGCGAGCACCACTCCACCGCCAGCACCGCCCGCTGCAGCCACCGCGCAAAAGCCTGCAACGCGTGCGCCAGTAGCAGGCGAAAGCCGCGACTGCGCCGCATGTCCGATCATGATCGCGTTGCCCGCAGGCGCGTTCTCGATGGGCAGCAACAGCGACGATCCGTCCGAGAAGCCGGTTCATCACGTGACGATTGGTGCGCCGTTCGCTATCGGCAAATACGAAGTGACAGTCGAGCAGTGGAATGCCTGCGTCGCGGCGAATGCATGCCCGAAGCTCTCGCCGGAAACGAATGCCAATAAGTCAGCTCCCGCGCGCGACGTGAGTTGGGACGACGCGCAGCAGTACGTGAAGTGGCTCACGCGGACGACGGGCAAACCGTACCGTCTGCCCACGGAGGCCGAGTGGGAATACGCGGAGCGCGGCGGCACGACGAGCGCGTACTGGTGGGGCGATCAGATGCGCAAGGGCAACGCCAATTGCAAGGACTGCGGCGAGCCGTGGCACAAGGAAGGCCCCGAAGCCGCAGGTTCTTTTGCGCCGAATCCGTACGGCCTCTATGACATGAACGGAAGCGTGTGGGAATGGACCGCCGACTGCTGGCATAACTCGTATCAGTCAGCGCCCGTCGACGGCCGCGCGTGGGAAAACCCCGGTTGTGACATGCGCGTGATTCGCGGCGGCTCCTGGCGCGAAGGAGGCGGCTACATGCTAAGCGCGACGCGCTTCAAATACAGCGCGGGCGTGCGTCAATCGCAAGATGGTTTCCGCGTAGTCAAAGATCTGAAGTGATCCGTTGCGCCGGGAAGTAACTCATAGCATCAAGCTCCGCAGCGCTCGCTCGACGAAAACATCATGGCGCATGCGGCTTCGTGGTGATCGGCGCGAAGTCCGCCACGATCCGCTCGCGGCCGTATTTCGTCGCTATTTGCGCGAGCCGTGTGTCCAGTGCGCGCAGATAGTCGGCGCGCGATTCGGCTTCCGGGCGCGGCTTGTCGAAGAGCGGCGCGGGCGTGATCAGCAGCACGACCATCTCCGAACCGAACGGCTTTGAAATGACCCAGTCGCCGCCGCTGCCGACCGTCGCCGAATAGTGCGGCGGCGCCTGGTTGTCCTTCGCGCGCGGACTCGGCACCATATGAACGACATTGCCGTCGAGCTGGTAGTAGTCCAGATTCACATACGAGTCGTAGCCGGGCGTGCTCACGTCGACAACCAGTGGATCGCCCTCGTTCAATTGGCCGCTCGGCGGCCGCACCTGCAAGCCCGCGACGTGCCCCGCTTGCCAGTTCTGCGTCCAGTAGGGTGCAAGCGCCTTGACGGTGTCGCATTTGTCGTCCGCGACCGGATCGACGTCGAGCTTTAGCGTGTCCACGCCGGGTAGCGCTGTGAGGCCGTCTTTTAGTCGCGCGACGCCATAGCGTTGCGAAAGATAGCCGCGCACCGTCAACGTGTGGTCCTGCGTCGACGCGGATAACGCCGAGCACGGCACTTGTGCGAGCGTCGGAGCGACCGCTGCGAGTGTCAGTGCGGGCTTGGGTTTGGGTGTAGCGGGCGGGGTGGGGGCTGCTACTGCCGCTGAAGCGGTCGCGGATGCGGACGTTGCTGTGGTCGGATTCGTTGTTGCTGCACTTGCGGTGCTGGTCGCCGCTGTCGCCGCTGCCTCGCTCGCTTGCGTCGCCGACGACGCCGCTTCCTCCACCCGCCCCTGCGACGTGCCCGTAGCCAGTTGCGTTTCGCTATGACGGTTCGGCGCGGAGCGCCACGCATAGACGGCGACCGCCGCCGCGCAAATCACCGCGAAGCCGGCGAGTCCCGCCTTCGCCAATGTCCCCGACTTCTCCGCGCGCGCCTCGTTGTCGAACTCGGCGATGAAGCGCGTGACGCTCGGCATGCGCGTCGCGCGGTCGAAGGAAAGCGCGGCCCGCAATGCACGCCATTGCGTCGCATCGAGATTCGGCGGACGCTGCAGCTTGAATTCGGCATTGCGCGCCTGCGTCGCGGACAAGCGGTCGAACGGATGGTGTCCAGTCAGCAACTCATACGTGATGCAGCCCAGCGCATAAATATCGTCGCGCGGATCGGGCTCGCGATGCTCGATCATCTCCGGGCTCGCATACGCAGGCGTCAACGCGCCGAGGCTGCCTGGATCGAACACGGTTGCATCGCTTTCTTCTTCGGGCCGCTGAAACACGCGGGCAATACCGAAGTCGATGACCTTCACTTCCGCATTCGTCGTGAGAAAAACATTGGCGGGTTTGAAATCGCAATGCACGAAGCCGCGTTCGTGTGCATACGCGAGCGCGCTGCACATGCCGCGCACGATCGGCAGCGCGGCGCGAACCGGCATGCCCTGATAGCCCGGCGTGCGCAGCAACTGGCTGAGCGGCTTGCCCGACAGGTACTCCATCGTCAGATAAACGATTGGACCGTCGCGATCGAAGTCGTACACCGTGATGATGTTGCGATGCGCGAGCACCTGCGCCTTGCGCGCCTCGCGCTGCAACGCGACGAGCGAATTCGGATTGCCGCGGAACTGAACGTTGAGGACCTTGACCGCGAGGTACGGTTTTCTGTCGGACGCCTCGAGCTTGCGCAGATCGAGCGCCTTATAAACCGTCCCCATTCCGCCGACGCCGAGGCACTCTTCGAGAACGAAGCGGTTATTCAGCGTATCGCCGATGCCTTTGATCTGGTCGAAGCCTGCGCCGTTGGGCACGTTCGCGCTACTTGCGGACGCGCCTGTGCGTCCCGCGCCGGCCGGCACCACCGAGGGCATCTCCACCGTGGTTTGTATGCCGGTTTCCTCGCCGCCGGCCGCCACGTTCGATACACGCAGTTGCTCGATGCGCCGCCGCACTTCGATATAAAGGTCCTCCGGCAGCGGGGCTTTACGATGCGCGGCGCCAAGCGTCTCCAGCAGCTGCGTCGGACCGAGGCCTTCGGTCACCAACGTGCTGTCGAGTTGAGCGACGAACTCGTCACGTGACAGCTCGCCGTTCTGGAAGTCGTGAATCACACGCGCAAGGCTAGCCATGTTGTGCGAATTGCCGCCGTTGCCGTGAGCCCCGATCGCGTTCGACCAAGGCTCTGCCGGCCGTTAGGAAAGCTGTCGTAACCAGTTACATGTGCCGCTTCGATACTAGCTCCCGGCCTGTTCTTTCGCAAACCAGGATTGCCCCGCGCGATGCGCGGCTCGCGCTTGTCGCGCGCCGTCCAACATAATGCGGCGGGTTGTCGGGTGAATGCCACCACTCGCCTTGCTCGTCGCAGCTTCGACGGATAGGAAAAGACGCGCGGCTTAGCGCTGCAAGCCTTATCCATAAAGGCACCATAACTTTTATTAGGAACCTTGAATAAATCTGGCACAAGCCGTGCATTAGTGAATCGGGCAGGCAGATTAAAAACGGATTTCCTATACTCATAGTGCGACGAGACCTCAGCACATCTGACGACACCCGCGAGCGCACGCCGGATCATCGCACCGGCCAATCGCTCGACTTTCGCGGCGAACACATCATGGCCAAGCTTCTCATCAACGATCTCGCAGACAACGTCGAACTCGACCGTGAGGCGATGGCCGCCATTGTCGGCGGCGCACGCATTGGGGCGCGGCTGTCGAGCGCCGCGCCGCTCGTGCCGACCGCGACTCGCGTCGTCGAATATCCGCCCGGCTTTCCAGCGGCGCATCAAACCATCGTGAAAGTGGCGGCGACGCGCAATACACGGCGCAGCTAGATTCGCGTTTATCAAGGCAGTACAGCGGCACGCGTCATCGACGCGTGCCGCTTTTGTTGTTGCCGCGACGCGTTTCGGGACGCGTGCGTGTCGCGCGGTGTTCGGCGTACACGCGGCCCAACAGTTCGGGTGCGTTCTGTCTGCTGCGTCCATACATCTGGCCGCTGGTTTTGCATCGTCGCGCTTTGCGATTAAAGGCCGCGCAATGCACATCCTTGCCTGGCCTGGCATCGGCGGACGCGTTGGGGATTGGCTCTTTATCGCGTGCAAATTGGCATATCCCTTGCAGAAACATGAGCGAGCACTCCGCCGTGCTCGCCCATTCACCTCAAGGAGTATCGCCATGAAATCCACCGTCATCATCAAGGACCTGCCTCGCGGCGTCGAGGCCGCCCACGAAGAAGTCACGCTCAGCGCCGAGCAGTCGAAGCTGGTGCGCGGCGGCCGTTCCGTCGTCGTCACCGTCGACGGTGGCGCGCTCGGCCATGTCGACGACTTCTCGATCAACACCGCCATCTTCGAAGGCCGCATCAAAGGCACTTATCTGTAGGACGCTCGAGATGTCCTCAATTGGAAACCGCCGCGCCACGTCATTGCGCTCGTGACGCGGCGGCGCCAATGCACTCCGCCGCACATCGTCCCTTGCATTCTGTGTCGATCGATATATAATGCGGTTCTATATCGATTGATACAAAACCACCGACGCAGGCGGTAAAGGACATTCATCATGGCGCGACCCCGCGGATTCGACGAGCAAGAGGTGCTCGAAGCAGCAAGCGCAACGTTCTGGCTGAAAGGCTACGAGGCGACGTCCACGCGCGATCTCGTCAAATGCACGGGTCTCACGCAGCCGAGCCTTTACAACGCCTTTGGCGACAAACGCGGGCTGTATCTGCGCGCGCTCGAGCACTACCTGGATCATTCGCTGCGCGAGCGCATCAAGCGCTTCGAGAGCACCATGCCGCCTGCCGAGGCCATTACCGGTTTCTTCGAAGAAACCATCGAGCGGTCGGTGTCCGATCCGCACAAGCGCGGCTGCATGCTGGTTAATTCGGCGCTCGAAATTTCATCGGAGGACGAAGCATTTCGTCAGCTCGTTGCAACCGAAATCGCCGAGATCCGCGAGTTCTTTTATCGCTGCCTGGTGGCGGCGCAAAAGAGCGGCGCGATTGCCAAAACCGTTTCCGCCGACGAAACCGCCACTCATCTACTCGCCACCGTGCTAGGCATGCGTGTGCTGGCACGCGTCGATCCGCAGCGTGCCGTGCTGACGAGCGCGGTTGCCGGCGCGCTGAAGCTGCTCGGCTTGCCGGCGCTGCCGGCCAAACACGGCGCGTCAAAGACACGCGTCTAACCTAACGAGCGATCCCTTCGCACTTTCACCGACATCCGGCGCGGCGTCATGCACGTTGGCCGGTAAAGGAACCGTCATGTCCACAGCGCCCTCCTTGTCCTCGTCGAGCTCCACATCGCTCGACGCCCGCGCGCTCTTTGCCACTTTCGCCGGGCTTTCCGGCAGTCTCGTTGCCATCGGCCTCGCGCGCTTTGCGTACACGCCGCTCATTCCGTCTCTGATCCAGGCGCACTGGTTCACGTCGTCGCAAGCAGTCACATTGGGCGCCGCGAATTTCGCGGGCTATCTGATCGGCGCGCTGATCGGCCGTCCGCTTGCGTCCGCGTTATCGAACCGGACCGCGTTGCGCATGCTGATGGCCGTGGTGACCGCGGCGTTCTTCGCGTGTGCGTATCCGCTGTCGATAAGCTGGTTCTTCGTGTGGCGTTTGCTGTCGGGGATCTCCGGCGGCGCGATCATGGTTTTGGTGGCGACCTCGATTCTTCCGCATATTCCCGCAGCGCGCCGTGGCTTTGTCAGCGGCATGATCTTTCTCGGACTCGGGCTCGGCATTGCTGCGTCAGGCACGCTGATTCCCGAGCTGTTGCACTTCGGCCTGCAAACCACATGGCTCGGCCTCGGCGCTGTTGCACTCGTATTGACAGTAGTGAGCTGGTTCGGCTGGCCGTCGACGAATCCGCCTGCTCCCGCCGCGGCGCCCGCTCATCATCATGGCGCGCAGACCAGCACGCTTGCGCTTCGCGTGCTGTACGCGCAATACGCCGCGAACGCACTCGGACTCGTGCCGGCGATGATTCTTCTCGTCGATTACGTGGCGCGCGGTCTGGGCCGAGGCGCGGCAATCGGCGCGAACTATTGGGTGTTGTACGGGCTCGCCGCCATCGCGGGGCCGCTGATCGCGGGCAACGTTGCGCACCGTATCGGTTACGGCAAGGCTTATCGCGTGGCTTTGTTACTGCAGGCAGTGGCCGTCGCGATGATCGCGCTTTCCGGCAATGCGTGGGTGCTGGCACTGTCGACCGTTATTCTCGGAGTCTTCACGCCCGGCATCGTGCCGCTCGCACTCGGCCGCATTCATGAACTCGTGCCGCACGATCACACGGAACAGCGCGCCTCATGGAGCCGCGCGACGACAGCGTTCGCTCTCTTCCAGGCGCTCGGCGGGTATGGCTACTCGTATCTGTTCGCGCATTCACACAACAACTATGCATTGATCTTCATGTGTGGCGCCGCGGCGCTTGGCGTCGCGTTCATCGCTGATCTGATTGTTTCGCGGATCAGAACCGCGGTTTCTTTAGCGGCGTGACACTGCGTATGTTCCGCGTTGGGCACATGCCTTGCTCCTCAAAGGTGACGATGCTGTCCGGTCCGTCTTCTCTTTGCGCGCTCACTATGTAAGTGCGCAAAGCCGCGGACAGGAGAGCTTCATCAACCAAGCGGAGGTCATACATGTTGGGAACTATTCTTCTGGTTGTGCTGATTCTTCTTCTCCTTGGCGCGTTGCCGACCTGGCCGCATAGCCGTTCGTGGGGCTATGGGCCAACGGGTGGTCTTGGCGTCGTGCTGATCGTCGTGATCGTGCTGCTTGTCGCCGGCGTGATATAGCGAGTGCGGTGACACGTTCACATCAGTAAGTCAAACGCAGGCCCGGCCGCCGGATTGCGATGCAGTGAACTGCTCGCAGATCCGGCGGCCTCGCTACATCTGAAGCTAGACGAATGCGCTTTTCAGCGCCGAGGAATTGCGATGGAAAAGTTACTCGCCAATCAGTTTGCTTTGGTCACGGGCGCGAGCTCAGGCATTGGCTATGGCGTTGCGCGAGCGCTTGCGAATGCGGGCGCGTCGGTCGCGCTGAACTATCACTCGCATGCGGAATCGGCGGAGAAGCTCGCTGACGAGATCAACCAGTCGGGCGGCACCGCGTTCGCAGTTAAAGCCGACGTATCGAATCCGGCCGATGTCGATGCGATGTTCGACGCGTGCCGCGCGCGCTTCGGCACACTGGACATCGTCGTCGCGAATTCGGGTTTGCAGAGGGACAGCGCTATTGCCGATATGTCGATGGAAGAATGGCAAACAGTGCTGGGCACCAATTTGACGGGACAGTTTCTCACTGCGCAAGCCGCTGTCAAAGAGTTCCGGCGACGCGGGCCGACATCCGCATCCAAAGCACTCGGCAAGATCATTTGCATGAGCTCGGTGCACGAAGTCATTCCGTGGGCCGGGCATGTGAACTACGCTGCGTCGAAAGGCGGGATTCAGATGTTCATGAAATCGCTCGCACAGGAAGTCGCGCCCGAGCGCATTCGCGTCAACTCGATTGCGCCCGGCGCGATTCGCACGAAGATCAATCGCGACGCGTGGGAGACTCACGCGGCAGAGCAAAAGCTACTGCAATTGATTCCTTATGGCCGCGTGGGTGAAGTCGAAGACATCGGCAAGGCGGCCGTGTGGCTCGCATCGGATGAAAGCGACTACGTTGTGGGCACAACGTTATTTGTCGACGGCGGCATGACGCTCTATCCGGGGTTCATCGACAACGGCTAGACGGTGTGCAGCTTTAACGCGCTGATCACACGAATATCGCGGACACCTCAGGCACGGCCCATGCTGAATGCTCTCCGTATTCCAACTCGATACGAAAGGAGATACATCATGCCTTACCTACTCGGCTGGCTTCTCGGTGTTCCGGTGATCGTGCTGGTCATTCTGTACCTCATCTTCCATTGATCATTCGAAACACGCTCCGTGGCGCGGCCCTTCGGTGGCCGCGCGTCTCTTTCATGTAGTGCAATACATGCGTTCGGGCCCGAGCGAGCGTTCGCTGCGACGGGGTAGCGCCGCGGTTTCCGCTCAGGCTGCTTCGGTAAAAGCAGCGTCATACCGGTAGCGGCTTGTGGCCGCGCGTGGACGCCATAAGATCGGCGATCCGGACGGTTCTCCCGGGCGCGAATGCACCCTCAAAATATACCGGGACGCTCGCTGGATAGGCTTCCTAAAGCGGCGTGCCACGCGACGACTAACGGAACGTTCTTCCGATAGAATCACGTCTGAACGAACAATCTTCCGAGTCAGCCCATGAACACCCGGACCCGCGAGCTGGACAATCAGGACCGCAGAATCCTCCGCGCATTGCAAAAGAACGCACGCGTGAGCAATGCGGAACTGGCCGAACTCGTCGGCATGTCGACCACGGCATGCTGGAACCGCACACGCCAACTCGAAACCGAAGGCTACATTCGCGGCTACGTCGCGCTGCTCGATCAGCAGAAGCTCGGCTTGGCCGATATCGTTCTGCTTGAAGTCACGCTCGATCGTCACGACGACGATGCGCTCGCGCGTTTCGGCGCCGAACTTGCGACACTCACCGAAGTACTCGAGGCGTATCTCGTCTCCGGCGATTACGACTATCTGGTCAAGGTGGCTGTGGACGGCACGGCGGGTTATGAGCGCTTCCTGCGCGAGAAGCTCTACAAGATCGCGGGCATTCGTCATAGCCGCTCGATGTTCGCGCTGCGCTGCATGAAGAGCATTCCGTCTGTGCAGGTTTAATGCGCGCTGAGGAGTCGTTGCGAGCGCTTCGTGCGGTTGTCTGGAGGCGCCGGTCGGGGCTGACCGTTAGTTGCGTCATGGGCGCAATAACAAGCGCTGCAAAAAGAGCCCAACAGTGGGTTTGCTATGAAGCAAGCGGCGTCGACGACCACGCAACACACGCCGCGTAGCCGCGCGGCGCGGCTATCCATTGCGCGGCGATCGCACGCATATCATCGGGAATCGGGCCGCGCAGCGTCACGCGCTGGCCCTCGCGCGGCAGCACGCTCAAATGCTGCAACCCGCGCGCGATGCCCGCGCCTGTCGTTTTGACGAGCGCTTCCTTGGCGGTCCATGCATCGTAGAACGCGGCCATTTGCGCGGAACGATCAAGGCGCTCGGTCCACGCCGCCTCGTGCGGATCAAGCGTCAACGTGACGATGGAGCGCCAATCGAACGTATCGCTGCACTGCTCTATATCGACACCCACGCGCCGCGCCGACGACATCGCGATCAAGCCACACGCGCCCGCGTGCGACACGTTGAAGTCGAATGCCGTCGAATCTGCGAGACGCGGTCGCCCGTTTGCATCGACCGTAAAGCGCAGAGCGTGCGCATCGGCGTCAATACGTTCTGCAAGCAACTCGCGCAACGCAGCGCGCGTTGTGGCGAAGCGCAGCGCGTCTTCGGCGCGGCGGAAGCTGCGTGCTCGCGCGCGCTCGTCGTCGGAAAGCGATGCAAAGGAAGCGGCGTCGAGCGACGTGTCGAATGACAGATCGACACGCCACAACGACAGGTCATGCGGGCCTTCATGCTGCAGCGGAACGGGGGCGATAAGGGCGGACATCGCAAGAGTCGAGGCGCAATGGAATTACCGCGACTCTACACGATGGTCCTTTTATAAAGCACCGCGCCGTTAAACCCGCCTGGTTTCCTTCGGCACGCCGAACAGCAATGCAATCCCGCTTGTGAACAGCAACACGGTCAGCAGATAAAGCGCGTTGTCCATGCTGCCGGTATGCGTCTTGATCTGCCCGATCACCCACGGGCTCACAATGCCGCTCGTAATGCCGATGCTGCTGATCAGCGCAATGCCGCCCGCCGCCGCGGTGCCCGATAGATAGCTCGCCGGCACCGTCCAGAAGATCGGCAACGCGGCGAAAATCAGCACGGCGGCAAGCGAGAGAATCGCGAGCATCGCAGGAAAACTGCTTAAATGCAGGGTCAAAAGCGAAAGCGCGATGCCGCCGCCGATCGTGCATACCGCGAAGTGCCGGCGCCGTTCTCCGCGCCGATCGGAATGGCGAGCAATCAGAATCAGCCCGACCGCGCCGACTGCATTCGGAATGACGCTGTACAGACTGATCGCGAGAACATCGCGAATGCCGAAGTCGCGGATCATCAACGGCATCCAGAAATTGAGCGTCAACGACGCGCACGTCAGCGAGAAATAGATGAACGCGAACAGATAGACGCGCGGATTACGCAGCGCCTGCGTGAACGAGCGCGATGAATGCGATGCGTGCGACGGCTGCGATAAAGCCGCGCGGTCCTCGTCGCGTTGCGCGATCAACTGCGCTTTCTCATCAGCGGTGAGCCATTGCGCGTGCTGCGGACCGTCGACGAGATAAACCGCGGCGATGAGACCGAGGATAAGCGCGGGCGCCCCTTCGATGATGAACATCCACTGCCAGCCGAACAGGCCGAGCACGCCGCCCATATCGCGCATGATCCAGCCCGACACGAGCCCGCCGAGCACGCCCGCGACTGCCACGCCGGCGAAAAATATCGACAGCACCGCCGCACGCCGCCGCGCCGGATACCAGTACGTCAGATACAGCACGATGCCCGGAAAGAAGCCCGCCTCGAACACGCCGAGCATGAAGCGAAGCACATAGAAATGCGCGGGCGTCGACACCATCATCATGCCGACCGACGCCACGCCCCACAGCAACATGATTCGCGTGAACGTGCGGCGCGCGCCGAACTTCGCAAGCAGCAGGTTGCTTGGCACTTCGCACAGTACATAGCCGATGTAAAACACAGCGGCGCCGAGTCCGTACATTGCGTCGCTGAACCCGAGGTCGTGCTTCATCTGCAACTGCGCGAAGCCGATGTTGATGCGGTCCAGAAACGACACGACGTAGCAAAGAAACAAAAATGGAATGATGCGCAGCGATACCTTGCGGTATAGCAGATCGTCGTGCGCAGCGGCGCTTGAACCAGGCTCGAGCGCTGGCGAGAGGGACTGACTCATCGGTTATCTCCAGACATGAGGCGTGATGGGTCCAACGGACCCGCGGGTCCGGCGTCTTGATGCGCCGCGTTGTGGTTGTCGCTGAAGTGCGCGTGCGGCGGCTCAGGCCGCCAGCGGATGAACTTCGCCGCCTTCCGGCGATACGTCCGCCACGCCTTCGCGCGCGTGCCGGATTGCTTCGAGCAGCGTCGCGTGATCGCCGATATGGTTCGCGAGCAGCAAAATGAGTTGCGCATTCGCCGACTGACTGCGCGCATCGTCGAGGCCGCGATGCATGTCGATCAACGCCTCGTAAAAGTCGTCGGGACGCGCGAGGTTCGGTTGCGTGATCAGTGCCATGATGTGTCTCCGGATTCTGTTTTTTTGCTGCGAACGCGGGCGTTCTTTCAGGCTGTGCCTTGCACGCACAACGCGCGCTTTAACGCATGCTCGACATCAAGCGGTTCGAGTTGCCGCCAACGTGCGCACACATGCTGGTCCGGGCGGATCAGATAGAACGTGCCGGGTCGCGCGTCGTAGCGCGCACTCGCGAGACCCTCGGTGTCGCGCAAAATCTTTGCATCTGCGATTGCTGCCGGCGGCGTTTCGCTGCGCGCGATCACCACGAGCTTCAACGGAATAGTGCTTGTACGAAGCGCTTTCAGCGCAGTTTCGGCTGCGGCGTCGATGCCTTCATCGCCGGAAAAAAGCACGCCTGTAAATTGCTGGCCGAGATGCTGAAGCAGCCACGCCGATTCGCCGGCCGCCTGCACCGGTGCATCGACACACGAGGCGCCCGGCACCATGAGGCCCTCGAAGCTGTCGCTATCCGGTGTATTCAGCGGCGAATCGCTCAACACCGCCGGCACCGACAGCCGACCACTGTTCGTCAGTTGCCGCGCAAACGGATGGTGACGCGCGAGCTTCAGCACGGCATCTCGAAACACGCGGCTAACCGGGCTCTTCGGCGTGATGAAGTCAGTAGAACGCGTGGAGTTGCGGATGTTTTCGTCGGCGGCAAACTCGCGCTCGCTGGCATACGTGTCGAGCAACGCATCCGATGCGTTGCCCTCCAATACCATTGCCAGTTTCCATGCGAGGTTCTCCGCATCCTGCACGCCGCTATTCGCACCGCGTGCGCCGAACGGCGAGACGCCGTGTGCGGAATCGCCCGCGAACAGCACGTTGCCGTGCCGGAAGCGTTCCATGCGCAAACACGAAAACGTATAGACGCTAACCCATTCCAGTTCGAACTTTGCATCCGGTCCGAGCAAGGCACGCACACGCGGAATCACGCGCTCGGGCGTTTTCTCAAGCACCGGGTCGGCGTCCCATCCAAGCTGAAAGTCGATTCGCCACACGTTATCCGGCTGACGATGCAGCAACACCGACTGATTCGGATGAAATGGCGGATCGAACCAGAACCAGCGCTCGGTCGGAAAGTCCGCTTCCATCTTCACGTCGGCGATCAGGAAGCGGTCCTTGAACGTAACGCCTTTACTATCGAGTCCCATCAGATTGCGGATCGGACTGCGCGAACCGTCGGCGGCGACGACATACCGGCCACGCAACGCATATTGCCCATCGGGCGTTTCCACCGTCAGCGTAACCGACGCGTCGCGCGCGCCTGGCGTTCCGCACTGCTCGATAGCGACCACCTTGCTTTTCCAGCGAATCTCGATGTTCGGCATTTGCTGCGCGCGTTCGAGCAGAAAGCCTTCGACGTAGTACTGCTGCAAATTGATAAACGCCGGACGATGATGACCTGCTTCGGGCTGCAAATTGAACGAGTAGACGAGCTCATCCTTGAGGAACACTTTGCCGACATTCCAGCTAATGCCCTTGTCCACCATTCGCTGCCCGCATCCGAGGCGATCGAAAATATCGAGTGAGCGCTTCGAGAAGCAGATCGCGCGCGAACCCGTGGACAACGAGCAGTCGTCGTCCACGAGTACGACGGGCACGCCCTGCTGCGCGATGTCGATTGCGGTGGCAAGACCCACCGGCCCCGCGCCGACCACGATCACCGGATAGACCGTCTGTTCCGTGCCGTGGCGCGCGTCCTGTTCGCGGCACGGCTGATATTCGAACGACAGCGTCTGGTAGTTGATGCTCATGTTGTGTCTCCGTCCTGCTCCGCTTTGCTTTGCTTTGCTGCGCTTGCCTGTTCTTTTGTATGCGATGCCGTCAGGCTTGCAGCGCGTCCCACATTTCCTTGTCGCGCTGCGCGGTCCAGATGCGCGGATGCGTGATGCCGCTTGCTTCGTCGAAAGCGCGCGAAACGTCGAACGGCAAGCAATGTTCGTAGATGAACACGTGGCCGAATTTCGGGTCCATCGCCTTGCGCGTGTGCGCCATCGCGGCCTTCAGATCGAGCTTCTGCTCGACCGCTTCACGGCCTTGCTGCAGCAACGTCGTCACGAAATCCTTCGTGTAATCGAGACCTTTGTTGACGTCTTCCGGCGTGGTCAGCGCGGGGCCGCGGCCCGGCACGAGCTTCTCGGCATTGAGCGCGCGCAGTGCTTCGAGTGTCGCCGGCCATTGTTCGAGCTGCGCGTCGCCGCAATAGCACGCCGCGTCGTATTCGACGAGATCGCCGGAAAACAGCACCTTTTGCGACGGCAGCCACACGACCGTATCGCCCTTCGTATGACCCGCGCCGAGATGCGCGATGCGCACTTCGAGCTTGCCGAGGAACAGCGTCATTTCCTTTTCGAACACGAGCGTCGGCCACGTGAGGCCCGGCACCGTTTCGACGCCGGCAAAAAGACGCGGAAAGCGTTCGATCTCCGACTTCATGTCCGCTTCGCCGCGCTCGACGATCATCTCGTACGTGCCGCGGCTCGCGATGATTTCCTGCGCGCCTTCCTCGAAATACGCCGACGCGCCGAGCACGCGCACCGCGTGATAGTGCGAGAGCACGACGTATTTGATCGGCTTGTCGGTGACGCTGCGAATCTTCGCGATGAGGTCTTGCGCCATGGCCGGCGTGGCGGTCGTGTCGACGATCAGCACGCCGTCGTCGCCGATGATCACGCCCGAGTTCGGATCGCCTTCGGCCGTGTAGGCGTAGGCGTTCTCGGACAACTTCGTCCACGTGACTTTCTTGACTTCCAGATCGGCCTGCGATGCAAATGCCTTTGCCATGCTCGTCTCCCTCAAAAGTTGGATGTGAGGCGAGACGGCCGGCTGCGCGCTGCGGCGCGGGCTGGCGGTATTGAAGGTTGTCTCGCCCCGTTTTTGACTCTGTGACTGCGCCGGTGTGTCGGGGTGATTGCATCTTATGGCCGCACCTGTTTATTTGTCAATAGCGAAATGTATCGCTATACGCAAATTATCCAACGCCTAACATTGAAGCGTGGACGGTGACAGTTCGCAGTCGCGGTTCGGTTAACATGGACCCTTTTTACGGACGAGCGCAGGCGTGAGCAAAGCAGCGAAAGCGGCCCCTGGCAAAGGCGCGAGCGGTACTGAAATAGCGGAAGGCGGCAAGACGCAGCGCGGCATTCAGAGCGTGGAAGTCGGCGGCCGGCTGCTGCTCGCGCTCGCGCAGGCGCGCATGCCGCTCGCGCTGTCGGATCTCGCCATCGCCGCCGACCTGGCGCCCGGACAGGCCCATGCTTATCTCGTGAGCCTGAGCCGGCTTGGTCTCGTCAAGCGCGACGAGCTGTCGGGCCGTTATGAGCCCGGCCCGTTGTCGCTGCGGCTCGGTCTGTTGCATCTGGAAAATCAGCCGGCGTTTCGCGCCGCCGTGCCGCGCGTGGCCGCGCTCGCCGAAGCAATCGGCTTTAGCGTCGCGATCTGTATCGCCGGGCCGCAGGGGCCGACCATCGTTCGCTATGAACATGGGGGTTTTCCGCTGCACGTGAATCTGCATGTGGGCACGGTCATGTCGCTGCCGGCGACGTCGACGGGACGCGTGTTCTGTGCGTACCTGCCGCGCGAAACGCTCGACGCGATGTGGGCGAATCAGTCGGGCGCCGACCAAAGCGCGACGGCCGCGCCGCGCGACGCCGCGTTCCAGACGTCGCTCGAGAAGATTCGCGCGCGCGGCCTCGAAAGCAGTGTCGATGCGCCGAGTCCTGGCATCAGCAGCCTGAGCGCGCCCGTGTTCGATCCGGACGGGCGACTCGCGCTGGCGCTGACGGTGATCGGCTCGACGGGCTCGATCGACGTGGCCGCCGATGGCCGCATCGCCCGCGCGTTGCTCGGCGCGGCTCGCGAGATCGGCGCCGAGCTTGCCGCCCAACCCTCACTGCTTGCATCGTCCGCATCGTGACCGCTCGTACCGACAACGCTTCTTCCACGCCGCTTTCCGCGCCTGCTTCCACGGCCGTTTCCACGGATACAAAGCCGCAGCGCGGCATCCAGTCGCTCGACAGCACCGGCGAACTGCTGGCCGCGCTCGTCGCGGCAGCGCGGCCGCTGACCTTGCGCGACCTCGCCGCCGCAGCCGGCATGCCGCCGGCGAAAGCGTTTCCGCATCTGGTGAGCCTGCTCAAGACCGGCTTGCTGAGCCGCGGCGCGTCCGGCTGTTTCGAAGCCGGGCCGCTTGCGCTGGAGCTTGGCTTGATAGGCCTGCAGCGTCTTTCGCCGACGCGCGAGGCCGAGCCCGAAGTGGTCGAACTGGCGGCATCGACGGGAATGAGCGTCGCCATGGCGGTGCTCGGTCCGCTTGGACCGACGGTCGTGCGGCTGGAGGAATCGCCGCGGCCCTTGCATGTGAGCTTGCGGGTGGGCACGGTGATGTCGCTGGTGAATACGGCGATCGGGCGCGTTTTCGCCGCCCATGTCGCCGACGACGTGCGTGCCGGGCTGCTCGCGCAGGATCACTTGCGGCTCGCAGGGGCGAACGAGGCCGATGCTTTCGCCGGCAAAAGCGCGCCGCCGACGCTGAACGCAAGCTATGCGCAGCGTCTCGCGCAGATTCGGGCCGACGGAATCGATACCGCGCTGAGCCGGCCCGTGCCGGGTATCGACACGCTCGCCGCGCCGGTGTTCGACCACACGGGCAGCATTTGCCTCGCGCTCGCGCTGATGGGACCGAGCGGCAGCTTCGACAGCGCCGCCGCGGCCGGCCCGGCGCAGACGCTGCGCGCGGCAACGCTGCGGTTGTCGCGGCGGTTTGGCTGGATGGGCTGAATCAAGGGTTCCTGCGCGGCGTCGGCCGCGTCGTCGGCGGCCTCGGTCCGGTAATCGTTTTTTTTGAAAAACGGCGGTTTGTAATCGTTTCGGCAGAAAAATAATCGAAACGATGCGGGCGGCCGGGCTCCGAATAAGCGTTTTTTTGGAAAAAGCCCTGTTTGCAATCGTTTTGAACGTGGAATAATCGAAACTGATGCAGACGACCTGCTTCCCGCCCTCTCAAGCGCACCCGGATCGACCCCATGCCGCACATCGGATATCAATGGCTGGCGAACACGTACGGCGTCGTACCGGTCCACCCGTTCGCCGTTCAGAGCGAAATCGGCCGCACGCGCTCGAGCGCCACTGACGGCGACATCAGCCGCGAGGTCTATCCCGCGGCGTATCGCCCTGTTTCGAGCCTGACCGATCATCTGACATTCGCCTTCCGCCACGAAGGCATCCATCTGGAATTCCTCGCGCGGCTGTTCGCGCTGAAGTCCGTACGTGGCGAACTGGAAGCGTGGATCGCAAGAGAACCGACCGGCGCGTATGCGCGCCGCGCGTGCTTTTTCTACGAATGGCTGCGCCCCGAGCGTCTTGATGCGCAAGGCGCATCGCGAGGCAATTACGTCGATGCGCTGAACGCCGACGAGTTCGTCGTGGGCACGACCGTCAACAACTCGCGCTGGCGCGTGCGGGACAATCTGCCGGGCAATCGCGACTTCTGCCCGGTGATCCGGCGCGCGGAGTCGGTGCGGCGCGCAGAAACGTACGACCTTGCGTCGCCGCTGGCCGAACTCGAAGCCGATTACGGCGTGGACCTCATCATGCGCAGTGCCGTCTGGCTGACGGTGAAGGAGAGCCGCGCGAGTTTTCTCATCGAGCACGAACAGGACAAGGAGGATCGCATCCGCCGCTTTGCCGCGGTCATGGAAAGCGAGTGCGGCCGGCATGCCAATCCGTTCGATGCCGAGACGCTCGTTGCCCTGCAGCGCGGCATCCTCGGTGAATCGGCGCTGCGCTACGGCGTTCGCCGCTCGCCGGTCTATGTGGGACACGTCGCGCGCTATGAGCCGGTGGTCGATTACATTGCTCCGCATTGGCAGCAGGTCGAAGCAATGCTCGCGGGCTTGAGCCAGTTCCTTCAACGCACGCAAGGCGGTGCGCCGATTGTTCGCGCGGCGGCGGCATCGTTCGGCTTTGTCTATGTGCATCCGATGGCCGACGGCAACGGCCGCATCTCGCGCTTTCTGATCAACGACGTATTGCGCCGCGATGGAGCCGTGCCCGCGCCGATCATCCTGCCTGTGTCCGCGACGATCACACAAAGCACGCGCGATCGCGCCGCTTACGACAAGGTGCTCGAACGGTTTTCGCGCCCGCTGATGAAGCACTACGCGGATCAGTACTCGTTCGGGAAAACGGAAACGGCCGACGACGGCGTCGAGTTCAACCTGCACTTTCGCGCCTACGACGACGCGCTGCCCGCGTGGCGCTACCCGGACTTCACCGCCCACGTCAGCTATCTCGCGGATGTCATCGACGTGACGCTGCGCCACGAGATGCGCAACGAAGCGCGCTTTCTGCATGCCAACGACACGGCGCGGCGTGCGATCAAAAATTTCCTGGAAGCGCCGGACAACGATCTCGACAGCATCATTCGCAGCGTCCGGCAAAACGGCAACAGCATTTCCAACAGCTTGCGCAAACGCTATCCGCTTCTCGATGAGCGGCCGAATCTGGCCGCGCAAATCGTCAATGCGATCACCGAAGCTTTCGCCGAAGAGAACATTCCCTAATCGCCCGTTTGCGGTTCATGCGACGACAACCTCGCCTTCGCATGCCGCATCTTCTCCAGCGTCTTCGGACCCGCTTTGAGTGCGACGCCGATCGCGAGCGCGTCCATGATGCAAAGATGCACGAGGCGCGATACGCCAGGCGTATTCGGATCGATTGGACTCGGCACGCGCAGCAGCAGCGCAATATCCACGAGCCATGCAAGCCGCGAGCCGACATTGGTCAGCGCGATCGTCGTCGCGCCGCGTTCCTTGGCAATCTGAATGCTCTCGTTCACCTCGACGCTGCGGCCCGAATGCGAAATGGCAAAGGCGACGTCGCCTGGCTCCATCATCCCGGCGTAGAGGCGCTGCAAGTGCGCGTCGGTAAACGCAGTGGACGCGATGTCGAGCCGCAAGAACCGCAACGCCGCATCTTGCGCGACGAGGCCCGACCCTGAGCCGACGCCGAAAAAGAACACGCGCCGCGCGCTGGACAGCGCTGCAATCGCGCTTTCGACCACCGCCGGATCGAGCGCGCCGCGCGCGTGCGTGATGCCGTCGACGGCGGCTTCGCCTACCTTGTCCATCAGCGTCTGCACGTTGTCGCTGCGCGCAATGGCCGCCGACGAATACGGCATTCCGCCCGCCACGCTCTGCGCCAGTTGCATCTTGAAGTCGCGCAGACCATGCGCGCCGATCGCGCGGCAAAAACGCGTGACCGAAGGCTCGGAGACATCGGCGCGCTGCGCGAGTTCGGTGATGCTCGCGCGCATCGCGAAGTCCACGTCGTTCAGCACCATGTCCGCGACCTTGCGTTCTGCGGGCCGCAAACTGGCGAGTGCGCTGCGGATATGGGGAATCAAGTTCGGTGCGGACACCCGGTGTTCCTTAAGGGTTAAATGAATCCGCGTCGCTCGCAGCTTCAATCGGCAACACGCGGTTCAGACCAGTCTGCGCCCACTCTCCGTATCGAACAGATGAATATGAGCAGCCGGCAAGCGCAACGCGACGCGCTCGCCGGGCTCAACCTTCGAGCGTTGACGCGTCGTCACGCACCACGTGTTGCCGCCTATTTTCCCGTACAAATGCGTCTCGGCGCCAGTCGGTTCGACCACCTCGACTTCCATGATTGCGTCGGGCGTCTGCGTGATCGTCTCGATGTGTTCGGGCCGCACGCCCAACGTGACTCTCGCGCCCACGTTCGCCGACAGCGGCGCGCCTTCGAGCACGATCTCGCCACCGTCCGCGAGTTTCAGCGCAAGTCCCTGCGAGTGATCCACTACGATGCCTTCGGCGAAATTCATCGACGGCGAGCCAAGAAAGCTCGCGACGAAAAGATTCGACGGACGGTCATAGAGTTCGAGCGGACGCCCGATCTGTTCGATCCGCCCCGCGTTCATCACGACGATGCGGTCGGCCATCGTCATGGCTTCGATCTGATCGTGCGTGACGTAAATCACCGTATTTTTCAGGCGCTGATGCAGTGCCTTGATCTCCGTGCGCATTTGGACGCGCAGCTTCGCGTCGAGATTGGACAGCGGCTCGTCGAACAGAAACAGCGACGGCTCGCGCACGACCGCGCGGCCCATCGCGACACGCTGACGTTGACCGCCCGATAACGCGCGCGGCAAGCGGTCGAGGTAGCCGCCGAGATTGAGCATCTTCGCCGCAGCCTCGATGCGCGGCTTGAAATTCGCCGGCGACTCTTTACGAATGCGCGGCCCGAACGCGATGTTCTCGTAGACCGTAAGATGCGGATACAGCGCGTAGCTTTGAAACACCATCGAGATATTGCGCTGCTGCGGCGCGAGATGGTTCGCACGCGTTCCGCCGATCATCAGATCGCCGCCGCTGATTTCCTCGAGCCCGGCCACCATCCGCATCAACGTGCTCTTGCCGCAACCCGACGGGCCGACGAGCACGACAAACTCGCCGTCGTCGATATGAAGGTCGATGCCGTGCACCACCTGCGTGTCGCCGTAGCGTTTGAAGATGCCGCTCAGTTGCACTGCTGCCATGCTGTCCTCGTCGTCTGCAGGTTTCGCTCAAAGCGATTCGAGCGTCAGTTCTTGCGCCATCAGCCGGTTGCCTGCCATCAAGCCACCGTCGACGGGCAACGCGACGCCGGTAATCACGCGCGCCATCGGCGACGCGAGAAACAGCACGGCATCGGCGATGTCGTCAGGCGTCGCGAAATCGCGCAACGGATACCACTTTTTCAAATCTTCGAAGACCTGCGGGTTCTTGTCGACGCGCGCCTGCCATGCCTGTGTCTTCACCGTGCCCGGACACACGATGTTCGCGCGAATGCCATAGCGGCCCAGTTCGAGCGCGAGCGCCTTCGTGTAACTGATCAAGCCCGCTTTGGCCGCGCTATACGCGGGATGCCCGAGCGCGGCCATGCCATTCACCGAGCCGATCAACACCAACGCGCCCTGCTCGCGCTCGATCATCGACGCGCGCACGGCTTCGACCGTGTTGTATGTGCCGTTCAGGTTCAGATGAATGTCGCGCTGCCAGCTTGCGGCGTCGGTGGTGGCGAGCGTGAGGCCCTCGGCTGCGCCCGCGTTGGCGACCAGCACGTCCACGGGTCCGCGCTTCGCCACCGCCGCGGCGACGGCTTGTTGCACCGCGGCGGCGTCGCCGAGATCGACTGCAATCGGCGTGACCTGCGTTTCACCGAGCTGCTTCGCCAGGCGATCGAGCGCGGCCCCGTCGATGTCGAGCGCCAGCACCGTGTCGCCTTCCTCCACGAAACGCTTGCACAACACGCTGCCGATGCCGCCGCAAGCGCCCGTCACTAATACGACTCGAGTCATTTTGCCCTCGCTTTTCCACACGCCCGGCACTTCGCAGACCGTGTAAATTTCTTACAGCGCGACGCACCGCACAAGCCGCTTCGTCCCGGATATTGGGTAACGGTCGCGCAGCCCGCATCGAGAATATCTCTGTTTTACAGGCATCTTATGCACAAACCGCGGCGAGAAAAAATATCGCAGACCCTACGTGACAACGCATTTTTAGCCGTGTAGGATTTTTTCAAACAATTCAACCCACAGCAGCCGGCGACGGCAGCGGACCTATGAGGAGAGAGAGATGTCGTTGCATGCCCGTGCTTCCCTCGCGCTTGGCAAAGTCGCCGTGGCGCTCGCGTTTGCAGGTATCGCCGTGTCGGCTCAGGCCGACACGGTTCGCGTGACCGTCGCGCATTACAGCGACGCAACCGCGCCGTACTTCGAAAAGATGGCTCGCAATTTCGAAAAGGCCAATCCCGGCACCACCATCAAGATCGAAGACGTGAACTGGGATACGTTGCAACAGAAACTGCAAACGGACATCTCCGGCAACGCGAACGCCGACCTCGCGATTGTCGGCACGCGCTGGCTGCTCGACTTCGTGAAGGACGACGTGGCCGAACCGCTCGACGGCTATATGGACGCCAATTTCAAGGGACGTTTTATCGGTCCGTTCCTGGCACCCGGCGAAATCAACGGCAAGGTGTACGGTTTGCCGATCGCCGCGTCCGCACGCGCGCTGTACTACAACAA
Organism: Paraburkholderia sp. RL17-368-BIF-A; assembly: GCF_046054045.1. NCBI lineage: Bacteria > Pseudomonadati > Pseudomonadota > Betaproteobacteria > Burkholderiales > Burkholderiaceae > Paraburkholderia > Paraburkholderia sp. RL17-368-BIF-A. The sequence goes on from NZ_JARESN010000012.1 coordinate 164,310, forward strand.
GGATCTGCTCGCGAAAGCCGGCTATCCGGACGGCCCGAAAACATGGAACGACGTGATTGAAGCGTCGAAGAAACTGAAGGCGCAAGGCATTGCCGGCTTCGGTCTGCAAGGCAAGGAAATCGAAACGGACGTCTATTTTTACTATGCGCTGTGGACAAACGGCGGCGAAGTAGTCGGCAAGGACAACAAGGCGGCGTTCAACTCGGCGGCGGGCGTCAAGGCGGCCACGCTGTATAAATCGCTGATCGATCAGGGTCTGACGCAACCGGGCGTTACCGGTTACAGCCGCGAAGACGTACAGAACCTCTTCAAGCAAGGCCGCGTGGCGATGATGATTTCGGCGCCGTTCCTCGCGAAGCAGATCAAGAAGGAAGCGCCTAACCTGAAGTACGGCATCGATCCGATTCCGATGGGCACCACGCACGCCACTTACGCAGTCACGGACTCGATCGTGATGTTCAAGAACTCGAAGGTGAAGAAGTCCGCGTGGAAGTTCCTCGACTATCTGTTCACCAAAGAACCGCGCGTCGAGTTCACGACGACTGAAGGTTTCCTGCCGACCACCAAGGCGGAATCGTCGGACCCGGCATTCAATGATCCGGATACCAAAGCATTTGTCGCCTTGCTGCCCACTGCGCGTTTTGCACCGACCGTGACCGGTTGGGAAGACACCGCGAAGGCCGTGACCGACGCGATGCAGTCCATCTACCTGGGCAAGGCCAAGCCCGCCGATGCGCTGAATGCGGCGGCTACGCAAGCCAACAAGTCGCTCGGCCATTGATCGGGGCGACGCTCTGACGTCGCGGTAAGCCGTCACTATCCGGCCCATTCCGACGCGCCCGCATGCTTCATGCGGGCGCGTCTCACGATCGAGCATGTATGAGCCGTTCCGCCTCTTCGCGTCTGCAAGCGCCGTGGTTACTGATTGCACCGAGCCTGGTGCTGGCGCTTTTTATCATCAGCTATCCGATTTTTAATATCGTGTGGCAATCGCTGCATGAGGTATCGCGTTTCGGGGCGATTCGCGACTTCACGGGCTTGCAGAACTTCTATTCGATCTTCAGCGACCCGACGTTTCTCGCGGCCGCGCGCCGTACGATCGTGTGGACCGTGTTCGTGGTCGGCGGCACAGTCGCCATTTCGGTGCCTGTTGCCCTGGTGCTGAATCAGGACTTCTATGGGCGCGGCGTCGCGCGAACCATCGTCATGCTGCCGTGGTCGGTTTCCCTCACCATGACCGCGGTTGTCTGGCGCTGGGCGTTTAACGACGACTACGGCATGGTCAATGTCACGCTGCAACGCCTCGGCTTGATCGGCGGCCCGATTCATTGGCTCGCGACTCCGGAACTCGCGTTTCCCGTGGAAATCGCGGTGGGCATTCTCGTGTCGATTCCATTCACGGTGACGATTCTGCTCGGCGGATTGTCCTCTGTGCCCGGCGACATTTACGAAGCGGCGCGCATCGACGGTGCGAGCGCGTGGCAGCAGTTTCGCAAGCTCACGCTGCCGTTGATGCGGCCGTTCATCAACATGACCATTCTGTTGAACGTGATCTACGTGTTCAACTCGTTCCCGATCATCTGGGTCATGACGCAAGGCGGCCCGGATAACAGCACGCATATTCTCGTCACGTATCTGTACGAACTCGGCTTCAGGCTCGGACGACCGGGCGAGGCTGCGGCCGTGTCGCTGATCATGCTCGTCATGCTGTTCGTTTTCTCGATGGCGTATTTGCGCATGCAGCCGGCGAAAGAAGGAGAACCGTCATGACGCTCAGCACGAAAACGAAACGCTCGCTGTGGTGCTGGCTCGCGTTGTCGCCGCTGGTGATCGTGGTGCTGTTCCCGTTTGCGGTGATGCTCTTCACCGCACTCAAACCGGCTTCGGAGATTTTCGTTTACCCCGCGCGCTGGTTGCCCGTGCATTGGCAGTGGAGCAACTTCGCCGATATGTGGCAAGCGGCCAATTTCGGCGTGGCGCTGCGCAATAGTGCGGTTATCAGCTTGCTGTCGACATTGCTGGCACTCGCGGTGAGCTTGCCCGCCGCTTACGCCTTGGCGCGCTTCCCGTTCCGTGGACGCGGACCGTATCGCCAGTTCCTGCTCGTCACGCAGATGCTGTCGCCTATCCTGCTGGTCGTCGGGCTGTTCCGGCTTGCCGCCATGATCCCTTATGGCGACGGCAATCTTGTCGATTCGAAAATCGGCGTGATCGTCTCGTATGCGGCATTTAATATCGCGTTCGCCGTATGGATGCTCTCTTCGTATTTCCAAACGGTGCCGCGCGATCTCGAGGAAGCGGCGTGGCTGGAAGGATGTGGACGAACGCGTGCCGTTTTCAAAGTGTTTCTGCCGCTTGCCGTGCCGGCGATTGTCGTCACCGCGATCTTCACGTTCATCAACGCGTGGAACGAATTCGCCGTTGTGTATACGCTAATCCGCTCGCCGGAAAACAAAACGCTCACCGTGCAGGTCACCGACATGGTCGCCGGCAAGTATGTGGTCCAGTGGCATCTCGTGATGGCCGCGACGCTGTGCGCAACGCTACCGGTTTCGGTCGTGTTTGCGTGGTTGCAGCGGTATCTGGTGAAGGGCCTGGCTTTGGGGGCGGTGAAGTAGTACGTTTTTGCCCACCGCGCCGAGGTTTGCAATCTTCGGCGCGGTCATGGTGATGCTGGTGGCCATGGCGGTCAGCGCGTGTTTCGCTGAGCCCGCTTGCCGTTATTCCTTGTGCTTATTCCGCGCCGCGCACAATGCGCAGATCGCGTTCTACTGCGTCGCCCAAAGCGTCGAGCGCTTTCTTGTAGTCGTCGCGTGAATACGCTGCGACTGCATCTTCATACGACGGAAACTCGATCACCACCGTCCGCTCCTTCAAGCCCTGCTCATGAACTTCGTCCGCGACGCCGCGCACGAGGAACTTGCCGCCCGCAGCCGCTACTGCCGGGCCGGCCAACTGACCGTAGGCGGCCAGCTTCGACGGATCGTTGATCTTGCGATACGTGGTGACCCAATACCCCTTGCTCATTTGACGCTCCTCGTTAGTGACGGTCATGAATGCAGGAGCGTAACAGAGAACGCCCCGGAGAATACGCGGCGGCCAGTCATGGCCCTATTGCGTAAAGGACTATCGGCGCGGCGGGCCGATCCGAATGTTTGCCCTGCGAATCGCGCCACATGTCCGAAAAAGATGGCCCAAAAAGTTGAACCACGGCGCATGACAAACGGCCAACTTGTATGGAAACTCTTTCCTGCGATCCACGCGACGTGTCGATGGCTGGCCGCTCGTGTTTGAAACGCAGCGACCGCTGTTCGCGGTAAGGCAACGAGTCGTCGTTTATCATGAACCTGTGCCTTTCGATGAAGATTCAGTTTTAGATATGACCAATACCGGAAAGACGTTGATCATCGGCCTTGTGCTGGCTGACCTGGTGATCTGCGCCTATTTGCTCTATCCGCGCGAGGAAAAGAAGTCGGCTGCCGCGCCCGAGGCCGCGCTGACCGCGCCCGAGATCACCGATTCGCGACCTGCCGAGACCCACGTGATTGCGGGCAGCATTGCTCGCCCGGCGTCGCCGGAGACATCGGCGAAGGCTAACAGCAACGCGCCTGGCGGCACGAAGGTGAGCCGCATTGACGTGCGGCCGTCGCCGGCTCCGACCCCGACCGTTGCGCCGCAGCCTGCGCTGCCGGCGGCACCGGCGTTGCAGGGCGTTCCGAACACCAGCGTCGCGAACGTGCCCGCGGCGGACATGCAAACGCAGGCGCAGCTCCCACAGGTTCAGCAACCGACGCAGCCGATACAGCAGCAACCGGTGCAAGCGCAGCAGCAGATGCAACCACCACAGCCGCAACAACCGCAACACGCAAACAACACCAGATCGAAGACCGCGCAGCGCGCTGCCGAAGATTCGCGTGGTCATGATGACCTGCGCCGCCGCGGTTCAAGCGACGTTGGTGCGTTGATGACGGAACTGCTCGTGCGCGAGTCGGCGAAACTCGATCCGTCATTGCCCCCGCCGCCGCCGACCGCTCCGGTCGAACTCAATCGCCGCAGTTCGAACCCGGTCGCGGACGCGATGACCGATCAACTGGTCAAGGAGTCGGCACGAGTGGCGCCCGCGTCCGGCGCGCAAAAGCAGCCGGGCACGCAGTAGACGCGGAGCGCGTTGTACGCTCGCGCGTCTGGATGGAATTCGGCAGATATGCGTTCTCCCGATTCCATCCACTCGCGCCCACACGCATCGAGCGCCTTCACGACTCCGTAATCCCCGCAACGGCGAACTGCCCACATGCCAGTGGTTATCGCCGCACTACCGCTCACGCAGCCGCATCATCGACAATCGGTTCGCGAGCCATGAACCAGTAGAAGAGCGCCGCGCACCCCGCAATCGCGCCGCCTGAAATAAACGCCAGCGCATACGAGCCGGTGCGGTCGACAATAAATCCCGCGACGACCGGCGAAAACGCACCGCCGAAATAACCGCCGAAGTTCTGGATCGCGCTGACGGAGGCGATCATCGACGAAGGCGCGATGTCCGCCGCGAGCGCCCACGCGGAACCCACCACGGCCGCAATGAACGCCAGCCCGACGGTGAAGAGTGCAAGCGTCACGTTCAACGTATGGCTAAACGGCAACGCAATCGCGCATACAGCGGCGCCCACCGCACAGCATGCAATCAACAGACGCTTTGCGGCAATCGGCGAAGCGATCTCGCGGTCGACCATCTTCTTCGCCAGATAGCCGATGGCAATCTCGCCCAGCGCGCCGCCTGCCCACGGAATACCCGCATACACGCCAAGCTGTGCGAACGAAATATGAAAGCGGTCGAGTAGATAGAGCGGCAAGAACACGAGGAAAATATTCCACAGCCAGATCGTGCAGAAGTAGCCGAGAATCATGCCCCACACGCTGCGTCGCGCGAATAGCGAACGCCACCGCAGCGATGAATTGGCGAGTGAGCGTTCGTGCCCGCCGCCGCCCGCCTCGATGTACTCCCGTTCATCTTTCGAAAGACGCTTGCTGTCCACGGGGTTGCGATACAGCATCAGGAACAGCAACGCGAAGGCAACACCAACCGCGCCTGTCACATGAAAGAGCGAGCGCCAGCCGAATGCGACCATCAACGCGACGAGTAGAGCCGGTGCAATGGCCGGTCCCCATTTCGAAGACGAGTCCCACACGCCCGTCGCGAATCCGCGCTCCTTCGCGGGAAACCATGCAGCGGTAATTTTCGCGGATGTCGGCCAGCACGGCGCCTCGCCGACCGCGAGCAACGCGCGCATCAGCAGTAGCCCCGAAATGGAACCGACCACGCCAGTGAGCCATGTCGCGACGCTCCACCAGATCATCGCGAGTGCGTAAGCGCGCTTTGCGCCGAAGCGGTCGATCACCCAGCCGGCCGGCAATTGCATGACCGCATAGGTCCACGCAAACACACTGCCGAGCAGGCCGATTTGCGTGCGAGTCAATCCCAGCTCGGCAATCATGCCCGGCGCTGCGATCGAAAGACTCGCACGGTCCATGTAGTTGATGATCCCGCCGATCAGCAGCCAGATAAGCACATGCCAGCGGAAATTGAGGCGAGTGGGCCGCACTGCGGCGGCCGTGAGCGAACCAGTGGGCTTGTCCAAAATCGTGTCTCCGTCCAGATGGCCATCAACGTTGATAAAGGCCATTCGTCGTTGTCGATATGCATCGTGCCGCAGAGCGCGGCACTTGTATGCAGGTGCTGAAGGACAAGTGTACGGATGCAGGCGCGAGAGCTCCAATGTCGAAACCGCATGCCGTGATAGCGTTTTCGTTATTGCCGCGGTTCGCGGCGCACTAAACTAGCGGGCGGCGCATGCACCGATTCATCGTTGAATACCCATTGGAGACCAAGTGAAATTCGACACGACAACTGTCCGGCTGATCCTTGCCATTGCGGAAGAAGGCAGCATCTCGCGCGCCGCGGACAAGCTGAACCTGGCAGTCGCGGCGGCATCGCGGCGCGTGTCGGATCTCGAAGAGCAACTCGGCGCGAAGCTCTTCCAACGCGTGCCGCATGGCGCGCAAATCACCGAGTCCGGGGCGAAGCTGATCGAGTACGTTCGGCAGATCGACAACCTGATTGACCGCATGGAAGGCGATGCACAGGCCCTCAATCATGGGCTCGAAGGGCGCATCATCATCGGTGCGCCGAAGGCGGTCGTCATTCAGTTTCTGGCGCGTGAAATCGCCGGGATTCAGCGCAAATATCCGCGCATCGCGCTGAAAATCGTCGAGGAAAACAGCAAGATCGTGCAGCAACTGCTACGCGACAAAGTGATCGACGTCGGCATCTACGAGAAGAAAAGCGGCTTTCTCGATCTGGACAAATGCGCGTATCGAGAAGACCGCCTCGTGCTGGTTTATAGCCGCGCGCATTTTGAATTCGGCAATGGACCAGTGGGCATCGACGATATTCTCGATCTTCCCATTGTGAGCCTCGGCAAGGGCTCGGCCGTACTGTCCGCCGTGGAGCGCGCGTATCGCAGCCGCGGCCGGCTGTTCCCAGACAACCTGACCGTCAACGGTTTCGACACCATGCTCGCGATGGTGCGTCACGGCTTAGGCGTCGGCTTCATGCCGCCCGATGTGTTGCAGAGCTTTCATCCCGAGGCATCGCTCGCATCGGTCGAACTCGACGGAGACTGGTCGCGGCGCAGTTACGTGCTGTCCTGCGTCGAAGGGCACGCGCAGGAGCAAACGCTGCGCAACGTCGTCGCGGAGTTGCTGGCGGGTGCCTAGCAGTCTAGCGGTCTAGCTGGAGCACACGCGCGCGACGGTTTCGCGATCCGCGAAACCAGCCATGACGTAGCGATTCTTGCGGCAACGCTTCTGCCCGGCGACAGTGGAGTCACAACATGACTCACCGACCGAGGAGGAAGCCCGACATGACGCAATCAACGCATCTACCGCTGCAAGGCATACGCGTGCTCGACGTGAGCCAGGTCATGGCGGGGCCGTTCGCCTGCATGATGCTGGCCGACCTCGGCGCGGACGTCATCAAGGTCGAGCCGCCCGAGGGCGACCAGACGCGCAGTTCGATGGGCTTCAAGATGAAAGGCCCCGACAGCATGGGTTTTCTCAACCTCAACCGCAATAAGCGCTCCGTCACGCTCGATCTGAAAAGCGACGAAGGGCGCGAGATGTTCTACAAGCTCGCGAAAACCGCGGACGTCATCGTCGAGAACTATCGGCCGGGCGTCGTGCAGCGTTTGCGGATCGATTACGAGTCGATCAAGGCGATCAATCCGAAGATCGTCTACGTGAGCATTTCCGGCTTCGGGCAAAGCGGACCGTGGGCGTCGCGGCCTGGCTTCGATCTGATGGCGCAGGCCATGTCGGGCGTGATGAGTGTGACGGGCTACAAAGGCGGCAAGCCCGTGAAAGCCGGCGTTCCGGTCGCGGATATCGGCTGTGCGATGTTCGCGGTGTTCGGTCTGCTGTCGGCGTATATCGGCGCGCAGCGAAGCGGTGAAGGCCAGCATATCGACGCGTCGCTGTTCGATTCGATCATGGCCTTCTCGATCTGGGACATGTCCGACTATTGGGGCACCGGCGTGCCGCCGACACCGCTCGGCACGAGCAACAAGATGAGCGCACCCTATCAGGCCGTGAAGGCGCGCGACGGTTACTTCGTGATGGGCGCAACCAACCAGAAGCTATGGACCCGGCTGTGCGAAACGCTGGATCGGCGCGATCTGATCAATCACGCGGATTACGCGAGCGTGTCGCTGCGACTGAAAAATCGCGAGGCGATGATCGAAGTGCTGGAACAGGAGTTCGGCAAGCGCGACAGCAGCGAATGGGTCGATCTGCTGCTCGCGGCCGGCATCCCCGCAGGACCAATTCTTTCGTATCCCGAAGCATTTGCAAGCGAGCACGCGCAGCATCGCAACATGTGCATGGAGATCGACCACCCGAACGAGGGCAAGGTCAAGAACATCGGCTTTCCGGTCAAACTGCTCGGCACGCCGCCGACCGTGCGCCGCCATCCGCCGCTGCTCGGCGAGCACAACGACGAGATCTTCGCCGAAATCAACGGAGCCGCGTCATGAGCGAACCGGTTCGTCTGACCGTTCACGCTTCGGGCGCGGCGGAAATCCTCATAGACAGACCCGAGCGGCACAACGCGATGACGCTCGACATGTACGAGTCGCTGCTTGCACTCGTGGCGCAATGCGAAGCGAACGACGACGTGCGCTGCATTCTGCTGCGCGGCGCCGGCGGCAAGTCGTTCATTTCCGGCACGGACATCGGCTATTTCAAGGACTTCCGCGACGGCCGCGATGGGCTCGCATACGAAGCGTTCGTCGAGCGCGTGATCGACACTATCGAGCGAATTACCATGCCGACCATTGCGGTGATAGACGGCTGGGCGGTGGGCGGCGGTCTCGCGCTCGCGACGGCCTGCGATTTTCGCGTCTGCACCGACGCTTCGCGCTTCGGCGCGCCGATTGCGAAGACGCTGTCGAACACGCTGTCGTCGCGCAATATCGCGCGGCTTCAGGCAGCCTTCGGCACACCGCGCGTGAAGAAGATGCTGATGCTCGCCGACTATCTGAGCGCCGAAGAAGCGCTCGCGTGCGGATACGTGCAGGAGGTCTGCGGGCGAGACGCATTGCAGGAAGCGGCGCACTCGCTCGCGCAACGTTTGATTGCGCTTTCGCCCGTCACGCAGCACGCGGTGAAAGAGAGCCTGCGCCGCATCGTGATCGATCAGCGGCTCGACGACGAGGATCTGATCGAAAGCGTGTACGGCAGCAGCCGTTTCAGGGAAGCGGTCGCGGCGTTCACGTCGAAGTCATGACGGCGTAGCCGCAGTCGCGATACCTTCGCATAAGAGACTCGCTCGAGGCGCCGCAACAGCGGCGCTTTTTTTATGCCTTTGTTTCGCACGAGCGTCCACCGCGGCGGGCACGTGGCGTCACGCCAGGGTTTTCATCGACAAAAATTCCTGTTGCCAAACTTTTTAATGTCGTAGTATCCGCATTGACAACATATGTTGTCGCTTATGCAGACGGAACACCGCATGTTGTAGAAACAACGCGTGTTCATCGTCAATCAATGCGGAGAAAATCATGGTACGTCGCGTCTTCCTCATGTCCGTCGTTGCGGCCGCGCTATTCGGCAGCGCGCTCGCCCGCGCGGACACCAAAGAACTCGTGGTCGGCACGGACACGTCGTTCATGCCCTTCGAATTCAAGCAGGGCGACAAGTACGTCGGCTTCGACCTGGACCTGTGGGCCGAAATCGCGAAAGACCTGGGCTGGAAATACAAGGTCCAGCCGATGGATTTCAGCGGCCTGATTCCCGCGTTGCAGACGCAAAATATCGACGTCGCGCTGTCGGGCATGACGATCAAGGAGGAGCGCAGGAAAGCCATCGACTTCTCCGACCCGTACTACGACAGCGGCCTCGCCGCGATGGTCCAAAGCGGCAACACGAGCATCCGGTCCATCGACGATCTGAACGGCAAGGTGATCGCGGCGAAAACAGGCACGGCCACTATCGACTGGATCAAGGCGCATCTGAAGCCGAAGGAAATCCGCCAGTTCCCGAACATCGACCAGGCGTACCTCGCGCTCGAAGCGGGCCGCGTCGACGCCGCGATGCACGACACGCCCAACGTGCTGTATTTCGCGAGCACGGCCGGTAAAGGCAAGGTCAAGGTCGCCGGCACGCCGGTGAGCGGCGACAAGTACGGCATCGGCTTTCCGAAGGGCAGTCCGCTCGTCGCGAGCGTCAACGCGGAACTCGCGAAGATGAAGGCCGACGGCCGCTATGCGACGCTCCACAAGAAGTGGTTCGGCTCCGAGCCGCCCAAATCGTAATCGTTGCGACGTCCCGTGCGGCAGTTCCCGCCGCGCGGCAGACGCACACCTAAGGAGCGGTTCGTGGAATTCGATTGGACAGTTATCTGGAGTGCGCTTCCAGATCTGATAGACGGCGTGGAGCTGACAGTATTCATCGCCTTCGTGGGCTTGATCGGCGGCTTTATCGTCGGTGTCGTGGCGGGCACATGCCGCGCCTACGGCCCGCTTGCGCTAAACGTGATTGCGCAGGTTTACGTCGAACTGATACGCGGCACACCGATTGTGGTTCAGGTGATGTTTCTCTACTTCGCGTTGCCGTTGCTTGCGCATTTGCGAATCGACGGGCTGACCGCCGCCATCATCGCCATTACGGTGAATTCGGGCGCCTATCTTGCCGAGGTGGTGCGCGGAGCGTTGCTGTCGATCCCGAAGGGCTTGATGGAAGCGGGCCTCGCGATGGGACTCTCGACGCCGCGCGTGCTGATGAAGATCGTCGGGCCACTCGCATTTCGACGCCTGATTCCGCCATTGGGCAATCAGTGCATCGTCAGTTTGAAGGACACGTCGCTGTTTATCGTGATCGGCGTCGGGGAACTGACGCGCAAGGGTCAGGAGATCATCGCCGGCAACTTTCGCGCGGTGGAAATCTGGTCCGCCGTCGCGGTCATTTATCTGGTCCTGACCGGTGTCATGACGCTGTCGCTGCGCGTCGTCGAAAGAAGGATGCGAATTCTATGAGCATGATCGAATTTCAGCGCGTCTCAAAGAGCTTCGGCCATCTGCCGGTGCTCAACAACATCGATCTTCGCATCGAGAGTTCGGAAGTCGTGGTGGTCGTCGGGCCGTCGGGCTCGGGCAAGTCGACCATGCTCCGCTGCATTAACGCACTCGAAAAAATCAGCGGCGGCGAACTGCTCGTGGACGGCCTGAGCGTGAAAGGCAATGCGTCTGACATCCGCGCGATCCGCCTGGAAGCGGGCATGGTGTTTCAGCAGTTCAACCTGTTCCCGCAGATGACCGCGCTCGAAAACGTGATGTTCGGCCCGATTCAGGTACGCGGCGCATCGCGAGCCGAAGCGCGCGATCAGGCAATGGCGCTGCTCGACAAGGTCGGGCTCGAATCGCGCGCGAATCACTATCCGTCCGAGTTGTCCGGCGGACAGCAGCAGCGCGTCGCAATTGCGCGCGCGCTGGCGATCAGGCCGAAGCTAATGCTGTTCGACGAGCCGACTTCGGCACTCGATCCCGAGCTTCGTCATGAAGTGCTGAAGGTCATGCAGGATCTCGCGACGGAGGGCATGACGATGATTGTCGTCACGCACGAGATCGGCTTCGCCAAGCGTGTCGGTACGCGCCTGTTGTTCATGGACAACGGCGGCATCGCGGAAGATGGCGCGCCGGGCGAGCTGATCGACAACCCGCCCACGCCGCGCTTGAAGGACTTTTTGAAGCACGTCGGCTGAAAAAGCCCGGCCTCGATTCGCCGAAGCAAGCGCCGCTCGCGCGGCGCACCAGGCTTTTCGCGGCCTTCACCGCACTACGCTACTGCGTGCTGCTTAGTCGTAGTGGCGATGCTTATGACGCTTCTTGCCCGAACGATAACCACGCGAGTAGTCGTCGGAATACGAGTTCGAGCGCGAGATGTTGCCGCCGAGCGCCGCGCCCGCGCCGCCACCCAGGGCTGCGCCGACGAGGCCGCCGCCACGGCCGCCCATTGCATTGCCGGCTGCCGTGCCCGCGCCGCCGCCCAGCGCGCCGCCGACGATCGCACCCGTGCGCTCACGGCGGTTCGACGTCACCGCGCCGCCCGCGCCGCCGCCCACGGCGCCGCCGATCACGGCACCCGTGCTGCCGCCGACCGCGCCACCCAGTGCCGCACCCGCAACGCCACCGAGCGCGCCGCCCAGCGCATTGTTCATGTCGCCGGCCACAGCCGACAAGGACGCCGCGCTCGCAAGCGCCGCGACAGCCACAATCTGGAGGATTTTTCTGGACATAAAAGGTCTTTGGTTTTTATGAGACGGCGCCGAGTATAACCGGTGACATGAAAGCCCTCTGTAACCACTGCACGGCTTACCGGTAAGACGTGTAACAAATGATGTAGCGCCGTCATTTTTACCTTTTTACTGTCCGCTGGCCTCAGCGCTTGCGCTTCTTTTTTAGCTCGATCGTTTCGAACAATTCGTAGTTGGCGGTCGGCGTCTGATCGGCGCCGGGCGCATGGTAGTAGTTCATCGTGATCGTCGTCTCGCCGCCCGCGTGACCCGGATCGTGATCGAACACGGCGATGCCGTAGCCCGTGCCCGTATCGCGTTGCGCGGACCAGATCGCATCTTCGACGGCATCGGCGCTCGCACGAACGAAGGTGCCCGCGGTCGTACCCGGCACCGGACGATTCGGCCGCGTGAAGATGCGCGCTTGCGGCAGTCCCGTGCCTGCATCGACGCCATAGACATCGAGCGGCGCGCTCGTGCCGCCGCCGCCGAGAATCAGGTGGATCGTGCCCTGGCTCGTATCGAACGTGGACGCGCCCGCCGAGATCGCCGACATCACCGGCTTTGGCTGCAAGGTATCGACCGGATGGCCCGTGGCGATGTCGGTGCCCTTGTGATGATTGCAGCCGCGCACGGGATAGCTGCGCTCGTAGTCGTGATCGTGGCCGCACAGCACGAGGTCCACGCCGTAGCGGTCGAAGAGCGGCAGCCATGCCTCGCGAATGCCCTTATCGGAACCGTTGCCTGTCTTCGACGAACTCAGCGCGTCCTGGTGCATCTGCACGACGATCCAGTCGATGTCGTGGTCGTCGGCCGCGTGGCGCAGTGTCTTTTCGAGCCAGCGCGTCTGTTCGCCATCGCTGTAGCCTCGCACATAGAACGAGGTGCCTGGCTGGATCGGCGGATTGCCGGTGCTTGCGGCCGGCACGAGCGGGGCCGGTCCGGCGACGAAGGCGGCGGCGTCCTGATAGACGACGTCGTCGGCATCGAGCGAAATGAACAGCACCGAACTCACGCGGAAGCTGTACCAGCGGCCCTGAAAACGCGTGTGATTGTCGGGCAGCGCATAACGCGCGAGATACGACGCGAAGCCTTGCTCGCCGTTATGGAACTCGATTTCATGGTTGCCGGGGCACGGCATCCACGGACGATTCGCCGCCGAGTTCTGGCAGTTGTTGCCGAAGTCGCGCCACACTTGCGGCTGTTGCGTCGGGTTCAGGTTCGCATAGCAGAGGTCGCCGTTGAGCAGATGAAACAGCGGCTGAAAGCGCTCGACGGCCTGCACCGCGAAGCGGCTTTGCGGCGACGACAGCACCCAGCCGGTGTTCGGCGTCGCGAGATCGCCATAGCTCGTGAAGCGGAAGGGCGCGCGGCCGCGCGGCGCGGTGCGGAAGCTGCCGGTGAAAGGCTGCGCGGCATTGCTGTCGTTCTCGGCCGTGACCTCGTATTCATAGCTCGTGTCGGGCTTGAGGTCGCGCAGACGTGCGTGATAGTTGAACACGACCTCGCCGTTCAGGCCGTCGGTGTAAGTGGTCTGCACGCCATGCACGATGTGCTTCGCGTCGCCGATGCGGCCAATGCGCAAATGCGGCTTCACGGCGGCCGCGAGCGACGCCCACGACACGGTGACGTCGCTCGAAGGACCGTTGCCCCACGTCAGATGGATCTGCTCGGGCGTGCCGTCCGGCGTGCTGCTCGCGGCGCGTGCCGTCGACAGCGCGTTGGCCGCGCCGGCAAGACCCGATGCGCCCGCGAACTTCAGAAACCCGCGACGCGAAACGATGGATGCGCCCTGATCGGCTGGCGAGGCATTAGCGTTCTTTGTATTCGACATGTCTGTGTTTGTGGGTAGGAAGGACTGGCGGCTTTGACCAGTGATCCTAGTCGCGAAACGGTGACAGTTGAATGAAAAGAGCTAACCGCTAATGAGCAAGCGACGGGCAAATGATGCGCAAGCGGCTAACGCTTTGGCGGCTGCGGACTATTCGCGGGATTGGTGTCGAACTTCGAAACGCTTTCAATGCCACCTGGGCTGTCTACGCCGGCGAGCTTCAATAGTTCGTTCTCCATCGCATCGGCGATCTGCTTGTCGTAGATCTGCTCGCCCTTCACATAGACCGTGAACGATCGCAGGTACTTCGCTTTCTTCTCCGGATTCCGGATCGTTTCGCGCGTCCACTGATAAAGCGAGTACTTCTCGGTGCCGAGCCGCTCGGCCTCGTTCACGTAGTCCGCGAATGCGTCGTACTGGCATTTCAGCGTCGCATCATGCCGACGCAAGATACGCTGCAGTTCCGCGTGCGCCGCGCCCGAACGGTCGGTGCGCAGCGCATCGGCAAGTTCCGGCGATACGGTAAGCCGTAGCTGGAATTTCAAGGTCGAATCCACATTTGCCTCGCCGTTCGCTGTTGGATAAGAACCCTCGCGTTTGCAATACAGGCCGTGGCTCAGGACTGGTTCACGGAGCGCACGGACTGCACGGGCAGCTTGTCGTCGATACGCGCGATCTCACAGCCTTGCACCGGTCTGCCAAGCAGGAAGCCTTGGGCATGCGTGCAGCCGGAGCGCCGCACGAAATCGAGCTGCTCCTGCGTTTCGATGCCTTCGGCCGTGGTCGGCATGCCAATCTCGCGCGCCAATGCGACGATCCCTCGCACCACTGCCGCGGATTCGCGCCGATGCACGGACTCCTTCACGAACGAACTGTCGATCTTAAGCTTGTCGAACGTGAAGCGCACGAGTGTCGACATGGTCGAGAAGCCAGTGCCGAAATCGTCGAGCGCAAGACCGATGCCCAATGCACGCAGCCGCGAGATGTTGCGCCGGGTCACCACGTCGTCGTTCAGCAGCACGGTCTCCGTCACTTCGATGTTCAGGCGCTCGGGCGGAAGCCGCGTCTTGCGAAGCACGCCCGCCACGATCGACGCAAATGCCTCCTCACGCAATTGCACCGGCGACACGTTGACCGCGACCGGCACCTTGTCGCACCACATGACCGCTTCCTTGCACGACTGCAGCAAAGCCCACTCGCCGAGCGCGAGTATCAGCCCGGTACGTTCCGCTGTCGGAATGAAAGCGGACGGCGAGAGCTCGCCGCGCGTCGGATGCGTCCAGCGAATCAGCGCTTCGCGGCCCGTCACCTCGCCGCTTGCGAGGTCCAGGATCGGCTGATACTCCATGCGCAGTCCGATGAACGTGCGCAACGCGCCTTCCAGGTCGCTGCGCAACAGGCTCAGGCTTTCGTCGGAGACATGTTCGTGTGCATCGAAAATCAGATAAGCGCTCTTGCCGCTGCGCTTGACCGCGTATAGCGCGCGGTCGGCGCAAATCAGCAATTGCGGACCCGTGCACGCGTGCTCGGGGTACAGCGCCACGCCCACGCTCGCGCCGATGTGCACGAGCGCTTCCGTCAGTACGAAGGGGCGCGCCAGCGTCTTGACGATGCTGTCCGCGATGAGCCGCACCTCGCGGGACGGCTCTGGCGCTTCCGAGATCACCACGAACTCGTCGCCGGCGAGGCGTCCGACGATGTCGGTGGCCGGCATCACTTCACGCAGGCGAACCGCGGCTTCCTGAAGAATCTGGTCGCCCGCGGCGTGGCCGAGACTGTCGTTGATCGCCTTGAAGCCGTCGAGGTCGATCAATAGAACAGCGAACAATCCGTCGCGCTGCGCCGCGCTGACCGCCGTGCGCTCGAACAGCAGTTCGTTGATGCGCGCACGATTCGGCAAGCCGGTGAGGCTGTCGTGATGCGCGAGCCGCTGACTGCTTTCGCGCGCGAGCAGCAGCGCAACCGTATCGCGATTACTGCGCAGCGCAACCGTGAGAAAACCGGCGGCGCAAAACGGCGCCTGAAACAGAAGCACGAGTTTTCCGGAGCCCGGCGACAGCGCCGCGCCGACGCCCAGCAAACCGATGATGAAGACGATCTGCAGCATCACGAGCCGCGGCGTGGCCGCATTGCGTCCCGCGAGTCCGCCGACAACGCCGACCGCGCAAACATTGCCAAGCAGGAAAAGCGTTGCGTCTCCGCTGATGTTGCACAGCAAAGCGCCCAGGCCGAACAACGCGCTCCACAGAACGCTTGCAAACAGGAAGGCGGCGGTAGGTGTGGGCAGACCCAGTGCGCTGCGGCGGCGGCACGACCAGATGAGCGCGAGCCGCACGATCAGCAGCGCGACAACGGCGCCCGTCCACGTCGCATACAGCAAGCTCGGGTGCAGATAGTAAGCGGTCGCGCAGACGCTGATTTCGCAGATGGATGCGAAGACGATGGACGCGGTGCGTGTGAAAAGATTGGCGAGAAGTATCTGGCGGTTCTCCGCGCTCAGATTCTGAGCCGAAGACACGAGCCACCGGAAAAATGGAGACCTTGGTTCGCTAAAAGCCATGACCCGCGCATTTTTAGTGGTTAGTGGTTCGAAACCGGCAGCGTGCGTACCGATTATCACGTAAACGTTCGGCAAAAGGTTAATTCCGCCAAATAGTGGCGCGAATCCGCTTTCCCACTTGCTGGGTATATGCCCGACAGAAAACGGCTTGGTAGGCCCTTTACGGAGACCCGTATCGACGAGATTCTCTATTTCGGCCTTTCGTAAGGTTAACCCCGATTTAAACGCAAACCAACAAAAGGGAAATTCTGTCTGCTGCGTGTAATAAAAGTGCAACCCAATCGATGCCATCGTCAAGCTGCGGTTTGACGGTCGCATCGCGCGCGCCTGAAAGGAGAACAATTTGGTCCTGGAACTGGAGCAAGTCAGTGTCGTTTCTGGCGGGCAACCGTATCTGTACGGCGTGGATTTGCGTCTTGTGCCAGGCGCTATCAATGTGCTGCTGGGTCCGACCCAGGCGGGAAAGACCACGCTGATGCGCGTGATGGCGGGACTGGACAGGCCGAACGCGGGCCGCGTGCTGGTCGACGGCCAGGACGTGACAGGCGTCAGCGTGCGCCAGCGCAATCTGGCGATGGTCTATCAGCAGTTCATCAATTATCCGGCGATGACCGTGTTCCAGAACATCGCGTCGCCGCTCCAGTTGCAGAAGACCGATTCGGCGGAAATTCGCCGGCGCGTGCTCGAGGTCGCGGGGAAACTGCATATCGAGCATCTGCTCGAGCGGCGGCCGAGCGAACTGTCGGGTGGTCAACAGCAGCGCTGCGCACTCGCGCGTGCGCTCGTGAAGCGCACGTCGCTCGTGCTGCTCGACGAACCTCTCGTGAATCTCGACTACAAGCTGCGCGAGGAATTGCGCATGGAGTTGACCACGCTTTTCGCGGACGGCAAGACGACCGTGGTCTATGCCACCACCGAGCCGCTCGAAGCGCTGCTGCTCGGCGGCTATACCGCGATCATCGATAAAGGCCGCGTGCTGCAATTCGGTCCGACGCTCGACGTCTACAACGCGCCCATCAACGTCGATGCAGCAGCCGTCTTCAACGATCCGCCGATGAACATGCTGACGAGCGAACTTAACGGCAACGGCCGCGCGCATCTGCCGATCGGCGTCGACGTTCCGCTCCGGCAAGGCACCGCTGCGAACGGCGCATGCCGCATCGGCATACGGCCAGGGCACTTGCGCCTTCACGCGAAAGCGCCGCATGCAGTCGCCGTTCCCTGCCGGCTCGAACTGGCCGAGTTGAGCGGCTCGGAAACCTATCTGCATTTGCGCACGCTCACGGGCGGCATCGACCTCGTCGCGCAGTTGCAGGGCGTGCATCAGATCGAGCTCGGCACCGAACTCAACGTTTTCATCGACCCTGACGAACTGTTCGTGTTCGGCGCGGATACGAAACTGGTATC
This sequence comes from Paraburkholderia sp. RL17-368-BIF-A, assembly GCF_046054045.1. Lineage (NCBI taxonomy): Bacteria > Pseudomonadati > Pseudomonadota > Betaproteobacteria > Burkholderiales > Burkholderiaceae > Paraburkholderia > Paraburkholderia sp. RL17-368-BIF-A. The sequence continues at coordinate 181,944 of NZ_JARESN010000012.1, forward strand.
GAGCCCGGAGGCCGCTCATGGCGCGCATTGAGTTCCAGAATCTCGCGCACGCATATCGTCCGAAGCCCGCGACACTCGACGACTATGCGCTGCAGCCCATGAGCATGGTGTGGGAAGACGGCGGCGCTTATGCGCTGCTCGGGCCGTCCGGCTGCGGCAAGACCACGCTGCTCAATATCGTGTCGGGCCTCGTCAAGCCGTCCGAGGGCAAGGTACTGTTCGACGGACGCGACGTGACCGCGCTCGGCGCGCGCGAGCGCAACATCGCGCAGGTGTTCCAGTTCCCGGTGATCTACGACACGATGACCGTGTTCGACAACCTCGCGTTTCCGCTGTGCAATCGCAGGATGCCGGCCGCCGAAGTAAAAAAGCGCGTGCACGAAGTCGCGGAAATTCTCGACATGACGCGCGATCTCCCGCACAAGGCCAGCAATCTCGCGGCCGACGCAAAGCAGAAAATATCGCTTGGACGCGGCCTCGTTCGCCAGGACGTCGCGGCGATTCTGTTCGACGAACCGCTGACCGTGATCGATCCGGCGATGAAATGGATGCTGCGCCGGCAGTTGAAAAAGATCCATCAGCAACTGAAGCTCACGCTGATCTACGTCACGCACGATCAGGTCGAGGCGCTCACTTTCGCCGATGAAGTCGTCGTCATGACGAACGGCCGCGTCGTACAGAAAGGCGGCGCCGATGCGCTGTTTCTGCGGCCGGATCATGCGTTTGTCGGCTACTTCATCGGCAGTCCGGGTATGAATCTTTGTCCGATCGAACTCGACGCCGACGGCGCGCGGATCGGCTCACAGCGTCTCACGCTCGGCGCCGCCACGCTCGCGGCGCTGGGCGACGCGCATCAGCAGGCAAAGAGCCCGCTTACATTGGGCATTCGCCCCGAGTTCGTGCGGCTCGCCCACGAAGGCGAAGCCGGCGCCGTCAGAGTCGAGGTGCTGCGCGCGCAGCAACTCGGCAATTACCAGCTCGTGACCGCGCAATGCGACGGCCATCTCTTCAACGCGAAACTCGAGCCGCATGTGCGCGTGGTGAACGGGCCCGCCTGGCTGCGCGTGGCCGCGCCAGAAACGGTGTTCTTCTGCAATGACGAAAGAATCGATGCACGTAACGCAGAAGGAGCCGCGCAATGAACAAGCCCGTCAATCAGAAAGCGTGGCTGCTCGTAATACCCGTGTTCATCTGCGTGGCCTTTTCCGCGATCTTGCCGCTGATGACGGTCGTCAACTATTCGGTGCAGGACATCATTAGTCCGACGCAGCATGTGTTCGTCGGCACCGAATGGTTTCGCAACATCATGACCGACCCCGATTTGCGCGACGCGCTCGGCAGACAGATCATCTTTTCCGCTTGCGTGTTGCTGTTCGAGATTCCGTTGGGCGTGGGCCTCGCGCTTTCGATGCCCGCTTCCGGATGGCGCGCATCGGCGGCGCTCGTCGTGCTCGCCATGCCGTTGCTGATTCCATGGAACGTGGTCGGCACAATCTGGCAAATCTTTGGACGCCCGGATATTGGCCTGCTCGGTTACTGGCTCAATAGCCTCGGCTTCGATTACAACTACACGGCAAGCCCCACGGCCGCATGGATCACCGTGCTGGTGATGGACATCTGGCACTGGACGCCGCTCGTCGCGCTGCTCTGCTACGCGGGCTTGCGCGCCATTCCCGATGCGTTCTATCAGGCCGCCGAAATTGACGGCGCGAGCCGCTTCGCGGTTTTCCGCTACATCGAATTGCCGAAAATGCGCGGTGTGCTGATGATCGCCGTGCTGCTGCGGTTCATGGACAGCTTCATGATCTACACCGAACCGTTCGTGCTGACGGGCGGCGGCCCCGGCGATTCGACAACTTTTCTCAGCCAGTACCTGACGCAAAAAGCGGTCGGCCAGTTCGACCTCGGCCCAGCCGCGGCTTTCTCGCTGATCTATTTCCTCATCATTCTGCTGCTGTGCTTCATTCTCTATAACTGGATGAGCCGCGTAGGCAAAGGCGGCCCCGCTGCGGAAGGAGACGAACATGCAGGATAAGCGCCGCTGGATGCGCACGTTGGTGCTCGTCGTCTATATGCTGTTCGCGCTCATTCCGCTTTACTGGATGTTGTCGATCTCGCTGCGCACGAACGAAGAAACCATGTCGACGTTCGCCACGCTGCCGCAGCACATCACGTTCGACAACTACAAGATCATCTTCACCGATCCCTCCTGGTACTGGGGCTACATCAATTCGATCATCTACGTGCTGATGAACACGGTGATGTCCGTGCTCGTCGCGCTGCCCGCCGCTTACGCGTTCTCGCGTTATCGCTTTCTCGGCGACAAGCACATGTTCTTCTGGCTGCTCACCAACCGGATGACGCCGCCCGCCGTGTTTTTACTACCGTTTTTCCAGCTCTATTCGAGCGTCGGTCTAACCGACACGTATATCGCCGTCGCGCTCGCGCACATGCTGTTCAACGTGCCGCTCGCCGTGTGGATTCTCGAAGGCTTCATGTCGGGCGTGTCGCGGGAAATCGACGAGACCGCGTACATCGACGGCTATACGTTCCCTGCTTTCTTCGTGAAGATCTTTCTGCCGCTGATCAAATCGGGCGTCGGCGTTACGGCGTTTTTCTGCTTCATGTTCAGTTGGGTCGAACTGCTGCTCGCGCGCACGCTGACGTCCGTCAACGCGAAACCGATTGCGGCCGTGATGACGCGCACCGTATCGGCGGCCGGCATGGATTGGGGCGTGCTGTCGGCGGCGGGCGTGCTGACCATCGTGCCTGGCGCGCTGGTGATCTACTTCGTGCGCAACTACATCGCGAAGGGCTTTGCGATGGGGAGAGTCTGATGTTCACGTGGATGTACTGGACGCCCGAGGTGGCGATCTTCTTCGTCTGCATCGTCGTGATGCTGGCCGGCATGACCGTGTGGGAACTGCGCTCGCCGACGCATGAACGCAAGGGCTTTCTGCCTATCGCGACCACGCGCGGCGATCGCCTTTTTATCGGCCTGCTCGCGGCCGCGTATGTGAATCTCGCGTGGATCGGCATTAGCGCCGAAGGCTCGACTTCGTGGCCGGGCTCGCTGGCTTCGCTACTGGTTCTGCTCGCGATCATGTGGAAAGGTTGAATAGAAACGAAACGCACGCAATGAGCACTCGCAACTGCCGGTTCCGCTGATGCCCCAAGCGGGCGCCGGAAAGATCGAAGGGGCACGAAGGACACAGGAGAAGACCATGCAACAGAGGAGACGGATCGTCGCGCTCGCAGTGGCAAGCATCGTGTCGGGTGCCTTTGGGAACCAGGCTATGGCGGGCATACCTGAAGCGCAGAAGTGGGTCGATAGCGAGTTTCAACCTAGCACGCTCTCGAAACAGCAGCAGATGGACGAAATGAAATGGTTCGTCGACACCGCGAACAAACTGAAGTCGCAAGGCGTCAAGGAAATTCACGTCGTGTCGGAAACGATCGACACGCATATCTACGAATCGAAAACGCTCGCGAAAGCCTTCACTGAAATCACCGGCATTCAGGTGAAGCACGACATCATTCAGGAAGGCGATGTCGTCGAAAAATTGCAGACGTCGATGCAATCCGGGCAAAGCATTTACGACGGCTGGATCTCGGACTCCGATCTGATCGGCACGCACTATCGCTATGGCGTCATCATCCCGCTGTCCGATTACATGGAGGGTGAAGGCAAGCAATACACGAATCCTGGGCTCGATATCAAAGACTTTATCGGCACGAGCTTTACGACCGCGCCGGACAAGAAGCTCTATCAACTGCCCGATCAGCAGTTCGCCAATCTTTACTGGTTCCGCGCGGACTGGTTCGCCCGCAAGGACCTGCAGGACAAGTTCAAGGCGAAGTACGGCTACGAGCTGGGCGTGCCGGTGAACTGGTCCGCGTATGAAGACATCGCCGAGTTCTTTACGAATGACGTGAAGAACATCGACGGCGAAAAAGTCTACGGCCATATGGACTACGGCAAGAAAGACCCGTCGCTCGGATGGCGCTTTACCGACGCATGGCTTTCCATGGCGGGCGAGGCCGACAAGGGCATTCCGAACGGCATGCCCGTCGACGAATGGGGCATTCGCGTGACGCCGGACGGTTGCCATCCGGTTGGCGCATCGGTGTCGCGCGGCGGCGGCACCAACAGCCCGGCGGCCGTCTATGCGACGACCAAATACATCGACTGGCTCAAGAAATACGCGCCGCCCGAAGCGTCCGGCATGACCTTCAGCGAGGCCGGCCCTGTGCCCGCGCAAGGGAAGATCGCGCAGCAGGTGTTCTGGTACACCGCGTTCACCGCGTCGATGTTGAAACCCGGCAACGTGACGAACCCCGACGGCACGCCGAAGTGGCGCATGGCGCCGTCGCCGCACGGCGCGTACTGGAAGGACGGCATGCAGAACGGCTATCAGGACGTCGGCTCGTGGACCTTCTTCAAGTCGACGCCGGCCAATCAGCGCGCCGCCGCATGGCTGTATGCGCAGTTCGTGACGTCCAAGAGCGTATCGCTGAAGAAGTCGATTGTCGGTCTCACGTTCATTCGCGACTCCGATATTCATAGCGACTACTTCACGAAGAACGCGGACAAGTACGGCGGTCTGATCGAGTTCTATCGCAGCCCGGCACGCGTCGCGTGGACGCCGACCGGCAACAATGTGCCGGACTATCCGAAGATGGCGCAGCTCTGGTGGAAGAACGTGGGCACCGCCGTCGCTGGAGAAAAGACGCCACAGGCCGCAATGGATAACCTCGCCAAGGAGATGGACCAGGTGTTGTCGCGCTTGCAGAGAGCCGGCATGAAGGCATGCGCGCCGGAGATGAATGCGGCGAGCGATCCGTCGAAGTGGTTGTCCGATCAGCACGCGCCGTGGAAGAAGCTCGCCAACGAAAAGCCGAAGGGCGAGACAGTCAAGTACGATCAGTTGCTGTCGGCGTGGAAGGCGGGCAAGGTGCGGTAAGCGGCTAACGTTGCGATCGGCAATCCGCAGTCAGTCTGCGAAAGGGCGGCACGATTGATTGTGCCGCCCTTTTTTTCGACGCCGATTGAAGACTCTGCGCTACTCGTTCGCCATCTCGACTAGCTTTGCAACCGTGTTCATGTTGCGCGCGGTTCCCGTTTTGGCTGCGGGAATTTTGAGCTTCGTGTCGGCCATTCCGTTGTTGTAGTGCACGTAAATCTCGCGCGTGCCGAGCGCCATTTCTTCGTCGCGCTGGCCGCTTGCGTGAGCGAGTGCATCGGCGGGCGGCGGTGCGTCGAGAAAGATCGCGACCGTACGATTCGCTGCCGCCGACTTGAACGGATTCGCTGCGAGTACCTGCGCAAGTTCCGCGCTCGTGCGCACCGCGACGCCGACCGGCTTGCCCGCATACGCTTCGAGACAACGCTCGAGCCGGCTCTTCACCGACGCTTCGGCAAGCTTGCTGTCGAACACGACATTGCCGCTCGCAATATACGTGCGGACATTCGTGAAGCCAACGGACTCGCACATACTTCGCAATTCAGCCATTGGCAGTTTTCCGGTGCCGCCGACATTCACGGCGCGCAGCAGAGCGATATATCGGGTCATCAGTTCGTTTCTGTTCTATTGAGCGTTGCAGCGAATGCTTTTACATGAGCGAAGCGGCTCGCGCGATCATCAGCAAACCCATGCCGACGATTGTGAACCCAATGCCTCGCACGACAAGCGGACCACGCGGCGCGAGACGCTCGAGCGTGATCGCCACAGTAAGCGCGGCCATCGCAAGAAGATCCATCACGCCGATCGCGACGAGCACCGCGGTGAAGCTCGCGCAGCAATAGCAGCAATGGAGCCCGAGGCGCAAGCCGTATCGTAACGCGGCGTCCGAGCGCAGCGGCAATACAGCGTGACCGCATTCCTGTGGCTGTTGGCAGCAGTCGAGATAATGCGCCTTCCATGCGGAGGATTGCAACGCGCCTGCGAGCAGCACCATCACGCCGGCTATAACGGGCACAGCATGCGAGAGCGCCGGCACTCGCATTTGAAGCGTGGCGAAGGCCGCGCCGAGCGCGAACACCACCGCGCCCAATGCAGCCCATACGGCGAAATAGCCGATGCCTGCGAGCCAGATCAGCCATGTGAGCGCGGGTGCCCGCGCGCGCCCGTGCCGCGCGCTGTCGAGCGCTTCGCGATAACGCCACAACACAGGCGCAACGGAAGGCAGCATCATCGCGGTCATCATCGCGATCCACATGCCGACGAACGACGCCGCGACGCGCAGCCACGTCTTTCCGCACATGGGCATCCACATCATCGACATGCTCCAGCCGCCGGGCATCGGCAACTCGCCCATTGCCGACATCGACAGGCAAGCCGCGATGGTCGCGCCCGCACTGATCGCGAACAGCAAGCCGCAGACGCTGTAGAAAACAGCGCGCGCAGAGCATCGCGCGCCGCTTTCGCCGACGCTAACGAGGTCCATCACGCGCCTCAGCGCTTCTCGTATTCGTCGTGACGGCGCCACCAGATGCCCGTCTCGTTGCGCCCTTTCGGCGCGCGGTCGAGCCATTGGTACATGCCCCACAGTCCGTCGAGTCCGCGCGCATAAGTCGAGTACGTGTGGTACACGTGGCCGTCTTCGAGCACGAACGCGCTGAGTCCTGGCCGGTCGCGCGCATACGTCGACGGGTCGGTTCCGCAAGTCTCCGCAAACTGAGCGACGGGTTCGGGCGCCGGCACGGCGTCCATTGCGTGACGGCCGCGCTGATAGTTATATTCGACGGTGCCCTCGCGCTGCTGCTGCTCGGTGAACGAGATGTTGAAGTCGAAGTTGAAGTCGCTGCCCGCCGACGACGCCCACGGAAACGTCCATCCCATGCGCCGCTTGTATTCCTGGAGCTTTGCAAGCGGGGCGCGCGAAATCGCCATCAGCCTCACGTCGTGATTCGCGAGATGAACCTCGAAGCCGTCGAAGCCGTCCGCAATCGACGAGCACGACGGGCAGCCCGCCTTGTAGTCCGGCCCGAACATGAAGTGATAAACGAGAAGCTGCGAGCGTCCTGCAAACAGATCGGCAAGCGTTGCACTGCCTTGCTCGGTTTCAAATCGATACGTCTTGTCGACGCGAACCCAGGGCAATTCCTGGCGTTGCCGCGCGATCTCGTCGCTGCGCCGCGTCAATTCTTTTTCCGCGTTGAGCAGATCGAGACGTGCGGCCAGCCATTCTTCGCGTGTCCCGGTCTTATGTGTCGTGGTCATGGCTCTCTCCGTTCGGTTTCCTTTGTCGTTCGATCGCTTTCGATACGACGTACTGGTTAGCGGTCGTGCTAGATTAGTACCGGGATTCCTGACCGTGGGAGTGACAAGTGTGGCGCGATTTCAATGAAGACCGATCCGCTCATTCAAGCCGCGGCGCAGGCACTCGCGGCCGGTGATCCGCTCGGCGCATTGAAGCGCGTCGCCTTGCGCGACGACGCGCCGGCGCTCGCCCTTCGCGGCATCGCCCTGGCGCAACTCGGCGATCTGATTCGGGCGAAGGCGCTGGTGCGAAGTGCCGCGCGCGCGTTCGGCGCCCGGCAAGCCGTCGCGCGTGCGCGATGCGTGGTGGCGGAAGCGGAGATCGCCCTCGCCTCGCGCGATCTTGCATGGCCAGCCAAAGCGCTCCGCGACGCGCGCGCGATTCTCGAAGCCCACGGCGACCGCGCCAATGCCGCGCATGCAGCGTATCTGGAGGTGCGGCGGCTCGTGCTGATCGGTCATATCGACGACGCCGAGCGCCTGCTTGCCGCGCTCGATCCCACACCTTTGCCGCCTGCGTTGCGGGCCGCGCATGAGCTGGTCGTGGCAGGCGTCGCGCTGCGGCGCTTGCAAACTGCCGCGGCTCGCGTCGCATTCGCACGCGCGAAACAGGCCGCCTATGAAGCGCGTATTCCCGCGCTGATCGCCGAAGTGGAAAGCGCTTCGCACACGCTGAAGCTGCCGGCCGCGCGTTTGATCGCAAGCGGCGAAGAGCGGCTTTTACTGCTCGACGAAGTGGAAGCGTTGCTCGCGTCAGAGGCGCTCGTGGTCGACGCATGCCGTCACGTCGTGCAGAAGACCGGCGCGATCGTCTCGCTGACGCGGCGGCCCGTGCTGTTCGATCTCGCGTATCAGCTTGCCGAAGCGTGGCCCGCCGACGTCCCGCGCGACGCGCTGATCGCGCGCGCCTTCAGGACGAGCCACGCCGACGACTCGCATCGCGCGCGCCTGCGTGTCGAAATGGGCCGGCTGCGCACGATGCTTGGGGCGCTGGCCGAAGTGAGTGCAACGCGGCGCGGCTTTGCGTTGATGCCGCGTCACGGGCATCGCGTTGTGCTGCTCGCGCGTCCCGTCGAAGAAACTCACGCGGCCATGCTCGCACTGCTCGCCGATGGCGAGTCGTGGTCGAGTTCCGCGCTTGCGCTCGCACTCGGCGCAAGCCAGCGCACCGTTCAGCGCACACTCGATTCGCTCGCGGCCGCAGGCAAGGCGCAGTCTTTTGGCCGGGGACGCGCGCGCCGCTGGATGGCGCCGCCCGCATCCGGATTCGCGACAACGTTGTTACTCTCCGCGCCGCTCGCGCTCAATTAGGATGACAGCATGAATCGATCGAACGCCACCATCATCCGTGAATACGGTCCCTTTCCGGACGTCGAGCAAGTCGGCGGCGTCACATATGACGGCCAGCATGTCTGGATCGCGGCCGGCAAGACGCTGAACGCATTCGATCCCGCGAGCGGTGACACGCTGCGCAGCATAGAGATCGCCGCCGACGCGGGCACGGCCTTCGACGGCCAGCATCTGTACCAGATCGCCGAAGGCCGCATCCACAAGATCGACCCGGCGAGCGGCCGCATACTCTCGTCGATCCCCGCGCCTGGCGGCAACGGCGCTTCGGGACTTGCGTGGGCTGAAGGGTCGCTGTGGGTCGGCGAATATCGCGAGCGCAAGATTCATCAGGTCGATCCCGAGACCGGCGCGGTGCTCTCCACCATTCAATCGAATCGCTTCGTGACGGGCGTCACGTGGGTCGACGGCGAGCTTTGGCATGGCACATGGGAAGACGACGCGAGCGAACTGCGTCACATCGATCCGCGTACCGGCGAAGTTCTGGAAAGCCTCGAGATGCCGGCGGGCGTCGGCGTGTCCGGTCTCGAGTCGGACGGCGGCGAGCAATTCTTTTGCGGCGGCGGCAATAGCGCAACAGTGCGCGCCGTGCGCCGCCCCGAACGCGAGACTGGCGAAGTCAGATAGCAGCAGTCGCGGCGTGCGGCATGCTGCGCCGCACCGCATGTTCACGCATGCCGATGACCATGATCGCTGCTGCTCATCGACTGCGGCTCGTCGTATTCCTGCGAGATGTCCTTGTTCGTGTAGTCGCCCAGACGCGATGCAGCAATGAGGCTCAGCAGCCCGCAAACGAACACATAGATGGCAATGGCGTAGCCCGAGTGATAGTAAGCGAACAGCGCCGTCGCGATCAGCGGCGCGGGACCGCCCGCGATCACCGACGCCAATTGATACCCGAGCGACGCGCCGCTATAGCGCAGCCGCCCCGTGAACGACTCGGCGATCAATGCGGCTTGCGGTCCGTACATCATCGAGTGCGGTACGAGCGAAAGCACGATGGCCACGAAAATCCACGTCGGATCGCGCGTGTCGACCATGGCGAAATAAACAAAGCCGAACAGGCCCGCCGCGGCCGCGCCGATCATGTACATGCGGCGGCGCCCGATCAGATCCGACACATGGCCGAACAGCGGAATGGTGCCGAATTCGAGCACGGAAGCGACCAGCACCGCCGTCAACAGCAGATCGCGAGACGCGCCGAGTGTCGTTACGCCATACGTGAAAACAAATGCCGTGAAGATATAGAACGGCGCCTGTTCAGCCATGCGCGCAATCGCCGAAAGAAGAATGTCTTTCGGCTGACGGCGAATGACTTCGAGCATCGGCGTCTTTTCGATTTTGCGTTCCGCGAGGAGCTTCGCGAAGATCGGCGTCTCGAGAATGTTCAGTCGAATGTAGAGGCCAATTGCGACCAGAACAATGCTCAGGAAGAACGGCACGCGCCAGCCCCAGGTCAGGAACGCGTCGCCGGAAATAGCGCTCATGGCCAATACCGCGAGGTTCGCGATGAATAGCCCGGCGGGCACACCGAACTGCGGCCACGACGCGACGAAGCCGCGGTGCGCATTGGTGCGCGCCCATTCCATCGACATCAGCACCGACCCGCCCCACTCGCCGCCGACGCCCACGCCCTGAATGAAGCGCAGCACCGTGAGTATCACCGCGCCCCAGATTCCGATGGACGCATACGTCGGAACAAACGCGACCGCGAAAGTCGCCAGCCCCATCAGCAGCAGCGTGACGATAAGCGTGGCTTTGCGGCCGATACGATCGCCGTAATGCCCGAAAATAGCCGCGCCCACCGGCCTCGCGATAAAGCCGACCGCGTAGATGAGAAACGCCTGGAGTGTGCCGACGAGCGGGTCCGATTGCGGAAAGTACAGCTTCGCAAATACCAGACCCGTTACCGTGCTGTAGAGAAAGAAGTCATACCATTCGATCGTCGTGCCGATCGTGCTGGCGATAACGGCGCGGCGCAGTTGGCGCCGTGCGTCCTCGTCGGAGAGGGGCACCGCCCCTGGTTGCGTGGCAGTCATTTCGCACCCCCGATTGAATGCGCGACATTGCTGTATTGACATGTCGCGCGGGGGGAGGTTCCGGCTTCGCGTGCTTGCTTGCCTGCTTGCGTGTGCTGCGTCGCGGCGGCGAGTTCGCCGTCGAATGACTACCGGGTTCTCACGCCGCCGCCGATGCACGCAGCCGATTGACCAACTGGTTGTCCTTGCCCTCTACGCGCGGCGTCAAGCGCACATCGAACACGATTTCCTTGTACGCGTCAGTCTTGAGACCCAACGCCTCGCCGCCGGTCTTCTCGAGCACATGGGGAATAAGTTCTTCGCGAGTCGCATAGGCAAAGTCGTCCCACATCAGCGGATCGCCTTCGATATTGATCTGCGTGGTGAGCTTGCGGTGTTCATTGCTCGTGACGAAGAAGTGCACATGCGCCGGACGATTGCCGTGACGGCCGAGCGCATCCAACAGTTGCTGCGTTGCGCCATGCGGCGGGCAGCCATAACCGACCGGCATCAAGGTGCGGAACTCATAGGTCCCGTCCGTACCGGTCTTTACTGCACCGCGCAAATTGAAGTCGCTCTGCGTCCCGGTCGGATCGAAGTGCGAATAGAAGCCTTTCGAATTCGCGTGCCAGCACTCGACCACCGCACCCGCGACAGGTTCGCCATCGGGCCCAGTGACAGTGCCGCGAATGACTAGCGGGCCCGCTTCGTTGTCTGGATCGAGGTCGATTTTCGACACGCTGTCGCGCACAGGCGCACCGGCCACATACAGCGGACCTTCGATAGTACGGGGCGTGCCGCCGTCGAGTCTGGCTTGCCTGTCGGCAGCATCCATGCGGATGTCCAGGTACTTTTCGAGGCCAAGGCCGGCAGCAAGCAAGGCCGCTTCGCCATCTCGTCCCAGCTTGTTGAAGTAGTTCACGCCAGTCCAGATTTCATCCGGCGTCATGTCGAGATCGTCAATAGCCTTGAACAGGTCGCTTAGCAGGCGATGCGTGATCTGTCTCGCGCGCTTATCGCCGCTATCGCTATTGAGATTCGCGGCTGCCGTCAGCAGGTCTTGCACTTCCTGTGTTGCAAATACTTTGACACTCATGATTCTGTCTCCATGTTGTATTGGGGAAAGCGGCGTGGGCGCGCGTCAGTACATCGCGCGCTTTGTCGGCCTCACGCGTCGCCGGTACGAACGGAAGAAGGATGACGGCACAACGGCGTGACGGAAATCTTCATATACGGATACAACGGCAAAGCCATCAGAATGTCGTGAAGCTCAGCGTTGCCTTCCACGTCGAACACGCTGTAGTTGGCGTACTCGCCTGCAATGCGCCAGATATGGCGCCACTTGCCACTACGCTGCAATTCCTGCGAATAGCTCTTCTCGCGTGCTTTCAGTTCATTTGCCTTGTCGGCCGGCATGTCGGGCGGAATGCTGACATCCATGCGTACGTGGTAGAGCATTGTCGTGTCTCACTCTTTCAGGGAATTACTGTGTGACCTTCTCGGAGCCGTCGCGGGTAAAGCGCTTTATCCTGTCTTTGTCCAGTTCGATGCCGAGGCCGGGACCATCCGGCACGGTCAATTCGAAATCGCTGTAATCGAGCGGCTTTACGAGAATTTCCTCGGTGATCAGCAACGGACCGAAGAGCTCGGTTCCCCATTGCAGATTCGGAATGCTCGCAAACAGATGCGCCGATGCAATCGTGCCGACCGCGCCTTCGAGCATCGTGCCGCCATAAAGCTCTATACCGGCGGCGTCCGCGATAGCAGCGACACGCTGTGCCGCGAAGAGTCCGCCGCTCTGTTCTATCTTGATCGCGAATACATCGGCGCCATCGTTCTTCGCAATGTCGAAAGCGCTCTGCGGGCCTTGGAGTACTTCGTCGGCCATCAATGCAACAGGGAAGCGACGCATTAGCCGCTTGAGCGCTGCCGCGGAATTCACCGGTTGCTCGACCAGTTCGCATCCCGCATCGGCGAGTGCAGGAATGGCCCACGCCGCCTGCGTTTCGCTCCACGCCATATTGACGTCGACGCGCACTGCGCCGCGATCCCCCACTGCTTTCTTGATGCGCGCTACGTGTTCGATATCCACCTTGGGATCTCTTGCGCCGATCTTTAACTTGAACGTCTTATGCCGGCGTAATTCGAGCATCTTCTCCGCTTCGACGATGTCCCTTTCGGTGCTTCCCGAAGCGAGCGTCCATGCAACCGGCAGACGATCGCGGCAACGCCCGCCGAGCAATTCGCTGACCGGCACGCCAAGCCGCCGTCCATGCGCATCGAGCAACGCTGTTTCGACGGCGCTCTTCGCGAAGTGATTCACTTTGACGAGCTTACTCAAATGCGCCATTAAAGCCTGAACACGCGAGGCGTCTTTGCCGATCATCGCGGGGCCCAGGTATGCGTCGATTGCGAGCTTCATCGACTCCGGGCTTTCAGGTCCATACGCCATGCCGGCAATCGTCGTCCCTTCGCCAGTACCGACACTGCCATCGCTGCAATAGATCGTCACGAGCATCAGCGTCTGGCCGTGCATGGTGCCGACTGACAGCTTGTGCGGCCGGATCGTCGGCAAGTCGACGAGGCGCGTTTCGATACGTTCGATTGTCGGTTGAGTCATGGCCAATGAAGTGAACTGATAGCTGCGTCACAAGGTAAGGTCGCCCGCAACGCCGGTCAAATAAATCAATATCGCGCGCCGCATCCATATCGCTGATTTGCCTATTAATGCCGAGGGTTTTCACGGACAGCTCATGCACCGAATTCATATCGCGCATTTTTGGCTCGAATTTGACCGGTGTCATGGCGGCTTATATCGTTCGACGCATGCCGTTTCCGTGTCGATTGAAAGCGCCGCGCCGTCTTCGAGCAATTTGAAGCGGGTTAAAAACCTTCGTTATCCGAATGACTATGAACCCTGACGCCGTGAATCCCGATCTGAGCGCGCCGACGCTCGCCGCGAGGCCTGCGCCTCGCGGCGTGAGCAACGTGCAGCGCGCCGTCACGACTGCCGTGCTTGGGCAGATCCTCGAGTGGTACGACTTTTTCCTTTACGGCACCGCTGCGGCGCTCGTCTTCGGCAAGCTGTTCTTTCCTGTCGGCACCGATCCGTTGACCGGCACCATCGCTGCATTTGGCGGCTTTACCGTGGGCTTCATCGCACGGCCGATCGGCGGCGTACTGTGCGGCCATATCGGCGACCGCTACGGCCGCAAGGTCGTGATGATGCTCACGCTTCTCACGATGGGCTCGGCCACGATGCTCATGGGACTGTTGCCCACATATCACCAGATCGGTATCGCAGCGCCGGTGCTGCTCGTGCTGTTGCGCATCTTGCAGGGGCTCGCGGCGGGCGGCGAATGGAGCGGCAGCATTCTGCTCATCCACGAGAACGCGCCGCAATCGAGGCGCGGCGCGCTCGCCGCGTGGAGCCCATGCGGCGCCGCGCTTGGTTTTGTGCTGTCGACCGCTGCGTTCCTGCTCGTCCAGAACCTTCCGTCCGGCGACTTCCAGAGCTGGGGCTGGCGCATACCGTTCGTCGCGAGCGCGGCACTCGTCGCACTCGGCTTGTGGATGCGCCGGTCGGTCGGCGAAAGCGCCGCCTTCGCGGAAGTCAAGGCGACGCGCCACGCAAGCCGGATGCCGGTGATCGAAGTCCTCAAGCAATGTCCGCGTGAAGTGCTCACCGTGTTCGGCCTGCGTTTCGGCGAAGGCGGCGCGTCGTACATCTTCTTCGCGTTCTCTATTGCATACGGACAGTTCCTCGGCATCAAGTCGAGCTGGATCCTGGGCGGCCTCACCATCTCCATGCTGCTGATGATCCCGGTTTCCCTGCTGTCCGGCCACATCACCGACAAGGTCGGGCGCAAGCCGGTCTACCTCGTGGGCGCCATCGCGATGGTGCTGGTCGCATGGCCTTACTTCTCGCTGTTGGGCTCGGGCGAATACTGGAAGGTCATCGCCGCGCTGCTGCTGGCGAACAGCCTCACGCTGGGCATTCTGGAAGGCGCACAGCCTGCCTTCATCAGCGAAATGCTGCCGGTGCACCTGCGCTTCTCGGGACTCGGCATTGGCCGCGAGTTGTCGTCGGTACTCGGCGGCGGTCTCTCGCCGATGATCGCGACCGCGATGCTGGCTCACTATCGCAGCGCCGTGCCGGTTGCGATCTATCTCGGCGGCCTGGGCCTCGTCACCGTGATTGCGACGCTGCTCGCGCGCGAGACCTATCCCAAAGCGATGCGCAGCGCCGCGCATCAGCGATCCGAATGACGCATCACTTCATTGACCAAGAGGTACTTCGCATGCAAGCCCTTCATAGCGGATCGATTAGCCGATCGATTAGCGAATCGATTATCGACTCGCAGAACGACTACCCCGAATACGCCGCGCCCCTTTCGCTCGACGTGCTGATCGACGAGGTCGAGCGCCGCCGCGATGAATTCGATGCACTCTCGCATGTGCCGCGCGATATGGTCGCCAAGATGAAACGCGCAGGCATTTTTCGCGCGAGTACGCCGAAGCGTTTCGGCGGCGACGCACTGCCGCCGCCGCGCTTTCTCGAGGTGCTCGAGCGCATCGCCATTGCCGATGGGTCCACCGCATGGGTCGCCGCGTTCGGCTCGGCTAACACCTACCTCGCGTCATTGCCCGTTGAAACGCAGGCTGAAATTTATGCGTCCGGGCCCGATCAGGTCTTTGCCGGCGGGCTGTATCCGCTGCAAAAAGCCGAGCGCCTGGAAGGCGGTTACCGCGTGTCCGGGCAATGGCGCTTCGCGAGCGGTTGCAAGGGCGCGGACTGGATCGGCGTCGGCATCGGCGGCGCTCCCGCCGGCGCAGACGATAAAAACGCGGGCAAGCCGTTCACCGCGGTTTTTCCTGCAAGCGAAGTCGAAATCGTCGAGAACTGGAACGTGGTCGGCATGCAGGGCACCGGCAGTCACGACTTGCGCCTGAAGGACAAGTACGTCGACGAGCGATGGACCTTCGTTCGCGGCGGCGTCGCGCTGATCGACGAGCCGTTGTATCGCTACCCTGCCGTCAGCTATCAGGCGCAGGTGCATGCCGCCGTCAACGTCGGCCTCGCGCGCGCGGCGCTCGACCTGCTGGCAGGCATGTCGGGCGTGACGAAGACCACCACGGGCGCGCCGCGTCTCGCCGACCGCGCCTACTATCGCTCCGGCCTCGCGCAAGCGGAAGCGCAGTGGCGCAGCGCCCGCGCGTTTTTCTTCGACACCGCGGAAGCATCGTGGCGCACCGTGCTCGCAGGCGACCCCGTGCTGCCCGCGGAAGCGAACCTGCTACGCCTCTCAGCGACGCACGCGGCGCATACGTGTGCCGACATCGTGATGCAGGCGTACAAGATGGCGGGCGTTGGCGCGATCTACCGGGAGAGCCGCATGCAACGGCTCGTGCGCGATTCGATCGTCGTGACGCAGCACGCGTTCCTCGGCGAAGGGACTTACGACGCATCGGGAGCCGTCTTCGTCGGCATTCCGCCTGTGACGCCGTATCCCTGAGCCGTGAGAGGAGCGATGGCCATGACGCACGACGAACAACGCACCCAGTTCCGCAACGCGATGGCGAGCCTCGCGGCGGCGGTCAACGTGATCACCACCGACGGTCCGCACGGCAGATGCGGCATCACCGCGAGCGCCGTGTGTTCGGTGACGGACTCCCCGCCGACCATGCTGATCTGCATCAATCAGTCGAGTTATGTGCACGACGTGCTGCACGGCAACGGCCGCGTATGCATCAACGTGCTGGGCGCGCAAGGCCAGGAGCCGGCGCGCGTGTTCGCGGGCATGACCGGTTGCTCGATGCAAGCGCGCTTCGATCAATGCGCGTGGCACGCGGGCCGCCTTGCGGTCCCTGTGCTCGACGATGCAATCGCCACGCTGGAAGGCACGATCATCGACAGCAAAACGATAGGCTCGCACTCCGTGATCTTCGTGCGGATCGAGCATATCGATCTGTGCGGCGAAGGCAACGGCCTCGTCTACTTCGGCAGACGATTCCACCTGCTCACAGGCGAGGCGGCATGACGATGCAAGTTTGCCTTTTCCTGATCGGCGGTCCGCGCATGCAGCCGCTGCTTGACGGCGCCGCGCTGCAACGGGCGGCGGAAGGCGTCGAAGGTCTGAGCAGGCTCATCGTTCATGAACCGCTCGAACAGCGCGTCGACCCGCGCATCGCGGCCTCGAGCGATGCGCCGTCGACCGTACTGCAGTGGTACTTCGACGATCTTGCGCCGCTCGAAGCCGCCTGCGCGGAAGACGGCGCGATTCATCGCGCGTTGCAGGCTGCGGCGAGTCACGCATTGAGCCGGCAATCGTTCGCGCAGCAGGTCATGGCGGTGCGCACGCACAAACGCACCGCGCGATTCGACGCCGAGCGCTGCACCTATCTGGTCGCCTACGAAGGCATCGCCGACAACTTCAACGCGTGGCTTTCGCATTACCTGGAACATCACCCCCCATTGATGCTGCAACTGCCGGCGCTGCGTGAGCTGGAGATCTATACGCGCATCGACAGCAGAAGCGGCTTGCCTTTTGCCCAAGCCAATGCGATGCAGCGCAACAAGGTCGTATTCGACGATGCCTCCGCACTCGCGATCGCGCTTGCCTCTCCGGTCCGCGACGCGATGCGCCGCGACTTCCACGCGCTGCCGCCTTTCACGGGCGCGACGCCGCATTTTGCAATGCGCAGCAACTACGGTAATCTCGGGACACACTGACCGGCGTCGCGAGATGCGCGTTGCCCCCTTTGTCCGCGAGCGAAGCGCATGACCAAGCCGCATGTCGGCATCGCCGATCTGAACCTGCTGCGCGTTTTCCTTGCGATCTGGGATCTGCGCAGCCTCACTGCCGCCGGTGATCGCCTGGGTTTGACGCAGCCGGCCGTGAGCCACGCGCTGCGTCGTCTGCGAAATCTTTTCGAAGACCCGCTGTTTCTGCGCACGCCCGGCGGCATGGTGCCCACCGATGCCGCCTACCGCCTTTATCCGCCGCTCGCCCAGGCGTTCGCGATCATCAACGACGCGGTACAGCAGCTCGCGAAGTTCGACCCCGCCACGGCGCAGCGCGTGTTTCGCGTGTCGATGTCCGACATGTCGGAGTTTTATTTTCTGCCGCCGCTCGTTTCGATGCTGGATCGCGAGGCGCGCGGCATTCGCATCGAAGTGGCGAATATCCCTGTTCAATCGGTGAGCGCCGCGATGCGCGCCGGCGAGATCGACCTGGCGCTCGGCTATGTGCCCGGACTCGACGCAGGCTGCGTGAGCCAGACGCTGTTCGTCGACGAACATGTGTGCGTGGTGCGCGCGGGTCATCCACTGCGTAAGGCGAAGCCGACACGCGAAGACCTCGCCGCGCTGCGCTACGTGTATGCGACCACCAACGCGACCGGGCACCGCATGGTCGAGCAGTGGCTCGACGAACTCGACGTCAAGCGCGAGGTCGTCGTGCGACTGCCGCATTTCGTCGTCGCGCCGGAGATCGTGATGAACACCGATCTTGCCGTGATCTTTCCGAAGAGCATCGCGCGCCGGTTCAATCGCGGCAAGGCGTTCCGCGTACTGCCGTTGCCGTTCTCGCTGCCGCCGATCGAAATCAAGGTGCATTCGCATACGCAGTCCGCGTCTGACCCCGGCATTGCATGGCTGCGGGACGCGCTGTTCGCGATGTTCCATCAGCCGCAAGCCTGACGCGCGCACTCACTCGGACTATTTGCCGCGCTGATATTCCCCGCCCTTTTCGGCCGATTTGACGCAGTTATCCGGCGCTTTGAAACTGTCCGCTATGCGAAGCCCGAGAGGCGCGCGCCACCTACCTACCCAGCGAGCAGACATGTCCACGGTTCAATCCTCCTCGGCAGCCGAACGTATTCCAGCGACGCCGGATCGCGCACTCAGACGTATCGTCGTCGCGTCCGTCGCGGGCAATGCAATGGAGTGGTATGACTTTTTCGTCTACGGCACGGCCGCGGCGCTCGTGTTCGGGCAACTGTTCTTTCCGGCCAACGCGGACCCGCTGGTCGGAACGCTCGGCGCTTTCGCGGCGTTTGCGATGGGCTTTGTCGCGCGGCCGCTAGGCGGCGTCGTGTTCGGACATATCGGCGACCGCTACGGACGTCGCGCGTCGCTGGTCTGGACGCTGCTCATCATGGGCGTCGCGACGTTCGGAATCGGCCTGTTGCCGACCTACGATCACGTTGGCCTGTGGGCGCCCGCCGCGCTGGTCGGCCTGCGTCTGCTGCAAGGCATTGCCTCGGGCGGCGAGTGGGGCGGCGGCGTGCTGATGATCAGCGAAAGCGCACCGCCCGAAAAACGCGGCTACTACGCGGCGTGGAGCCAACTGGGCGTGGGCGGCGGCTTCGTACTTTCGTCGGCGGCATTTCTCGGCGCTCAAGCGTTGCCGCACGATCAGTTCATTTCGTGGGGCTGGCGTCTGCCGTTCCTCGCGAGCATCGCCATCTTCGCGATTGGTGTCTACATCCGCCACAACCTGCCGGAGAGCCACGATTTCGAGGAAGCGAACAAGGCGGGCAAGACCGCGCACATGCCGGTGATCGAGGTCATCAAGCGTCACCCGAAAGAGATTCTCATGGCGATGGGCTTGCGCGTCGCGGAGAACGGCGGTGCCTATATCTTTCTCGCGTTCTCATTGGTCTACGGAAAGTTTGCCGGTATCTCCAACTCGATCATGCTCACCGGTGTGATGCTCGCGATGATCATCGAGATGTTTGCGATGCTTCTGTGGGGCAAACTCTCCGACCGCATTGGACGCAAGCCCGTCTACATGATCGGCGCGGTGTCGCTCGTGGTCATGGCGTTCCCGTTCTTCTGGCTGCTCGACACGCATTCGACACCGCTGATCTGGCTCGCGCTGGTGCTCGGAACGGCCGTCTGCCACGGCGCGATGATCGGCACGCTGCCCGCGCTGGTCGGCGAATTGTTCAGCACGGAAGTGCGCTATTCAGGCGTTGCACTCGGACATGAGGTCGCGTCGATTTTCGCGGGCGGCCTGTCGCCGCTCATCGCGACGGCGCTGCTCGTGCGGTATCACGCTTACTGGCCCGTCGCGTTATTCCTCATCGGTCTGGGTCTCGTCACCGTCGTGACGCTCAGGTTCACGCATGAGACGCGGCGCTAACCTCGACTCATCGTTTTCGAAATTGTCATCGGAAAGCATCATGCAAGCTCAAGCCCTCAAGGTCCGCGTCGACGCCCTGTCTGAAGAAGCGCACGGCGTGCGCTCGTTCAAAATCTCGCGTCTCGACGGCATGGACTTCGAACGCTTTGAACCGGGTGCGCATATCGACGTCACGAGTCCCTCGGGAATCACGCGGCAATATTCGTTATGCGGCGATCCCGAATGCGTATCGTCTCAAGTTTTCGCGGTTAAAAAAGAAGAGCAGTCGCGCGGCGGATCGCGCTCGCTGCATGAGGAAGTGAGTATCGGCACAGAACTGCAGGTCGGTGCGCCGCGCAATCTGTTCCAACTGAACGACGGCGCCAGCGAGCATATCCTGATCGGCGCGGGCATCGGCATTACGCCGTTGCTCTCGATGGCCTATCGCCTCGCTGCACGCGGCGCGCGCTTCACGCTGCACTACTTCGCGCGTAGCGAGGCACATGCCGCGTTCATGACGCTGCTCACGCGCGCGCCGTTCGACTCCCATGTGAGATTGCACTTCGGTGTGCGGCGCGACGCGCTTGCCGCCGAACTCGACATCTGCCTGAGCGAAGCGGGCCCCGACGCCCATGTCTACACATGCGGTCCCGCGCCGTTCATGGACCTCGTGGTCGACACCGCGCAAAAGCGCTTGCCCGCCGATGCCATTCATCTCGAACGGTTCAAGGCCGAGCCCGCAAACGAAACGGGAACCTCGCTCGCGAGCTTCCAGGTACAACTGGCGAGCACGGGTCAGACCGTGAAGGTGGACGAAAAAACATCCATCGTCGATGCCCTCGCTTCGATCGGCATTGAAGTAGACACATCATGCGGCGAGGGCGTGTGCGGCACTTGCATGGTCGACGTGATTAGCGGCGAGCCCGAGCATCGAGATCATTGCCTTAGCAAGGCGGAACGCGCCAGCAACAGCGTGATCTGCTGCTGTGTATCGCGCTCGCGTACGCCGGTGCTCGTGCTGGATTTGTAGCTCTGCGACCTGTACTTCTCACATCTTCGTGAAGCCGGCGAGGATGTCGGTGATGAGGCCTCGCATCCAGACAATGCCTTCGTCGTCGTTGAAATGCTCGTGCCAGTGCATCGTGACAGCCGCTTTCGGCACATGCACCGGCAATGCGTAAGTACGGAAAGCGTCGCCGCGATTCAGGATATGCGCGAGCCGCTCCGGCAACGTCGCCAGTAAATCCGTTGCAGCGAGCACGCCAGGCACCGCCACGAAATGCGGCAGCACGAGCGCGACATTGCGCCCGACGCCTTGCGAACGCAGCGCATCGTCGAGCGCATGATGACTGTGTTCGAGCGAATTGATCTGCACATGCGATGCGGTCAGGAACTGCTCGAGCTTCAACTCATTTCCGCGCGGCAAATCCGGCCGGTTGCGCGTCATGCAGACATACGATTCCTCGAACAGCAAACCATGCTTCGTGCGTGGCAACAACAACGGCAGGTTGCCAATCGCGAAGTCGAGGCGGCTGGAACGCAACGCCTCTTCCATCTCTTCCACGCGCATCGGCTCGACCACCAGCTTGACGCGCGGCGCGGCTTTCTGGAGCGCGGCACATAGCGCCGGAAGATAGGCCATTTCGCCTGCATCCGATAGCGACAGACGAAACGTGCGCGTGCTCGTCGCCGGATCGAAACGCTCGGCGTATCGCAGCGCCTGCCGCACGGTATCCAGCGCACGTCCCACGATGTCCGCGAGTTCCAGCGCAACGGGCGTCGGTTGCATCCCGGCTCTCGTGCGAATGAAAAGCGGGTCGTCGAAAAGCGTGCGCAGTCGTCCGAGCGAGTAGCTGACTGCGGGCTGCGACAGCGCAAGCCGCTCGCCTGCTTTCGTCAGACTGCGTTCCTCCACGATGGCCTGGAACACGCGCAGCAGATTCAAATCGATGTGGTCGATGGAGGTCATGGGGACTCGCGTTAAATCGGCCGCGTTTATCGGGCGACCTGTTTTTAATCGATTTGACGCATGATCTTCGCAAAGCGAGACTGATGTCAACGAGACGATGCGCTCACGTCGCAGTGCCTCTCCCTTCTCAGCCACTCAACCTCCCCACGATCACGATGAGTACGCCGACCTATCAAACCATCGACACCAGCGCGCTCGCGAAGCGCGCGGAAGCCGACCGCATCGCGCCTTCGCTTTACTACGATCCGCAACTGTTCGAAGAAGAACTTGAGCGCATTTTCTACAAGACGTGGGTGTGGGTCGCGCATGACAGCGAGTTGCCGAAGCCAGGCGACTTCGTGACGACGACGATCGGCCGGCAGCCGGTCATCGTCGTACGCGACAAGACGGGCGCGGTGAACGTGCTGCAGAACCGCTGCCGTCATCGCGGCGCGACCGTGTGCGAAGAGCACAAGGGCAATGCAAAAGGCTTTACGTGCCCGTATCACAGCTGGTCGTATGCGCTCGACGGCACACTGCGCGCGCTGCCCTATGGCGACGGCTACGAAGGCGTTTGCGAGAAAGGCGATCTGCCGCTCAAGAAGCTGCGCGTCGGCGTGTACCAGGGTTTGATTTTCGCGAGCTTCAACGAAAACATCGAATCGCTGGAAGACTTCCTCGGCGGTGCAAAACCGTGGATCGACCTTTTCATGAAGCAAGGCGCCGGCTATCCGATCAAGGCCAACGGCGAGCACAAGTTCAAGTTCAAGGGCAACTGGAAGATCCAACTCGAGAACACGACTGACCTCTATCACTTCCCCGTCGTGCACAAGTCGTGGATGAAGTCTATTGACGATGAAACCGCCGCCGCCATCACCAGCTTCATGACGAGCGAAGACGCGTTTTGCCGCTCGCTCGGCAATGGCCATAGCCTCGCGGTGCTGGTGCCCGAGATCGTCGATCTGGATAAGGACGACGGCGCGCCGTTGCCCGAGCGCTTTAACGAACTCGCCGCGCAACTCGCGCACAAGCACACGCCGGAAGAAGTGCGCCGCATTGTGCGATCGCTGATGGGCGTCGGCTTCAATCTGAATCTGTTCCCGAACCTCGCGTTGTCGATGGCTTTCTTCCGCGTGCTGCGCCCGATCTCCGCGGAAGAAACGGAGATTCGTCACGTCGCGCTCGCGATGGACGGCGGCCCCGAAGAAGCGAACCGCGTGCGGCTTCGCATACACGAGCACTTTCAGGGGCCGTTTGGCTTCGGCAGTCCCGACGACGCGGAAGCATGGGAACGCGTGCAGCGCGGCTCGTATGCGGGCCCCGACGTACCGATTCTCGTGAACCGTGGCCTCAACCGCGAAACGACCGCGCCGAACGGCGAAAAGACCGCGCACGCAACCGACGAAACCGGCATGCGCGAAGCGTACCGCCAATGGCGCGCAATGATGGAGCAAGCATGATGGACGAGCGCAACGCACTTTTCTCGCACCAGACGTTTGCACGCGCGATCGAGTTTATCTGGCGCGAAGCCGAGCTTCTCGACCGGCGCGACTATCACGCGTGGTTGCAGATGTGGGACCCGAAAGGCGTTTATGTCGTGCCGATCGATCCCGATACGACCGACTACGCATCCACGCTTAACTACGCCTTCGACGATCAGCACATGCGCGAATTGCGTGTGCAACGCATGACTTCGGGCTACTCGGCATCCGCATCCGATGCGGCGCGCACGGTGCGCACGGTGTCGCGCTTCACGCGGTCGTCGGAGAGTGCGGACGTCGTTGAAGTGAAGTCTTCGCAGATCATCATCGCGTACAAGCGTGGCGTGTCGACGATCTTCGCGGCCGATCTCACGCACAAGATCAGCATGGCCGACGGCGAGCCGCGTCTCGTCGAGAAAGTCATCCGCCTGATCAATTCGACGGAAGCGCTGAACGCGATCGGCTTCCTGCTTTGATGTTCAATCGCGCATCGGCACATGCATGCGCCGATGCGCTTTCGCCTTTTCATCATGCCGACACTCGAAGTTTATTTGCCGCAAGGTCACAGCGACGACCGCAAGGCATCGCTCATTCATGGCCTCACGCAGGCGACCGTCGATGCCATCGGCGCGCCCGCCGAGTCCGTACGCATTCTATTGTCGGAGTTGCCGGCATCCAATATCGGGCTGGGCGGCAAGCTCACGCCAGCCGCGTTGCCGGTGATCGTCGCGATACTGATCGCGGGCCGCACCGACGCGCAGAAAGAAGCGCTGATCGCACAGCTTTGTGAAACCAGCGCCGCTGTGCTTGACGTGCCGTTGCAATCCACACGCGTGATGATCAAGGACATTCCGAATACGGATTTTGGTCTTGGCGGTAAAACCGCTCGCGCTTTGGGCCGATAGCGACGCGATGCGTGCGCGCGGCTCACCAACCCGCTGTCACTCCAAAGAACATGATGACCGACACTCGAGAACTACCGTTGCGCGTGCTGTTTTGCTGCGGCGTCACGCAGAACTTTTTCGACCTGCCGCGCGACGAGATCGGTGAAGTATGGCAAGCCTACAGCACCATGCTCGCCGCGATTGAAGCAATGGAAAATGTACGCGTGCTCGGCGTGATGGACGACGACAGGCTGGTCGTCGGCAACGCTGACGGCGCGCCGTGGACCTTCTACATCATGGCCGATGTTGCCGACTTCGACACCGCCGTTGCGGTCTGCAATCTGTATCGCACGACGCCTGTAGGCCGATACAACCTCTGGCGCTACGGCAAGATCGAAGCGCGTGTAGGTCGCCCACTGACCGCGCCGCCTGTCTCCGCCAGCAAAGATATATGACGCGATGATCGACATCACTCTCGAACGACTGCAGGCGCGCCTGCACGCACTCGAAGCGCAAAACGCCGTGCGCAACACCATCGCGCGGTATATGGCACTGTGCGATGTACCGGCGCGCGCGCTCGAACACGAATCGCTCGCGGCACTATTCACCGATGACGCCGTGTGGGAAGGCATCGGCCCGCAGTATGCGAACAAGTTCGGCCGCTTGCAGGGACCGGCGGACATCGTCGCGATGTTGCAACGCTATCTGCCGCCCACGCCGCACTTCGCGACCAACGTTCATTTTCTGACGAGCGAGCATATCGAAGTAGACGGCGATACAGCCAAAGGCCGCTGGGTCATGTTGCAGGCTTCCGGCTATGTCGGTGCCAACGCCGAGCTCATCTCGGCACGCCTCGAAGTGGATTTCACGCCGTCGCCGCGCGACAACGATAACTGGCTGATTCGCCACTTCCGCACCGAGCGTCTCTTCAGTGCGCCCTGGCACGTCAACCCCGTTCAAGGAGCGTGCGCATGAGCGCTTTCCTGCAACAGTTCGATCTCGTCGCGCAACCGCGCGCGAATGCGCCCACGATCGCGATCAAGGACAGCATCGACATTGCCGGCTATCCAACGACCGCTGCAAGCCGCGCGCTCGCCGATACGCCGCCCGCCTCGCGTCACGCGGAAGTTGTGCAGCGCCTGCTCGATGCATGCTGGCGCATCACGGGCAAAACGAACATGCACGAGCTGGCGTTCGGCATGACCGGCATTAACGACTTCAGCGGCACGCCGCGCAATCCGCAAGACGCGGCGCGCATTCCCGGCGGCTCGTCGAGCGGTTCGGCATCGGCCGTTGGACTCGGGCTCGTCGATGCCGCGCTCGGAACAGATACCGGCGGGTCGGTGCG
Source organism: Paraburkholderia sp. RL17-368-BIF-A (assembly GCF_046054045.1). Taxonomy (NCBI): domain Bacteria; kingdom Pseudomonadati; phylum Pseudomonadota; class Betaproteobacteria; order Burkholderiales; family Burkholderiaceae; genus Paraburkholderia; species Paraburkholderia sp. RL17-368-BIF-A. The sequence continues at coordinate 207,360 of NZ_JARESN010000012.1, forward strand.
CGGTCCCGCTGCATGCTGCGGCGTGATCGGACTCAAGCCGACGTTCGGGCGCGTGTCGCGCGAAGGCGTGTCGCCGCGGGTTACCACGCTCGACTGCGTCGGTCCCTTCGCGCGCGACATGACGACGATTATCGACGTGATGCTCGCCATCGACCCATCGTTTGAAGTCGACCGTGCGCGCCGCGACGCAAGAACCGCGCGTATCGCCATGCTCGATGTCGAAGCCGATGGCGAAATCAGTCGCGCCATCGCGGCCGCCGTGACACGCAGCGAACTTGGCTCGCATGACGTGCGGCTGCCATCCATGCGCGATGCGTTCGCGGCAGGTCTTGCGGTCATCAACGCGGAGACATGGCGTGCGTTCGGTCATCTGGTCGACAGCGGGAAGCTCGGCGCGGATATCGAAGCCCGTCTGCGTGCCGCGGCGAACACCAAAGCGGCTGATCTGGATTCGGCCGAACGTATCCGCCACATCTTCACCGATGAGGTCGACCGCGCGCTCGAGCAAGCCGACGTGCTTATCCTCCCGACAATGCCCGCGCTGCCGATTACGATCGAAGCGGCGCGCGCCGGCACGTCGGTGATCGGCATGTCGTCGCTTATCCGGCCTTTCAATCTCAGCGGACATCCGGCGCTCACGTTGCCGGTTCCGATCGTCGGGTCGTCGCTTAAAGCGGGATTGCAGGTCGTGGGTCGCACGGGCGAAGATGAAACGGTGTGCGCGGTTGCGGCACATATCGAAGCCATGTTGATGCGCTGAGCGCGTCGAACGCACATTCAGGAACCGCGCTTATGTCCAATAGAGTCGTACTCGTTACAGGCGCTGCGAGAGGATTGGGCGCAGCGGTCGCGCGCCGCTTTCTCGATGCCGGGTATCGGGTCGCGTTAGGCGACATTGCCGTCGACGCCGCTCAAGCGCTCGCGCGCGAACTGAGCAGCGATGGATCGCGTGCGTTTGCGATCAGGCTCGACGTCACATCGAAGGCGGATTTCGAGGCCGCACGCGATGCGATGCTCGAGCGCTGGGGCGCGATTGATGCGCTCGTGAACAACGCGGGCGCATCGAAGATCGTTCCGGTCATGGACATTACGGCCGAGCAGTTCGATCAGGTCATCGACGTGAATCTGCGCAGCGTGCTGTTCGGCTGCCAGGTTTTCGGACAGCACTTCGCGACAAAGGGCGCAGGGCGCATCGTCAATATCGCTTCGCTCGCGGGACAAAACGGCGGCTCGGCGACCGGCGCGCATTACGCCGCGGCAAAAGGCGGCGCTCTCACGCTCACGAAAGTTTTCGCTCGCGATCTCGGCCCGCTTGGGGTGACTGTCAATGCTATCTCGCCGGGTCCGCTCGATCTGGCCATCGTTCATGAAACCGTACCGGCAGAGAAGCTGGAGAAGATCATCGCCGGCATTCCGGTGGGGCGCCTCGGCTCTGCAACTCATATCGCGGACGTCGCCGTGCTGCTGGCATCGCCAGATGCCTATTTCACCAACGGTGCCTGCTGGGACATCAACGGCGGGCTTTTCATGCGTTAAGCGTTGAGCGTTAAGTGGATCGTGGGCTGGCCGCCTGGTCTCGCAACGTCTTTTACTTGACATCTAAACTATCTAGACCTAAATTAACCCCACAGCAAAGTCCACAGTGGGGAACAGCATGCGCATCGTCTGTATCGGCGGCGGCCCGGCGGGGTTGTACTTCGCCCTGTTGATGAAGAGCCGCAACCCGGCGCACGATGTCACCGTCGTGGAACGCAACCGTCCATACGACACTTTCGGCTGGGGCGTCGTCTTTTCGGATCAGACGCTCGGCAACCTGCGCGCCGCCGATGCGCCAAGCGCCGACGCAATACTGAACGCGTTCAATCACTGGGACGACATCGAAATCCATTTCGGCGGACGCAAAGTGCGCTCGTCCGGTCACGGCTTTTGCGGCATCGGCCGTAAACGTCTGCTGAATATCTTGCAGGCGCGTTGCGAGGAATTGGGCGTGAAGCTCGTCTTCGAAACGCAGGTCACAGACGACACCCAGTACGAAGCCGACCTGATCGTCGCGTGCGATGGAGCGAACAGCGCTATTCGTCAGAAGTACGCGTCGGCCTATAAGCCGAACGTAGACATGCGCGATTGCCGCTTCGTGTGGCTCGGCACGCGGAAGTTATTCGACGCGTTTACCTTCGCATTCGAAAAGACGCAATTCGGCTGGTTTCAGGCACACGCCTATCGTTTCGACGACGAGACATCCACGTTCATTGTCGAAACGCCGGAGCGCGTATGGCGCGCCGCCGGACTCGACGAAATGAGCAAGGAAGAAAGCATCGCATTCTGCGAGAAGCTCTTCGCAAAGTACCTGGACGGCAATCCGCTGCTCTCGAACGCCGCACATTTGCGCGGCTCATCGCAATGGATTCGCTTTCCGCGCGTGGTCAACGAGGAATGGGTGCACTGGCGCAGCAACGCAGACGGCACGCAAACGCCGGTCGTGCTGATGGGCGACGCTGCGCACACCGCGCATTTCTCGATCGGCTCGGGCACCAAGCTCGCACTCGAAGATTCGATCGAACTTGCCAACAGCATCGGCGCGCATCGCGACGATCTGCATGCGGCGTTGGAGCACTACACGCAAGTGCGCAGCGTCGACGTATTGCGCATTCAGAACGCCGCGCGCAATTCGACGGAATGGTTCGAGCACGTCGAGCGCTATACATCGTTCGAGCCCGAACAGTTCGCGTACTCGCTGCTCACGCGCTCACAGCGCATCTCGCACGAGAACCTGCGCGAGCGCGACGCGCGTTATGTGTCCAGTTTCGAAGACTGGCTCGCGCGGCGTTCGGGCGTCGAGCGAGCGCCGCAAAAGCATTCGGTCCCGCCCATGTTCACGCCGTTCACGTTGCGCGGCGTCACGCTGAAAAACCGCGTGGTGGTGTCGCCGATGGCGCAATACTCGGCCGTCGACGGAATTGCCGGCGACTATCACCTGATGCATCTCGGCGCGCGCGCAATGGGCGGCGCCGCGCTCGTCATGACGGAAATGACCTGCGTGTCTCCGGAGGCGCGCATCACGCCAGCGTGTCCCGGCATGTACGCGCCCGAGCATCTCACCGCGTGGAAGCGCATTGTCGATTTCGTGCATCGTCAGTCCGATGCGAAAATCGGCATTCAACTCGGCCACTCGGGCGCAAAAGGCTCCACGCGCGTCGCGTGGGAAGGCATCGATCAGCCGCTCGACGAAGGCAACTGGCCGCTCATTTCCGCATCGCCGCAGCAGTATCTGCGCGGCGTCAGCCAGCATTCGCGCGAAGCAACACACGACGACCTGCGCGAAATCGAAGCGCAGTTCGCGCGCGCAACGCAAATGTCCGCGGAAGCCGGCTTCGACTGGCTCGAATTGCACTGCGCGCACGGCTATTTTCTGTCGAGCTTTCTGTCGCCGCTCACCAACCGTCGCACCGACGAATACGGCGGCTCGCTCGAAAATCGTCTGCGTTATCCGCTGCAAATCTTCAAGGCCATTCGCGCGGTGTGGCCGCAAGACAAGCCCATTTCCGTGCGTATTTCCGCGAACGATTGGGTCGAAGGCGGCACGACGCCCGACGACGCCGTGCAGATCGCGCGCGCATTCAAAGCCGCGGGCGCCGACATGATCGACGTGTCGTCGGGTCAGGTCAGCAAGGAAGAAAAGCCCGTCTATGGCCGCATGTTTCAGACGCCGTTCGCCGATCGCGTGCGCAACGAAGCGGGCATCGCGACCATCGCCGTCGGCGCGATTTCGGAAGCGGACCACGTGAACAGCATCATCGCCGCCGGCCGCGCCGATCTGTGCGCGATCGCGCGTCCGCATCTCGCCAATCCATCGTGGACGTTGAATGAGGCCGCGAAAATAGGCTATTTCGACGTAACGTGGCCTAATCAATACATCGCCGCGAAGTCGCAACTCGAACGCAACCTGGAACGCGAACGCGCGCAGGCTGCGGCCAACGCGGGTTTGTCGGCGCAAGAGCGCGCACAGCGCGCGGAAGGAACCACGTGAATTCAAACCACTCGTCACTCGCGGGACAACATGCTGTCGTCACGGGCGGCGGCAGCGGCATTGGCGCCGCTATTGCCGAAGCACTGCTGCGCGCCGGCGCGCGCGTCACCTTGATGGGCCGCAATGCGGAGCGGCTCGAGATGCAACGCGAAAAATGCCACACATTGGGCGACGTCGCGAGCATCACCGTCGATGTCACGCAAGAAGAGTCCGTCGCGAAGGCTTTCAGTAAAGCGGGCGCGGTGGACATAATGATCAACAACGCGGGCCAGGCCCAGGCCGCGCCGTTCACGCATACCGACATGACGCTATGGCAGCGCATGCTCGACGTGAATCTCACCGGTGTCTTTCTCGGCACGCGTGCAGTGTTGCCGGGCATGCTCGAACGCAAGAACGGACGCATTGTTAATGTGGCGAGTACAGCGGGGCAAATCGGCTATGCGTATGTGGCCGCGTATTGCGCGGCGAAACACGGCGTGATCGGTCTTACGCGCTCGCTTGCACTCGAAGTCGCGACCAAAGGCATCACCGTCAATGCGGTTTGTCCCGGTTACACCGAAACGGAACTGCTGCATGCGTCGCTCGAACAAATCACCAGCAAGACTTCGCGCACGGAAGAACAGGCGCGCGAGAGTCTGCTTCGCTCGAATCCGCAGCATCGTTTCGTGAGTCCGGAGCAGGTCGCGAATGCGGTGCTGTGGCTGTGTCAACCGGGCTCGGACGCGATCACGGGGCAGTCAATTTCCATCGCCGGTGGAGAAGTGATGTGAGCAAGTCATCCAACATCAAGAAGATTGCCACCGGCGACGCGAAGGCTGCAGAAGCCAAAGCGCCGCGCAAAGGCGTCGCGAAACCCGCGGAGAACGTCGTGGATCTGGAAATGAGCACTGGCGCCGACAGTCACATGGGCTTGCGTTTGTGGCTGCGCATGCTGACCACGACGAACCTCGTGCAGGCCGAATTGCGCAAGCGTCTGCGTAACGAATTCGACACCACATTGCCGCGATTCGACTTGATGGCGCAACTCGAGCGTCATCCTGAAGGGCTCAAGATGACCGAACTTTCGCGTCGCCTGATGGTGACGGGCGGCAACGTCACTGGCATTACCGATCAGCTCGAAAAAGAAGGCCTCGTCTCGCGCGATAACGATCCGAACGATCGCCGTTCGATTAGCGTGTGCCTCACGCCTGCGGGCCGCAAAGCGTTCGACAGGATGGCGGCCGCGCATGAGCAATGGGTTGTGGAGCTGTTCGGCGGCTTGAGTCTCGAGGAGAAGTCGCGCACGCATCAGCGGCTTGGTAAGTTGAAGAAGCATCTGCTGGATAGTCTGAAGGACTAAGGCCTCGCGCATTCAAGGAGGACACACGCATATGTCACAAACAAACGCCGACGCGCTATTAGCAGGCAACCGCGTCACACTCGCGAATTACGAAGCGCGGCACTTCGGCTGGTCGGTCGCGAACAAAGTCGCGACCATCACGCTCAATCGCCCCGAGCGCAAAAACCCGCTTACCTTCGAATCGTATGCGGAGTTGCGCGACCTGTTCCGCCAGCTAGCGTATGCGACCGACGTGAAGGCCGTCGTCATCCACGGCGCAGGAGAGAACTTCTGCTCGGGCGGCGACGTGCACGACATCATCGCGCCGCTGATCGACCTGCCGATGCCCGAACTGCTGCTCTTCACGCGCATGACGGGCGACCTCGTCAAAGCGATGCGCCATTGTCCGCAACCGGTGATTGCCGCCGTCGACGGCGTGTGCGCCGGCGCAGGCGCGATTCTCGCAATGGCGTCCGACATGCGCCTTAGCACCGCGCGCAGCAAGCTCGCCTTCCTGTTTTCGCGCGTCGGTCTCGCGGGTTGCGACATGGGCGCTTGCGCGATTTTGCCGCGCATCATCGGTCAAGGACGCGCCGCCGAACTGCTTTTCACCGGACGCTCGGCGAGCGGCGACGAAGGCTATGCATGGGGTTTCTATAACCGGCTTTGCGAGCCCGCCGAGCTTCTTGAAGAAGCGCAGAAGCTCGCCGCCGATCTCGTCGCCGGTCCGACATTCGCGCACGGCATCACGAAGAAGATGCTGCATCAGGAATGGAGCATGAGCATTGACGAGGCGATCGAATCCGAAGCGCAGGCACAGGCCATCTGCATGAGCACTCGCGATTTCGAGCGCGCATATCAGGCGTTCGCCGCGAAATCGCGCCCTGTGTTCGAGGGAGATTGACGTGAGCGCCGATAAGCACATCGATTTGCATAGCGCGCTCGCGTGGCCTTTTTTCGAGCCGCGTCATCGTGAGCTGGCTGCGGGCATCGAGGCCTGGTGCCGCGAGAATTTATCGCATGAAGAACACACGGCAAACGTCGAGCGCGATGATGTCGATGCGACCTGCCGCCGGCTCGTGCGCGAACTCGGCGCAAGCGGATGGCTTAAGTATGGCGTCGGCGGCGTCGCTTACGGCGGCCACGGCGACACCATCGACACGCGTGCGGTCTGCCTGCTGCGCGAAACGCTGGCCAAACATTCGGGCCTCGCGGATTTCGCACTCGCGATGCAAGGCCTCGGCTCAGGCGCGATCTCGCTCGGCGGCACGCATGAGCAGAAAACCCGCTACTTGCCGCGCGTGGCGAACGGCACCGCGATTGCGGCCTTTGCGTTGTCCGAACCGGAGGCGGGATCTGACGTCGCCGCCATGTCGCTGGCTGCGCGCGAAGACGGCGACGCCTACATACTCGACGGCGACAAGACGTGGATTTCCAACGGCGGCATCGCCGATTTCTATGTCGTGTTCGCACGCACCGGCGAAGCGCCGGGCGCGCGCGGCATCAGCGCGTTCATCGTCGACGCGGATACGCCGGGACTCGAAATCGCCGAACGCATTGACGTCATCGCGCCGCATCCGCTCGCGCGTCTGCATTTCGCGGGCGCACGCGTACCGCGCAGCCAGATGCTCGGCGCGCCTGGCGAAGGCTTCAAACTCGCGATGCGCACGCTCGATATTTTCCGCACGTCGGTTGCGGCCGCGTCGCTCGGATTCGCGCGCCATGCGATGGCCGAAGGACTCACGCGCGCCGCGTCGCGCAAGATGTTCGGCCAGACGCTCGCCGATTTTCAACTGACGCAAGCGAAGCTCGCGCAGATGGCGTTGACCATCGACAGCAGCGCGCTCCTCGTCTATCGCGCGGCCTGGTTGCGCGATCAGGGCGAAAGCGTGACACGCGAAGCGGCGATGGCGAAATGGCACGCGAGCGAAGGCGCGCAACAGGTCATCGACGCCGCCGTGCAGCTTCATGGCGGCATGGGTGTGCAAAGCGGCGTCTCGGTCGAAATGCTGTATCGCGAGATTCGCGCGCTGCGCATTTACGAAGGCGCGACGGAGGTGCAGCAATTGATCGTCGGCCGCGATCTGCTGAAGGCGCACGCAGCCGCAAGCGCCGTCGCTGGAGAAAGCGCGAAATGACCACGCACTTCGAAAGGCCCGTACGTATCCGCTTTTCGCACTGCGATCCTGCGGGCATCGTGTTCTTTCCGCAGTATCTGGTGATGACGAATGCGCTCGTCGAAGACTGGTTCAACGAGGGCTTGCACATCGACTATGCGCAGATGATCGCCCAGCGCCGCATCGGGTTGCCTATCGTCAAGCTCGACTGCGAGTTTTCACGGCCGAGCCAGATGGGCGAAACGCTCATCTTGACGCTGAGCGTGAACGCGATCGGCCGACGCTCGATCAGCATCGACATTCTCGGTCATTGCAACGGCGAGACACGTTTCCGTGCGAAACAGGTACTCGTGACGACATCGCTTGAAAGCGGCCGCTCGATCGACATTCCCACCGACATCGCCAACGCACTCGCGATGTTTGCTCCCCAGCCCGAATTCAGCGAGGCGCAACGCTCATGAAAAAAGCACTTCTTCCCGCCGGCTGGATCAAGCCACGCGGTTACGCAAACGGCGTCGCGGCAACCGGCACGCAAGTGTTCATTGCAGGCCAGATCGGCTGGGACGAACAGGCGCAGTTTCAGACCGACAACTTCGCCGGCCAGGCGATTCAGGCGCTCAAAAATGTACTCGCCGTGCTGCACGAAGCCGGCGGCAAACCCGAGCATCTCGTGCGAATGACGTGGTACGTCACCGACAAACGCGAGTACCTGGACTCATTGAAGGAAATCGGCCGCGCGTTTCGCGAGTTGATCGGCGACTACGACATCGCGATGAGCGCGGTGCAAGTCGTCGCGTTGATCGAGGACGAAGCCAAGGTCGAGATCGAAGCCACCGCCGTCATTCCGCAGTAAGGACACGCAAGCTCTCGTCAACTGAAGCGCATGAAGCCGGCTCGATACCGGGGAGACCACGATGGAACCGTCAGCACACGTCGATACTTTCGCGCGCGACAATCTTCCGCCGCAGGATCAATGGCCTGTTTTTCTGCTGGACAACCCCGACGTCGCTTATCCAGCGCGTTTCAATTGCGCAACGGAGTTGCTCGATAGCACGATCGAAGCAGGTCACGGCGAGCGTCCGGCTGTTTGGTCGCTGGTGGACGGCGAGCCGCGCGCCACCACGTATAACGAGTTGCTCGCGATGGTCAATCGCAGCGCGCATGTACTCGTCGATGAAATGGGTTTGCACCCTGGCAATCGCATTCTGTTGCGCGGGCCTAATACGTTGCAGATGGCGGTGGCCATGCTTGCGTCGCTGAAGGCCGGGCTTGTTGTCGTGCCGACCATGCCGCTGCTGCGCGCGAAGGAGTTGAAGCAGATCATCGTGAAGGCGCAAGCGAGCGCCGCGCTTTGCGATGCGCGCCTGACCGAAGAACTCGCGCGCTGCACAAATCCACAAGACGAGTTCTATTGCGCGGAGTTAAAGCAAACACTGCTGTTTCATGACGATGCAGCCGATTCGCTCGATACGCTCGCCGTCAATAAGCCCGACGACTTTACCGCATGCGATACCGCAGCCGACGACGTCTGTCTGATCGCGTTCACGAGCGGCACGACAGGCGCGCCAAAAGGCTGCATGCATTTTCATCGCGACGTGTTGGCGATGTGCGATCTGTTTCCGCGTCATGTGTTGCGCCCTTCCGCCAGCGATATTTTCTGCGGCACGCCGCCGCTCGCTTTCACATTCGGGCTTGGCGGCTTGCTGTGTTTTCCGCTGCGTGTGGGGGCGTCGACGGTACTGATTGAGAAGCTCACGCCCGAGACGTTGTTGCAGACCGTCGAGCGCTTTCACGCGACCATCATGTTTACAGCGCCGACTTTTTATCGGCAGATGGCGCCGCTCGTCGCGCATCACGACGTGTCGAGCTTGCAGAAAACCGTGTCGGCCGGCGAGGCATTGCCTGACTCGACGAGGCGTTTATGGCACGACGCGACGGGCATCGACATGATCGACGGAATTGGCGGCACCGAGTTGATCCACATTTTCATTTCGGCGCAGGGCCATGAGATACGCCCGCATGCAATTGGCCGCGCAGTGCCGGGCTATGTCGTGCAAGCCGTGGACGACGCGATGCAACCGGTCGCGCCAGGCACCATCGGCAAGCTCGCGGTGCGCGGGCCGACCGGCTGCCGTTATCTCGCCGATGAACGGCAATTGAAATTCGTGCGCGACGGCTGGAATCTGCCGGGCGATTCAGTTTATATCGACGCAGACGGCTACGTGTTCTACCAGGCGCGCGCCGACGACATGATCGTTTCAGCCGGCTATAACATCTCCGGTCCGGAAGTGGAAAGCGTGTTGTTGCAACATGAAGCCGTGGCCGAATGCGGCGTGATCGGCGTGCCGGACGACACGCGCGGGCAGATCGTGAAGGCGTTCATCGTCGTCAATCCCGGCTATACAGCCGACGACAAACTCGTCGCACAGTTGCAGGAATTCGTGAAGGATACGGTGGCGCCGTATAAGTATCCGCGCGTTATCGTGTTCGTCGATTCACTGCCGCGCACTGAAACAGGCAAGCTCAAGCGCTTCGAATTGCGTACGATGGCGTAGCCCTCTTCCTCGCCAATCTCGAGAGACCTCAGGAGACACACGCATGGCCGGCTCTTTCATCGAAGTTGTCGCCCAGGACGGCGGCCGTTTCAATGCCTACGTTGCGCGTCCGGTGCAAGGCTCGGGCCCTGGGCTCGTTCTGCTGCAGGAAATTTTCGGCATCAACGAGACCATGAAGGCGACGGCCGAGCGCTTCGCCGAAGAAGGCTATGTGGTGCTGGTGCCCGATCTGTTCTGGCGCATCAAGCCAGGCATCGAACTCGGTTATGGCGACGCCGACATGAAGCAGGCGCTCAACTATCTGGCGCAATTCGACACCGATCTTGCCGTCGACGATATCGCGGCCACCGTTGCCGCGTTGCGCGCGATGCCCGAGCAGGCCGGCAAGGTTGGCGCGGTCGGCTACTGCCTCGGCGGCAAGCTCGCGTTTTTGAGCGCGGCGCGTACCGATGTGGATTGCGCGGTGAGTTACTACGGCGTGGGCCTCGATGCGTATCTGGACGAAGTACCGGCCGTGCGTTGTCCGATGGTGTTTCACTTCCCCGAGAACGATGCGATGTGTCCGCCGGAAACGCGCGAGCGGATCAGCGCTGCGTTGCGCACGCGTCCGCAAATCGAGCAGTACGTGTACCCCGGTTGCGATCATGCGTTTGCCGCGCCTGCGCGTCCGCAATACGACAAGCCTGCTGCAATGATGGCGTATTCGCGCACGCTGGCCCTGTTGCGCAAAGTACTCGGGCCTGTCTACGATCTCAACGCGTTGTGGGAAGCGCATTGCTATCACGAGTTCGCGACGCGCGACGTGGAAGCGGTCATGCCGACGATGGTCGCCGAGCCTTACGTCAATCACGTTCCGACGATGACGGGCGGTGTCGGTCATGACAATCTCAAGCGCTTTTACACGCATCACTTCGTCAACTCGAATCCGCCCGACACGAAGCTGATTCCGATTTCGCGGACTATCGGCGCGGATCGTATCGTCGATGAGTTCATTTTCAGTTGCACGCATAGCTGCGAAATCGACTGGCTATTGCCGGGTGTTGCGCCGACGGGAAAGTACTTCGAAGTGCCGATGCTGGCTGTGGTGTGCTTCCGCGGCGACAAGCTTTATAACGAGCACATCTACTGGGATCAGGCGAGTGTGCTGGTGCAGGTGGGCTTGCTCAATCCCGAGGGATTGCCGGTGGCGGGTATTGAAAGCGCGCGTAAGTTGCTCGATGAGAGCTTGCCTTCTAATGAGTTGATGGGAGCGAAGTCGCGTGTGTGACTCTTTGTTTCGTGCAAGGGTGCGGCTAGAGGCCCGCCTCTGCACAATAGCCCTATGATGTGACGTTCCATTGGCCACCGTTTATCGACCATGCTGACTGTCCATCATTTGAATAACTCGCGCTCGCAACGCGTCTTGTGGCTGCTCGAAGAACTCGGCGTTCCGTACGAGATCAAGCGCTATGAGCGCGATCCAAAAACGATGCTCGCGCCGCCCGAGTTGCGCGCGGTGCATCCGCTCGGCAAGTCGCCGGTTATTACCGATGATGGGCTGACCATCGCCGAGTCGGGCGCGATTATCGAATATCTGGTCGACAAGTATGGACAGGGGCGCTTTGCGCCAGCGGCCGGCACCCCCGAGCGTTTGCGTTACACGTACTGGCTGCATTACGCGGAAGGGTCGGCGATGCCGCCGTTGCTGCTGAAGCTGATCGCGCTGCGTATCGCGAGTGCGCCGATGCCCTTCTTTGCGAAACCGATCGCGCGGAAAATTGCGGGGACGCTGCAATCGAGTTTTGTGGATCCGCAGTTGAAGCTGCATCTTGGGTATATCGAGGATCAGTTGAGTAAGAGCACGTGGTTTGCTGGCGATGAGTTTTCTGCCGCCGATGTGCAGATGAGTTTTCCGCTTGAGGCGGCGACGGCGCGCGGTGGGATGCGGCTGCCTGCTGTGACTGCGTTTTTGCAGAGGATTCATGCGCGCGCGGCGTATCGGCGGGCTTTGGAGAGGGGTGGGGAGTATGGGGTTTTGGGTGGGGGGTGATCGGGTGACGAGCCATGGCGCGGAATGCATCGTTGCACTAAACTCCCGCGATTTCAAAAAGAACAAAGGACACCCGCAGGATGATCAAGTCAGTCCATCAATACCCGGAAGACTACGACCCGCACGGCGACAATCCGCCGTTGACCGCTGCACAGCAGGAAGCGGTCAGTCGCCTCACGGAGGCTGATCTGCTTGCGATAGATGCGGCAACCATTGCTAACATTGTCGACAACTGGCGGAAGGTTGCGAGAGTAGTGGGCACGACTATTATCGGATTCGCCGACCAGTCGTTATATCCGGGTTTGGGCGATGTCTTTTACGCGCAGCGGATAAGGCTGATGGTCGAGAAGGGTCTTGTCGAGGCGGTCGGCGATCTGAAGCGCATGGGCTATAGCGAGGTCCGGTTGCCGCGGTCGACAAGTGGCGAATGCACGAGTGAGCGCTGATGCGCCGCCGCACCCAGTGCATGCTATCCCAGCCGTGTGCGCGAACCGCGCAACAACCTAGGAAGTGATGCGACTGCGCCGCTGCCTGCAGCGCTCGGTTGAGATCGGCACCGGCAACCCGCGTGATGAAGCGCCGCGTGCGTCGGGAGTACGGTGGTACGAAACGGGAGACGGGAAGCCGTCGCCCCATGATTAGCGCGCCAGCAGTTTTCTGGCGACAAAGGGCGACTTCGGTCGCCCTTTGCCGTTTGACCACAGATAACGGATTTTCAGACACGTCTGATTGGACCGAATCACCCCACAGCGTAAAACGCGTGAAGAGCTGAAATAGCTCCAGATCGCGGCCAGCCTGACCTTTGCAGTCCTGACCTATCGGGCCGCGTCTCCGACAAATCAACAAGGAGGCCAGGTCCATGGCAGACCTGCAAGACGCGCTGCGTGCCATAACCGGACGCCAGGCGTACTTTCTCGACGTGCCCGGCACGGACAGCGCGGCGGCGCTCTCGGTCGTGTCGTTCACGGCAACCGAAAAGATGGGCGCACCCACCGAGGTGCGCATCGAGTTGACCCACCCGCAGCAGCTTGCACGCGCCGACTACCTGAACGTTGACGCCACGTTTTCCATCGTGCCCGACGATGGCGCTACACGTAAGTTCTCGGGATTCATCGCGCGCTTCTCGACGATCCAGACCACGCGGGACTATGTGAAGTACCAGGTCGTGCTCAGATCGCACTTCGCGCGACTCGAGGCAGTGACCCGCAGAAAAATCTTCCAGCACGCGAGCACGCCCGACATTATCGCGGCCGTTCTGCGCAGTCATGGGCTGAGGGAACACCAGTTTTCATTCAGGTTGCGCGAGCAGTACCGCAAGCATCTGTTTCGCATGCAGCACCAGATGAGCGACCTTGCCTATGTCCACATGCTCGCAGAGAAGGCCGGAATTTACTGCTTCATTGTGGAGACGCAATACGGCGACGAAATCGTATTCGCGGATGACGTCGATCACTATGTCTACGACCCACGGTTGATCGTA
>NZ_JARESN010000013.1:0-206179 GCF_046054045.1 Paraburkholderia sp. RL17-368-BIF-A
CCGACGCCGAAGCCGACGCCGAAGCCGACGCCGAAGCCGACGCCGAAGCCGAAGCCGAAGCCGACGCCGAAGCCGAAGCCGATTCCGCCACCGCCCAGGAGCCCGCGAAACAACCCAAACCTCGCGCCGCAGCGGGCATCGAATCCGAAGTGCTCGAGGCGTTCATCGCGCAGCATTATCTCGGCAACCGGGTGCCGCCCGTCCTCGTGGTCAGCCACGCGCCGGCCACGCGCGAACTCGTCGACGTATTGATCGAGCAGGCCGGGCATAAGGTCACCGTGCTGCGTCAACCGCAAGGCCAACGACGCGCGTGGCTCGCGATGGCCGAGCAGAACGCGCGGCTCGCGCTCGCGCGGCTCTTGTCGGAGCAGGGCTCGCAGCAGGCCCGCACGCGCGCGCTCATCGACACGCTCGGCATGGAGTGCGACGACCTCGCGCATGTGCGCATCGAGTGCTTCGACATCAGCCATACGATGGGCGAGGCGACGCAGGCGTCGTGCGTCGTGTATCACCATCACAAGATGCAGTCGTCGGAATATCGCCGCTACAACATCACCGGCATCACGCCCGGCGACGACTACGCGGCGATGCGCCAGGTTCTCACGCGCCGCTACGAGAAGATGGTCGAGCAGGCCGCCGCGAATGCCGTCGACGAAGCCACCGACTTGCAAAGCGACGCGGCCGACAATCCGCCGTTGACGCAGCAGGCCGGCGAACCGGTCGCGTCGGGCGGAATCTTGCCGAGCATCGTGTTGATCGACGGCGGCAAGGGCCAGGTCGAAATCGCGCGCCAGGTGTTCGCGGAGTTGGGGCTGGACACCGGCATGCTGGTCGGCGTCGCGAAGGGCGAGGGGCGCAAGGTCGGCCTCGAAACCCTGATTTTCGCCGACGGCCGCGCGCCGCTCGAACTCGGCAAGGAAAGCGCGGCACTGATGCTGGTCGCGCAGATCCGCGACGAAGCGCACCGCTTCGCCATCACCGGAATGCGCGCGAAGCGCGGCAAGACGCGCCAGACGTCGCGGCTCGAAGAACTCGAGGGCGTGGGCGCGAAACGGCGTCAGCGGCTGCTGGCGCGCTTTGGAGGATTGCGCGGCGTGGTCGCGGCGAGCGTCGAGGACCTGGCGAGCGTCGAGGGCATTTCGCAGGCGCTCGCCGAGCAGATCTATCGGCAATTGCACTGATTGGCTGTGCGCGCTGGATGGCGTCGTTCGACTGGAAAGTGGCTGCGAAGCGGCTACGAAGCGGCTACGTCTTGCGAAACGCGCGCGGACGCCGCCCGCGAGCCTGGCGCCGATTCCCGGCGCCGACGCCTCGCTTCCGGGCCGCTTTGCTTGTGGCAGGCACGGTGACACGGCACAATTGCAACTCTCCCGTCAGACGCTGCGCCTGCCCATGCCGTTCAATTTCCCGATTTTCCTGACCTGGCTGCGGATCGTTCTCATTCCGCTCGTCGTCGGCGTGTTTTATTTGCCCGACATGATGATGAGCCCCGCGCACCGCAATCTCGCGGCGGCGACCATCTTCGTGCTGGCCGCGCTGACCGACTGGTTCGACGGCTACCTCGCGCGCAAGTGGAATCAGACGTCGGCGTTCGGCGCGTTTCTCGATCCGGTCGCCGACAAGCTGATGGTGACCGCCGCGTTGCTCGTGCTCGTGCAGCTCGCGCGAATCGACTCGGCGATTGCGCTCGTGATCGTCGGGCGGGAGATCGCCATTTCGGCGCTGCGCGAATGGATGGCGCAGATCGGCGCGTCGAAGAGCGTCGCCGTGAATTCGCTCGGCAAGTTCAAGACCGCTTGCCAGATGGTCGCGATTCCGATGCTGCTGTTCAACGGCGTGTTGCCGTTCGGCGGCGGCGTGGCGATCGACACGCGCACGTGGGGCCTGTGGCTCATCTATCTCGCGGCCTTCCTGACCATCTGGTCGATGCTCTATTACATGAAGCTCGCGTGGCCGCAAATTCGCGAGCGGGGCGGGGCCGTCTGAGTGCGTTCGCTCGCTTGCGTGGCGGTTGCATGTCGGTCGCATGCCGGCGACAGACGGAGAGACGCGGCCACGTCGTGAGTGAAATCTGTTCAGTTAAAGAGATTCGCTAAAGGGGTTGACACGTTTCGGTCGTTTCTCCATAATCTCGTTTCTCCGATGCGCGCGGTTTCAAACATCGGGTGCAGTAGAGCGTAGTACGCAGCAGTAAGCAGTCAATACGCGGGAGTAGCTCAGTTGGTAGAGCGCAACCTTGCCAAGGTTGAGGTCGCGAGTTCGAGCCTCGTCTCCCGCTCCAGATTTTTGAAGCAGCGCGTTGTAGGTTTGGCGAATTAAGTTTTGCGAAGTAAGAGTGCAAGGCGTTGCGAAGCAGTGCAATGCGGGAGTAGCTCAGTTGGTAGAGCGCAACCTTGCCAAGGTTGAGGTCGCGAGTTCGAGCCTCGTCTCCCGCTCCATACATCAGGGGAAGCAACGCTTCCCTTTTTGTTTGGTGGACTTGAAGTTTGTCCACGAGACAAATCAGCGAATCTGCAGCTAGATTCCGATCCGCTTGCGGCGCGATAGCAAAGCGGTTATGCAGCGGCCTGCAAAGCCGTTTAGGCCGGTTCGACTCCGGCTCGCGCCTCCAGTAGTTGAAGTGCAGAAAAGCCCCGCCATGTCGGGGCTTTTCTTTTTTGCGCGTTCACAATCTCTTTGCCTTGCGTGTTGATTGCGATGCGCATCGCCGGCTACGCGACACGCGCGCGATCTGGCGCACAATGCAGGTTTCGTCCTCGTCATCAACGCGCATGTATCTACACATCCCCGGCACTAACGTGCGCCTGCTTGGCTCCATGCATCTCTTTCCCGCGTCGAGCCGCAGAACGCCGCCCTGGATCGAAGAAGCCTATGACTGGGCCGAAACGCTGGTCTTTGAATCCGATCCGCCGACGATCCTGCCGTTCCTCAAAGCCGATACACAAGCCGGCGCACAAGTTCTGCAATCGCTCGTTTCCGTCGACACCTGGACTCGTCTGCAAGCCGCCTGGCCCACGGAAGGTCCGTTGGCGCCGCTCGCGGAGCTTCGTCCGTGGGCCACGCTGATCGTTGCGCCGACACTTTTCCAGCAGCTTGTCGACGGCGTCGAGCCGCGCATGCTGCGGTGGGCGAATGCGCATGGCAAACCGTATCGGTATCTGGAGACGGCGAGCGAGGTCGCCGACGCGCTCGAGTCCATTCCGCTCGACACCGTCGCCGCCGCGCTCTCGCTGCTGATGTCCGATACCGGCGAGCCGCAGCGCACGCTCGAGCGCATGCATGCTGCATGGCTCGAAGGAGATCTGCCGGCGGTGGCTCGGATCGCCGATGAATCGCCGATCTTCACGTTGCCCGCAATCCGTCACGCGATTCTCGATGCGCGCAATCGCCTGTGGGCGCAGCGCGTGCGCGACCTGTTGCCGCAAGCGCAACGAACGCTGGTGGTGGTCGGCGCGCTGCATCTATGCGGGCCGGGCAACCTTGTCGAATGCCTCGGGCGGGGCCGCACAACCTATACTCGACGACGAGTAACGACGACGAGTCACGACGACGCTTCCGGGAACTTGTCCAGATGCGCAAAATCGCACGATTGACACAGCCCGGATTGCCCGCATTGCCACTGCCTTGCGCAAGATGGTCCCAGGGGACACGCCATGCATACACCACCGATTCCCAGCAACGAAAGCACGCGGCTCGACACGCTACGCGCACTGCATATTCTCGACACGCCGCCCGAAGAGCGCTTCGACCGCCTCACCCGGCTCGCGAAGCGTCTGTTCGGCGTGCCGATCGCGCTCGTCAGTCTCGTGGACGCGAACCGGCAATGGTTCAAGTCGTGTATCGGTTTGACAGCGAGCGAGACTTCGCGCGACGTCTCTTTCTGCGCGCATGCGATCCTCGACGATGACATCCTCGCCGTGCCCGACACGCTCGCCGACGAGCGCTTCCACGACAATCCGCTCGTGACCGAGGCGCCGAATATTCGCTTCTATGCCGGCTGTCCGCTGACCGTGCCGAACGGCAGCAGGCTCGGCACGCTATGCCTGATCGACGTGAAGCCGCGCGAGCTCGACGACGAAGAGCGCGAACTGCTGCGCGATCTCGCACGCATGGCCGAGCAGGAACTCGCGGCCGTGCAACTCGCCACGCTGGACGACCTGACATTGCTATCGAACCGGCGTGGTTTTTCCGCGCTCGCGCAGCATGCGCTGAATGTCTGCAAGCGGCTCGATAGGCCCGCGTCGCTGCTGTTCTTCGATCTCAACGATTTCAAGCAGATCAACGACACGTTCGGTCACGCGGAAGGCGATCGCGCGCTGAAGACTTTTGCCGACGTGCTGCGCGGCACGCTCCGCGAGAGCGACGTGATCGGGCGGCTGGGCGGCGACGAGTTCGTCGTCCTGCTCAGCGACACGGACGCCGCCGCCACCCAGGAAGTGACCGAGCGGCTCACGCTTTCACTCGACGAGCGCAATGCGCAGGCGCAACGCGGTTACAGCATTCGCTTCAGCGTGGGCCAGATCGAGTACGACGCGGCGCGGCACGGTTCCATCGCCGAATTGCTGTCCGCTGCCGATGCCGCGATGTACAGCCACAAACAGGCGTCGAAGGCGCGGGCCGCGCGCGAGGCGTGAGTATCTTCGATGGGTTGCGCTTCGTTGCCATTGGTTGCACACCGCCGCGCGCGGCATAATTGCGCGGTCGCCGCTCTAATGCGGTCATCACGCCGCACCATCAAACGGCGCACCTTTTTCTTTTAGCAAAGCTCTCATGACTGAACCGCAGCACACTGCCGCCGCCCGCGTCGCGGCACTCGACTGGCGCTGGAAAGCGTTCGACGAACTGACGAGCGCGGAGGTCTACGCGATGCTCGCCGCGCGTAGCGCTGTCTTCGTGATCGAGCAGAACTGCCTGTATGGCGATATCGACGGACTCGATCTCGACGCGTGGCACCTGCTCGCGTTCGGTACGGCTGCGGTTGCGTCCGCGCAAGCGCTCACGGGTGCCGCGCGTCCGCCGCTCGCCGGCTATCTGCGTGTGCTTCTGCCCGATGCCGACGACGCCGATATTCGCATCGGCCGTGTGCTGACGACCGCGGCATTTCGCGGCATCGGTCTTGGCAACGCGATGCTGGATCGTGCGATCGCGCATATTCGCAAGCAGTGGCCCGGCACGCCGATTCGCCTGCATGCGCAGGCCCATCTGCAAGGTTTCTATGGCGCGTTTGGTTTCGAGCCGGTGTCAGAAATTCACGAGGAAGACGGCATTCCGCACGTGTGGATGCGCTCGGCGTGATGGAGACTCGGCTGCGATGAGCGCACGCCTGAGCGGCGTGGGATAAGTAAGACCGCGCAAGCCGCGAGCAAGGCGCAAGCCGTGCGTTAGCCGCGCATCAGCAGCAAAGCCGACCACGGCAGCGCATTATAGCCCCGCCTCAACGCTGCCCCGCGTCGCTCGTCGAAGCCGCCTTCGCGGTGAGTGTGCCGCTCGTCGGCCTGCTCGCATTGGCCACCACCACCGCACGCCGTTCACCGCGCACGCGTCCGCGAGCCGACAGATGCATCCAGTGGCGCAACGCCACCAGCGCGCCGATCACGCTCATCATCGAGCCGGGGATCCACAGCAGCAGGCCGCCGATCTGTTGATCGCGCATCGGACTAAGCCAGGTGAACGCGCGGCCGCAGATCGAATAGATCGGATACAGCTCGCGCGGCGTGAAGAAGATGAACGCGCCGAGGACGATCTGCGGCGGAATCGCGGCAATCACCACCAGCACGCGCTTGCCGGGCGACAAACGCGCGGGCGGCGCGGGACGCGGATCGAGCACGAGCCACCAGAACAGCAGGCCGTCGATCACCATGCTCCAGTTCATCACGCGATAAAGCCGCCAGTCGAGCATCGCGACAAAATGGATCGGCGACATCAGCCAGAAGTAGATCAGTCCGACGAACAACGTCACCGCGACGACCGGATGCATCACGACGTCGATCAGCTTGCGCACGAACGGCATGGCGAGCGCGGGCCGCACGAAACGCTGGCGCCAGCCGAACGGAATGCCGGCGCGCAATGCCGCGCCCGGATACGACAGCGCGATAAAGAACGGTCCGAGATGATGCAGCACCAGATGCTGCGCGCGATGCATGAAAAACTCATGCTCGAAGAAATAGTCGAGCCGCGTGTGCAACGCGACGTACAACGCCACGAGCCCGAACCAGAAGGAAATGTGCCGCGCCACCGACACCTTCGCCTTGCGCGCGCCGCGCACGAACAGGACGGCGGGCAGCAGCAGAGCGACGACGACCGTCGGCGAAAATTCCCAGGGATCGAGCCAGTACAGCAGGTCCATTGCCGCGAATCGCTCCGCTTACTTCGTTTGCGCGGGCGACTTGACCGCGAAGGGCGTATCGAGCGTCGCGCCGTCGGAGAACTTCAGCTTCAGGTGCACGGTGTCGCCCGGCGCGATCTTGTGCTTCGCGTCTTCGAGCATCACGTGATAGCCGCCGGGCGCGATCGCGACCTGTCCGTGCGCGGGCACCGTGAGCTTGTCGACCATCACCATCTTCTGCGACGAACCGTTCGAGACCGTTTGATGCAGCATCGCGTCGCCGTAATCGCTGCTCGAAATATCGACGAGATCGAGCGGCTTGTCGCCCGCATTGACGAGCGTCACGTAGCCGGCCGCCGGCAGATTGTTCGGCAGCCAGCGCACCCATGCGTCTTTGGCGGTGATCGCTTGCGCGCCGGCGGCGTGGGCGGCGCTCGCGAAGGCGAGCGAAAGGGCGAGGGCGCCGGCAACAGCGGACAGCGTTCTGGTTTTACGGATGACGTGCGTGACGTGGTTGATCTTTGTCATGGCTGAAGGTCAGGAGCGTTGATCGACGATGCGTCGCAAGTCTTGGGCGATCGCATCGGGCGTGTCGTTATCGGTCGCGAGCAGGCGCGCGCGGCCTTCTGCGTCGAATACATAGACGGCGGAACTGTGCGTGACTTCATAGCTGCCGTTCGGGTCGCGCTTTTCCATCTGATAAGCAACGCGGTAGCGCTTCGCGAGCGACTCGATCTGGCGGTCGGTGCCGGTCAGCCCTTCGGCATGCTTCGAGTCGAATGCGCCGACATAGTCGTGCAGGGCTTGCGGTGTGTCGCGCGCCGGATCGACGGTGACGAACAGGATGCGCACCTTCTGCGCGTCGGGGCCGAGTTTGTCGAGCACCTGCATCAGCCGTCCCATCGTTTCGGGGCAGACGTCCGGGCAATGCGTGTAGCCGAAATAGACGAGCGATGTGCGGCCTTTGAACGACGCGCCGGTGACGGGCCGACCGTCGTCGCCCGTCAGCGAAAAATCGAGGTCCGGCAAATGGCCGCTCACGTTCGTCAAATGCCACGGCTCCGCGCGATTGGTGCAACCGGCAAGCGCGATCATGGCGACGAGCGCGCACGCTCCGAGCGTCGACATCGATCCACGCGCGCGGCCGCCGCGACGCGATGACGCGTGAGCAGGTTGCAGCCGTCGCAGTGAGATGATCGGGAACAAAGCAGGTATCAATGACTCGATTGTAGAGCGGCGCATTGCCGCCGCGCGCCCCGCGCTAGCTCGCACTCCGCCGTGCGCAGGTCGAGGCGGACGGTTCGCGATCATGGACAAAAATCGTCGTAACGCCAAAGTCTCGTGTGGCTGCGACTGTATCGCAAAATGACGGAAGGCGTCGCTCGCAGCCCACGGGCGCACGGCTTGCGAGGCAATTTGACGCACATGGCTGAAAGCGCGCTGAAGCCGGATCGTTTCCGTTTTGAATGCAATTCCACCGGGCGCGGGAAGGTCGCGCCGTCGCACCTGGCTTTCACGCTTGCCGCGCGGCCTGGTTTCTCGAAAAATTGATGGATGCGCGGTAAGATGCGCACACTTTTCCGGCTGCACAAGGCCGAAAGGCAAATTAACCCGATGCAAGCACTTCCGGCTTCCCTGTCTCCGAGCGAGACCGCGTTTTTCTTCGATTTCGACGGCACGCTCGTCGAACTCGCGCCCACGCCGGATGGCGTGCAGGTGCAACCTCGCGTCATTGAACTGCTTGGCGAACTGCGACGTTTGACGAACGGCGCGGTCGCCGTGGTGTCGGGGCGTGGTATCGACAGCATCGACGCTTTTCTCGGCATGCCCGATCTGCCGATTGCCGGTTTGCACGGCGCCGAGCGGCGCGACGCGAACGGCGACACGCAGCGCATCGGCTTTCACGACGAGCGGCTCTTGCGCATGGAGCAGGTGCTCGCCGAAGTCGTCAACGCGAACCCCGGCATGCTGCTCGAGATCAAGGGCGCGGCGCTCGCGCTGCACTATCGCAACGCGCCCGATCGCGAGACCGCTGCGCGCGAGGCGACGGAGCGGCTGGTCGCGGATTACCCGAACTCGTATGTGCTGCAGCCGGGCAAGATGGTCTACGAAATCAAGCCGAAGGATGTGGACAAAGGCCGCGCGCTGCGTGCGTTCCTCGACGAGCCGCCGTTTGTCGGACGCAAGCCGCTTTTTGCCGGCGACGATCTCACCGACGAGAAAGGCTTCGCGGTCGTCAACGAACGCAACGGACTGTCGATCAAGGTCGGCGCGGGCGACACGACGGCGCAAGCGCGCGTGGAGTCGGTGACCGCGCTGCTCGACTGGCTCGCGACAGTGGTCGCGGCCGCGCGTGGCGCATGACGCTCGCATCGCGCGCGCTGCAACGCATACAACGCGCACGACATAGCGCGACAACAACGTATTACATCGGGGACAGCGCTTCATGAGCCGACTCATTATCGTTTCGAACCGGGTCGCGCCGATCTCGGAGGGCGGCCCGGCGGCGGGCGGTCTCGCGGTCGGCGTGTACGACGCGCTGAAGGAAACGGGCGGCATGTGGTTCGGCTGGAGCGGCGAGGTGCTGAGCTCCGGCCAGCCCCAGATCAAGCTCGAAGAGCGCGGTCCGGTGACCTTCGCGACCATCGCGCTGATGCGCCGCGATTACGACCAGTACTACCGCGGCTTCTCGAACGCCACGCTGTGGCCGGCTTTCCACTATCGGGCCGATCTGGTGCAATACGACCGGCACGATTTCGGCGGCTACTGCCGCGTGAATGCATGGCTCGCCCAACAACTCGTGCCGCTCTTGCGCGACGACGACGTGATCTGGGTCCACGACTATCACCTGATCCCGTTTGCGGAGGCGCTGCGCGCGGCGGGCGTGAAGAACCGCATCGGCTTTTTCCTGCACATTCCGTTTCCCGCTTCGCAAGTGCTGCTCGCCGTGCCGCCGCATCGCGAACTCGTGCAAGCGCTGTGTTCGTTCGATCTGCTCGGTTTCCAGACGGCGCCGGATTTGCGCGCGTTCTGCGATTACATCGTCAACGAGGCGAACGGCACGGTCGACGCGTCGTCCGACGGCCAGCTCTCGATTCATGCGTTTGGCCGCACGCTGCGCGCCGCCGCTTACCCGATCGGCGTCTATCCGGACGAGATCGCCGAACTCGCGAAAGCGGGCGAGCGCGGCAAGCCGGTGCGCACGATGAAAGCGACGCTGCATTCGCGCAAGCTCATCATGAGCGTCGATCGCCTCGATTATTCGAAGGGACTCGTCGAGAGGTTCCGCGCCTTCGAGCGTCTGCTGGAACACGCGGCGGCGCAGCGCAACAAGGTGTCGTTCCTGCAGATCGCGCCGCCCACGCGCGCCGACATGCACGCGTATCAGGACATCCGTCTGCAACTGGAAGGGGAGTCGGGCCGCATCAACGGACGTTTCGCCGAACTCGACTGGACGCCGATTCTCTACATCCACAAACAATATGAGCGCTCGGTGCTTGCCGCGCTGTTTCGCACCGCGCACGTCGGCTACGTGACGCCTCTGCGCGACGGCATGAACCTCGTCGCGAAGGAATACGTATCGGCGCAGGACCCGGAGAATCCGGGCGTGCTCGTGCTGTCGCGCTTTGCCGGCGCCGCGCAGGAACTGGACGGCGCGCTGATCGTGAATCCTGTCGATATCGACGGCATGGCGGACGCGCTCGCGACGGCGCTCGAGATGCCGCTCGCGGAGCGCCAGGCGCGTCATCGCGACATGATGGCGCAACTGCGCGAGAACAATGTCTCGGTGTGGCGCGACAACTTCATGCGCGATTTGCAGAGCGCCAATGGTGCAGCACGCACCGCAAGCGCACGGCCGCGCGCCCGAGTGGGGAAAAAAACCGCGCGCGAGATTGTGGCGAGCTAGCGGCGGGACGCGACGCGCAGCACTCGCAATGACGATGCGGTAGCGAGCTCGTAAAGCCCGGCCCACAAAGCAGAAAAGCCGCTTTTTAGCGGCTTTTCTGTTGGTGAGTGACTGCGCTTAATGCGATGTGGCGCAATGCGGCGCGCGCCTCAGATCACATGCTGTTCATCGACCTTCTTGCCGCCCACATGCAGCGTCGTGCCCTTGCCGTATTGCTTCGAAAGCAGATCGCGATAGAGGCCGGGGCGCTGGCGCAGCTCTTCGGGACTGCCGTCGTCGATGACCTTGCCCGCGCTCATCACGATGATGCGGTCGAAGTTATGCAGCGTCGACAGGCGGTGCGCGATCGCGATCACCGTGCGGCCGACCATCAGCCGGTCGAGCGCCTTCTGGATCGCTTCTTCGGAGGCGCTATCCAGCGCCGAGGTGGCTTCGTCGAGCAGCAGGATCGGCGCGTTCTTCAGGATCGCGCGTGCGATCGCGATGCGCTGACGCTGTCCGCCCGACAGCTTCACGCCGCGGTCGCCGACGATCGTGTCGAACCCTTCCGGCATCGCCTCGATGAAGTCCGTGCAGCGCGCCTCGCGCGCCGCCGCCAGCACTTCGTCGCGGCTCGCTTCGGGGCGGCCATACGCAATGTTCTCGTACACCGTGCGATGGAACAGCGAAATATCCTGCGGCACGAGCGCGATGGTGTGGCGCAGGCTGTCTTGCGTGATCGTGGCGATGTCCTGCCCGTCGATCTTGATCGCGCCGCCTTGCGTCTCGTAGAAACGCTGGAGCAGGGCGAGCACCGTCGATTTGCCCGCGCCCGACTTGCCGATCAGCCCGACGCGCTGACCCGGTTCGATATGCAGATCGAAATGATCGAGGATCGGCCGGCGGCGCGGATACGCGAACGTCACGCTTTCGAAGTCGACGCGCCCGCCTTGCGGCACGAGTTCGGTGGCGCCGTCGCGATCGGGCATGCCGTGCGGCTCGAGCAGCGTGCGCACGGCTTCGGCGAGTCGCGCGACGTGCTGCGTGACGTCCACCAGTGCGACCGCGAGATCGCGCGTGCCGTGCAGAATCGTGAACCCGAGCGAGCTGACGAGCACGATGTCGCCCGAAGTCGCCTTGCCTTGATCCCACAACAGCAGCGCCCAGCCGAGCAGACCCGCCGACAGCAGCGCGGTGATCACCGCGTGCAGCAGGCGCAGCTTCTCGAGATACAGCAGGCTCTGCTGACGCGCGTCCATCTCGGCCTTGACCGTCGCGCCGAAACGCTGCTGCTCGCGAAACGTCATGCCGAACGCGCGCACGAGGCCCATGTTGCTGATGACGTCGACGAGCTCGCCGTCCACCGAGGCCGCTCTGGTCGCGAAATGGTGATGGCGCACCGAGCCGCGGCCGGCGAGCTTGTACAGCACCACCGACAGGATCGCCGAGCACAGCATCAGGCCGCCCGCCATCAGCGGGTTCACCGCGATGATCATGAAGATCGCGCCGAGCACGGCGATGCACGGCGGCAGAACGTTCCACGCCGTGGTGTTTTCGGCGGTGTAGACGGCGTTCGAGGTCGCGGTGATCCGGCTTGCCAGCATGCCGGGCTGCTTCTCGGCGTAGTAGGTCGGCGAATGTCCGCTCAGATACTGGAAGAGGTCGCGCCGCAAGTCGCCGGTCACGGCGACGAACGTATGCGCCGCGACCCAGCCGCCGACCCGCCACAGCAGGTTATCCGCCGCGATCAGTCCGACGAGGATCGCGAACGCACCCCACAGCGGCCCCGGATGATGCCGGCCGGTGCCGAGCACGTCGATAAGATGTTTGATCGCGTACTGCGAAGCGAGCGCACAGCCCACGGCCGCTACCACGCTGCACAGCACGATCGTATGAGCGAGCGGATGGCGGCGGATAAAACGGAAAAGGAACGCAAGCGGCCTGTGCGCATAGCTCGCGAGCTTTGCGTTTTCGGCGTTGCGCTGGGCGATGGTCAAATGTTCCAATTGATCGAGAGGTCGGTGTGGTTCGGAGGTGTGCATGCAAGCCATGGGCCACGCGAAAAAGCATCGCGGCGAAGCCAATGCTTCGCATTGTAAACATGCAAAGACGATTGCGCCCTGTGTATCCGGGCTTTTGGCGCGATTGATGTCGCGATGGACGTCCGCGATCTACCTCTTGCTCGACTGACTGCGGCGGCAGTGGTTCACGCGGATCGCGGAATATTTCGGGATATAATTACAAATTGCATTCAGCCCGGCGCTGAATTCTCTTCAACGGGTGCCGGTACGCTTGTGCAAGAACTTACAAAGCACGACCGTCGAGCCGGGGCAAGCATGCACGACGGCACAGCAGCAAGCCAGTCGTTACTGTAGAACTGCCTTGCAAAACAAGGGTTTGCAAAGTGTATCGCTGCTGTAACAAAGTAAAGTCTTTGAAATGTTGTGGTGCAGCGAGAATCCCGGCATTGATAATGCATGCGCTGTAGGCCCTGCCGAAATTTCTGACAGTTTGTCAACGTCGGGCACGTCTGTGCGTTTACCGCACAGGCATGGACGGCGACCGTCGTCCGGGCTATTTAAACTGAAGCGATCCTTCGCAGGCTATCTCGAGAGAATAGGCCCGCGCCGGCGTATCCGGCCCGACTGCCCTGGCGAGCAAGCGAGTCGCTTTTACCAAACGCAGTACTTTTGCCGGTTTTTTACGAGGAGTTCTTCATATGCGAATCGCTCAAATCGCTCCGTTGCACGAGGCGGTTCCTCCCAAGCTGTACGGTGGTACGGAACGTGTGGTGTCTTATCTGACCGAAGCGCTGGTCGAGCAGGGCCACGACGTCACGCTCTTTGCGAGCGGCGATTCGCAAACCTCGGCAAAGCTCGAAGCCTTCTGGCCGCAAGCACTGCGCCTCGACCCGACCATCCGCGACGTGATGGCGCCGCACATGCTGCTGCTCGAAGAAGTACGCCGCCGCGCGGAAGAATTCGATGTGCTGCATTTCCACATCGACTACTACCCGTTCTCGCTGTTCGCGCGCCAGCCGGTGCCGTTCGTGACCACGCTGCACGGCCGTCTCGATCTGCCGGAACTTCAGCCGATCTTCAACACGTTCAATGACGTGCCGGTCGT
This sequence comes from Paraburkholderia sp. RL17-368-BIF-A, assembly GCF_046054045.1. Lineage (NCBI taxonomy): Bacteria > Pseudomonadati > Pseudomonadota > Betaproteobacteria > Burkholderiales > Burkholderiaceae > Paraburkholderia > Paraburkholderia sp. RL17-368-BIF-A. The sequence goes on from NZ_JARESN010000013.1 coordinate 13,338, forward strand.
CTCGATCTCGGACAACCAGCGCATTCCGCTGCCGCAGGCAAACTGGCTGCAAACCGTCTATCACGGTCTGCCGGAAAACGTGCTCACGCCGATCAAGAACGTCGAGCCCGGCTACCTCGCATTCCTCGGCCGCGTCTCGCCGGAGAAGGGTCTTGACCGTGCGATCCGTATCGCCGGCCAGGCAGGCATGAAGCTCAAGGTCGCGGCCAAGATCGACAAGGCCGATCGTGCCTATTACGAAGAAGTGATCAAGCCGCTGATGGCGCTCCCGCACGTCGAATACATCGGCGAAATCGGCGAAGCCGAAAAGCGTGAGTTCCTCGGCAACGCGCATGCACTGGTGTTCCCGATCGACTGGCCGGAGCCCTTCGGTCTCGTGATGATCGAAGCAATGGCTTGCGGCACGCCGGTGATCGCGTTTAACCGCGGTTCGGTGCCGGAAGTGATCGACAACGGCGTGTCGGGCTTCGTCGTCGAAGACGAAATCAGCGCGGTCGCGGCGGTCAAGCGTCTGCACACGCTGTCGCGCGAAACGGTGCGCAAGTCGTTCGAAGCGCGTTTCTCGTCGAAGGTGATGGCGCAGAACTACGTCGCGACGTACGAAGAACTGCTGCGTCGCAAGCACCGCACGGTGCTGCGCGAAGTTAACGCAAACTAAACGGCAACCAGACCGGAAGCTGCCGGTCGAAGCAAACCGGTTCGGCGGATCAAGCGTGTTACAGCGCTTCGCCGGCCACCCGCAACGCCCCGCGTGCCACGCGCTCGCGGGGCGTTGTTGCATGCGCGCCGCGTTTTTTCGCGTTTCGCGATGCAAAGCGGGTGTTTCGCGACCGCCGCAGCAGCCGCCTTTCGTAATATCCCTATAATGGCCGTGCCGCAAATTTGGCTGCGGCGCCGCCGACGACAGGAGGATGCCTTGGCGAGAACGAAAGAGACGCGAGCGAATGCCGCGCCCGGCGCCGGAACGATTTTCGCGCTGCGCGCCATCGGTCTCGTGCTTCTCGCCCGCTGGCTGTTTTCCATGTCGGCGATGGATCTGACGACGTCGCTATCGGCGATGGCGTCGTCGCCGTGGGCGTGCGTCAACCTCGTCTTCCTGTTCCTGCTGATCTTCTTGCCGGGCGCGCGCGCCGTGGCCGAGCGTCCGTTCCATCCGCTGCCGCAATGGCTGCGGCAAGCGCTGCGTCTCTTTGCGTTCCTCGGGTTTCTGTTTGCGGTCTGGGTAGTCAGCGCGTTTGCGATGAGCGCCGGCTGGCGCCGCGCCGCGCAAACCGTGGCCGCGACCAACGGCTGGCTGCTGGTCGCACCGGCGCTCTACGCGGCGGTTCTGTGGATCTGCCGGCCGCGGCCGCTCTGGCGCACCAACATCGCCGCGCGACGCTTTGCGATCGGACGCTATGCGGTGTCTCTTGACCCGCTGACACGCACGGTGAGCGTATGGGCCGAGCGTCGCAAGGTGGGGCAGTACGACGCGCGCGAGCTCTCGGTGCGCTGGGCCGACGGTGCGGGCACGCGGTCTGCGGCGCCGCCCACGCCGGTGATCGCGCTGCATGCCGCAGGCGATGCGGTGACGTCGTCTGCGCCGCGCGCGAGCGGCGCGCCGTCGCTTGCGCGGGCCGCGTTTGGCCGTCGTCCGAAAATCGAATTGCTGTGGGATTCGCCTGCGGCCGCGGGTCACAACCGGCAGACCGTGTTTCGCGCCGCGTTGACGACCGAAGGCGATCGCGTCGCGGCACGCGCGCTCGACAGCACGTTGCGGCAAGTCTGAATCTGAAGCGCGCTGTGTGCCGTCGCTCACATGCCATGACGGACGAGCGCGTTGTAAAGTAAGCCGTGGTCGATAATGAAACCAGGACGCCGCCCGCGCTTGACGGCGGGCGAGCGATAACAACGATGTGCCGTGTCGTTAGCAGGAGTCGCTATGCTGGTTCGCTGGTTACTTGCCGCTCTTCATCTGCTTGCTTATGGCTTCGCGCTTGCGTCGATCCTGCGGCGCACGTGGTCGCTGCGTCGCGCGGCGGTGCCGGCCGCGCTGCGCTCCGTGTTCCGGGCCGACACGCGGTGGGGCCTGTCCGCGCTGGTGCTGATCGTGACGGGGCTGATGCGCGTTTTCGGTTCTTACGAGAAGGGCGCCGACTACTATCTCCACGAGCCGCTCTTTCACCTCAAGATGACGCTGCTCGTCATCATCATCCTGCTTGAAGTTCCGTCGATGCTCGCCTTGATGCGCTGGCGCGCGTCGATACGAAAGGGCGAGGCGCCGGACCTGCACAACGCACGCCGCTACGCGCACTTGAGCGTGATACAGACTGTCCTGCTGGTGCTGATGGTGTTCGCCGCGACCGGCATGGCGCGCGGCATCGGCTTGCCTGCGGGCGTGGTGTAAGCCGGCGGCGCGTCAACGGAATAGGCTTTGAATAAAGGCATTTCCGTGTGACGCGCGTCATCGTCGGCGTTCTTACTTGCCGACCAGCAGGCTCGAATCGTCAGTCGTCGAACTGCGCATGCGCGCCGTTTCCTGGCGGACGGGGACGGGCGGTTCGCTCAAGCCTTTGATCAACTCCAGTGCCTGCCGCTCGAAGAGCCGCCGGTACAGGCCGTTCTCGAGACCGATCAGCGTTTCGTGGCTGCCTTCTTCGATCACCTTGCCCTTGTCGAGCACGAGCAACCGGTCGAGTGCGCGCACGGTCGACAGGCGGTGCGCGACCACGAGCGTCGTGCGGCCGAGCATCAGCCGCTCCATCGCCTGCTGGATCAGTACTTCGCTTTCGCTGTCGAGGCTCGACGTCGCTTCGTCGAGAATCAGAATGCGGGCGTCGGCGAGAAACGCGCGCGCGATTGCCACACGCTGACGCTCGCCGCCCGACAGCTTGATGCCGCGCTCGCCGACCAGCGTGTCATAACCGCCGGGCAACGCGCTGATGAAGTCGTGCGCGTTCGCAAGCCGCGCGGCTCGCTCGATGTCGGCGCGGCTCGCGTCCGGACGCGCATAGGCGATGTTCTCCGCGAGCGAGCGATGAAACAGCACCGGCTCCTGCTGCACGATCGCAATCTGGCTGCGCAACGACGCCTGCCTGACCTGCGCGATGTCCTGACCGTCGATCGTGATGCGGCCTTCCGAAACGTCGTAAAGGCGCTGGATCAGCTTGATAAAGGTCGTCTTGCCCGAGCCCGAATGGCCGACCAGCCCGACGCGTTCGCCAGGCGCAATGCGCACGGAGAAGTCGCGGTACAGCGGCGTGGCGTTCGCCCCATAGTGGAAGGTGACGTGCTCGAAGCGGATCTCGCCTTTGCCAATTGCGATCGGACCGGCGCCCGGCCGATCTTCGATACCGAGCGGCTGGCGCTCCAGCGACACGAGTTCTTCCATGTCGTTGACGGAGCGCTGCAAGTTGCGAATGTGCATGCCCACGTCGCGCAAATAGCCTTGCAGCATGAAGAACATCGTCAGCGCGAACGTGATGTCGCCGACGCTCGCCTCGCCGCGCAGCCACAGCATCAGAGCGGCGCCTAGGATGGCCGTCTGGATCGCCACCAGCATCGCGCCCTGCACGCCGCCGTTGATCGTGCCGCGAATCCACGTGCGCCGCGTGCGTTCGCGCCATTTGCCGATCACGCGCGCAAGCAGTACTTCCTCGCGCTCTTCCGCGCCGAAGGCCTTGACCACGCCGTTGCAGCTCACCGCGTCCGCGAGCGCGCCGCCCATGCGCGTGTCCCACGCATTCGCGAGGCGCGCGGCGGGCGCGACATAGCCGAGCGACAGCGCGACCGTTACCGTGATGTAGATCAGCGAGCCGATGCCGACCACCGCGCCCATCATCGGCCAGCGCCAGCCGAGCAGCAGCGTCGCGCCAACCAGCATGATCAGCGACGGAAACAGTGCGATCAGCAGCGTGTCGTTCAGCAGGTCGAGCGCCCACATGCCGCGCGTGATTTTGCGCACGGTAGAGCCCGCGAAGCTGTTCGCATGCCAGTCGGTCGAAAACCGCTGCACGCGATGAAACGCGTTGGCGGCGATCTCGCTCATCATCTTCAGCGTCAGCTTGATGATGTTGAAGTACATGCCTTGCCGCAGCAAGGTCGCGCCGAGGCCGAGCGCGCCGAGCACGCAAAACGCCGTGATGGCCGCGTGCCAGGCGCTGCCGCGCGCGGCCGGGCCGGACGCGATGGCGTCGACGAGGTGGCCGGCGAACATCGGCGTCAGCACGTCCGCCACCGCTGAGAGCATGACGAGCGCCGCAATGACGACGATGCGCCACGGCTGTTTCGCCCAGTGAATGAAGGTGAAGCCGAGGACATCCTTAAAGGCTTGTCCGCGAAAGTCGAGTTTTTTTCCGGTCATTTTTCGACAACCCCGGCGCGCATGGCGCAACGGGGTTCCAGTCAAAAGCAGGATGAAGAGATAGTCGAAGCACGCGGTTAAACCGCAATGAAGCTGCGGCAATGAAACTGCGGGCAACAAGCCTGCGGAGCGAGCGGTGGACCATCTGGAATTGCGCGGCGCGCCTGCTTCGGCTGCACCGCGGATGGCGACAGGTCAGTGACCCGTCAGCGGCGACTCAGGAAACAACTGAGAGGCAAACGCGAGCGCCGCGGGACCATGTCAGGGACGGCCATATGCACTGCAAACATGTGACGCCTCCCTGTGGTCAATGAGGTGGAGAAAGTAGACGGGGCGAATGCCCGAACACCGACTATATCAGCGCTGTTTTGCCGTCGCAATCGACGAGGTTTCGGTGTTGACGGCACGGCCGATTACGGAGCCGCAAAACCGGATGCCAATACAACGACAAGACAGCGCGCCAAAACGGAAAAGGGCTCACGCATTTCTACGTGAGCCCTTTGTCTTCGGTGATCGACGCACCAAGAATCTGGTGGGTAGTACTGGGATCGAACCAGTGACCCCTGCCGTGTGAAGGCAGTGCTCTACCGCTGAGCTAACCACCCGAAGAGATTGAGATTATCTCAGGCATTGCCGAACTCGTCCAGCACTTTTTAAGCGGCTTGCTCATCCGACACGGCCGACACGGGCGCAGGTTCGAGACGCCATACGCTCGTGCCTTTGATCGCCTTGTCGAGGCCGTCGAGAACTTCCTGATGCGCGGCGAGCTCGTCGTCGCTGGCCGCGATCACCACGAGATCCAGCGATTCGATCGCCACGCGCGGCGCATGCGCTTCGCCGCCGGCGTGCGATTCGCCGAGCATGTCGATGACGAGGCTTTCCTGGCCGCGCGTCATCGCAAGATAAACCTCGGCGAGCAGTTCCGAGTCGAGCAGCGCGCCGTGCAGCGTGCGGTGCGCGTTACTGATGCCGAAGCGATCGCAGAGCGCGTCGAGCGAATTGCGCTTGCCGGGGAACATCTGCTTGGCGCGCGCGAGCGTGTCGATGATCTCGCCGCAATACGTGCTCACGGGCGGCAGGCCGAGCAACGCGAATTCGGCGTCGAGAAAGCCGATGTCGAAGGGCGCGTTGTGAATGATCAGGTCCGCGCCCTGGATAAAGTCGCGAATCTGGTCGGCGATGTCGGCGAACTTCGGCTTGTCGCTGAGGAATTCGGTGGTCAGGCCGTGGACCGCCAACGCGCCGGGATCGCTGTCCCGTTCAGGATTGATGTAGAAGTGCAGGTTGTTGCCGGTGAGCCGCCGGTTCACCAGTTCGACGCAGCCCAGTTCGAGGATGCGGTCGCCGGTGCGGGCGTTCAGGCCGGTCGTTTCAGTATCGAGGATCAGTTGACGCATATCGGTTTTAGCTTTGCCTCAGAAGTTGCAGCCGCAAACAAGCAGCAAAAGAACGCGCGGGCCGGCGGCTTGGCGTCATAGTTCCGCGAGCGACGCGACGCCGCGGTTGGCGAGCTGATCGGCGCGCTCGTTCTCCGGGTGCCCGTTATGGCCGCGCACCCAGCGCCATTCGATTTCGTGCTGCGCGACGAGCGCGTCGAGCCGCTTCCACAAATCCGCGTTCTTGACCGGCTGCTTCGCCGCCGTGACCCAGCCTTTCTTTTTCCAGCCGTGAATCCACTCGCTGATGCCTTTCTGCACGTACTGCGAATCGGTGTGCACGACGGCCTTGCATGGACGCTTGAGCGCTTCGAGCGCGGAAATCACGCCCATCAGCTCCATGCGGTTGTTGGTCGTATTCGCTTCGCCGCCGAACAGCTCTTTTTCCTGATCGCCGAAGCGCAAAAGCGCGCCCCAGCCGCCGGGGCCGGGGTTGCCCTTGCAGGCGCCGTCCGTATAAATGTCGATGATGTTCGCTGTCATTGAGTGTGGTTGCGTGTATTCGGTGTGGCGGCGGGCGCGAGGCCCGCGGCGAGGACGGGTTTCTTCACCTTCAGCGGTCCGACGAGGCGCATGCCGCGCACGCGCTTGATCGCCTTGATCATGTAAGTCGCGCCGAAAATCGGCCACCAGCGGTCGCCGGCGGCTTCCATGAAGCCGTAGCGGGAGAGCCACTGGTCGCTGTCGAGCGGCGGACGATAGCAGCCGAAGCGCCCGCGTTCAAGGTCGAAACCAAGCAGCTTGATCCAGTCCTTAAGACGCGTGAAGGCGATCAGATCGACGGCGGCGGGCACGAACGGCCGGCCGGTCATCTTGCCGACCGATTGCCGCGCGCCCCAGAGCGACAACGAGTTGAAGCCGAGAATGATCAGTTGGCCTTCCGGCATCAGCACGCGTTCGGCTTCGCGCAGCAGGCGGTGCGGGTCGCTCGTGAATTCGAGCGTGTGCGGCATCACGATCAGGTCGACGCTCTGCGCCTCGAACGGCAGATCGAGCAGATCGCACCAGACGGCACTGCGCCCCGTTGGCGAAGGCAGCGGCGCAAACGCGCCGCGCGCCGGGCCGTGCGTCGCGCCGTGCGTCGGATTGCCCGCTCCGTTGCCGGCGTGCGCGTCCGCGCGCGGGAAGCTGTAGGGCGCGCTCGCGCCGCTGGCGGCGTCCAGCACCAGCCCGCGGCAGGGCATGCGATTTTCGCGCAAGGCGTCGAGCTGCGGCAGGCCGAGTTGCAGTGCGTGGTAGCCGAACACGTCCGACACCACACGGTCGAGCTGGGTCTGTTCCCACTCGAGCACGTAACGGCCAGGCGGCGAATCCGTCCAGGCGGGCCAGTCTATAATCGCTCGGTCAGTCATATCAAAGAATGCGTCGCCTATGAATGCGCTCGAGTACGTACCGGTCCCGGCGTTTGAAGACAATTACATCTGGGTCGTTTCCGACGGACACCACGCGGTAGTCGTCGATCCGGGCGAGGCCGCTCCGGTTCGCGCCTATCTGGCCAAACGCGGGTGGCGGCTGAGCGCTATTTTACTCACGCACCATCATCAAGACCACGTCGGCGGGGTGGCCGATCTGCTGAACGGCCAGGACGTTCCCGTCTACGGGCCCGCCGGTGAAGCGATCGAGCGTGTCACGCAGCGTCTTGAAAATGGCGATCGGGTGACGATTGCCGCGCCTGCGCTCGAACTGAGCGTGCTGGACGTGCCAGGTCATACGAGCGGCCACATCGCCTATTTTCAGGCGGCTGATCCCGGCGGCACGCCTCATGTGTTTTGCGGCGATACGCTGTTCGCTTGCGGATGCGGCCGGCTGTTCGAAGGCACGCCGCAGCAGATGCTGGCGTCGCTCGACTCGCTCGCCGCGTTGCCCGGCGAAACGCAAGTGCACTGCGCGCACGAATATACGCTCTCCAACATCCGCTTCGCGCTCGCCTGCGAGCCGGGCAACGCCGACTTGCAAGCGTGGCGCGACCAGGCGGCCGACTTGCGAGCCCGCAATCTGCCGACGCTGCCCACCACCATTGCCCACGAACGCGCGGTGAATCCTTTCCTGCGGGCCGGCAATCCCGCCGTCCAGGCAGCCCTGCAGGAGCAGTTGCACGAGAAAGTATCGGACCGGCTTGGAGCGTTCACGCTGATGCGCGAATGGAAGAACCGCTTCCGGTGACCGGGTCGGCCCTGGGGTCTTCCTCAAGCGAAGAATCGGAAGAATTCGCCAAGCCTTAGATTTGCTTGATTTTTTCGTCAATTTCCAATTGACGTAGACGTTAGGGTTTCGTACTATCGGCTGCAAATTCCAGCCCTTGTGGAAGCCGAGACGTTCATGCGATTTATCTTTAGTGCGTTGCTGGTCCTGACGCTCGCCGCCTGCGCGAGCCAGGGACCAACGACGGTCAGCCCCACCACCGCAACAAATCCCGCCAGTCAGCAAGCCGTAGCAGACGCACTTCGCAAGACAGCCACCGCCAAGGAAACCATCAACGTCGACAAAGGCTCAGTCACGCAGTTGACGAGCGCGGACGCCGACTTGTGGGGCCGTATTCGCCGTGGTTTCCAGATGCCCGACCTGCAGACCGACCTGGTCGACATGCAGGTCAACTGGTATGCGCAGCGTCCCGATTACGTGCAGCGCATGACCGAGCGCTCGCAGAAGTACCTGTACCACATCGTCGAGGAGCTCGAGGCGCGTCATATGCCGACCGAGCTCGCGTTGCTGCCGTTCATCGAGTCGGCGTACAGCCCGCAGGCGTTGTCGGTCGCGAAGGCGGCCGGCATGTGGCAGTTCATGCCGGGCACCGGCCGCACCTACAACCTCAAGCAGAACATGTGGCAGGACGAGCGCCGCGACGTGCTGGCTTCGACCAGCGCCGCGCTCGACTATCTGTCGCGTCTGCATGACATGTTCGGCGACTGGCAGCTCGCGCTCGCGGCGTACAACTGGGGCGAGGGCAACGTGCAGCGCGCCATCGCGCGTAACGAAGCGGCGGGCTTGCCGACCGACTATCTGAGCCTGCGCATGCCGAACGAGACGCGCAACTACGTGCCGAAGCTGCAGGCCGTCAAGAACATCGTGATGAACCCGCAGATGTACGGGCTCGCGCTGCCGTCCATTCCGAATCACCCGTATTTCGTGACCGTCACCACGTCGCACGATATCGACGTGGACATGGCCGCCAAGCTCGCCAATCTGCCGCTCGACGAATTCCGCTCGCTGAACCCGTCGTTCAGGAAGCCGGTCATTCTCGGCGCGACGCAGCCGCAAATCCTGCTGCCGTTCGACAATGCGAGCGCGTTCGAGCGCAATCTGAAAACGTATTCGGGTTCGCTGTCGTCGTGGACCACGTACACGGTCACCGAGCGTTCGGCGCCCGCGGCGATTGCGCAAAAAATCGGTGTCGACGCCGACACGCTGATGGAAGTGAACAAGATTCCGGTCGGCATGCGTCTTAAGCCGGGCTCCACGATCGTCGTGCCGCGCGGTTCGGACGACGACGAGGACATCAGCGCGGACGTCGCGGAAAGCGCCGTGCTCGCGATGGAGCCGGACGTCCCCGATACGCGCAAGATGCTGATCCGCGTGCGCCGCAATCAGTCGATGGCGGCTATCGCGCTGCGCTACGGTGTATCCGTCGGACAGTTGAAGGCGTGGAACCGGACGCATCGCGACAGCGTGTCGCGCGGCCAGGTCGTCGTGCTGCACGTGCCGGTCGGCCGGGCGGTCCCGAGCGAACCGGGGCCGGAGCGCATCGCGACCGACGTCGAAGGTGGCGGCGTCCAGAAGATCGGCACGCGCGTCGGCGGCTCGAAGCGCGAAGCGCGCAGCGAGAGGACGAAAGGGCGCGGACATTCGGCGGCGGTGGTGAAGGTGTCCGAGCCGGTGGCGAAGGGCGGCAAGTCGAAAGCGTCCGCGGCGCCTGCCGGCAAGGTGACGAAGGTATCGGCTTCCACTTCCAGCAAGAGCAGCAAGAGCACGAAGAAGAGCAACTGATGCAGGTTAATGCTGGTTGATGCGCCGATCCGGTTTTGACCGACGCACAACCTGCCGCAATCTGAGATGAAATGAGTTTTCGACGCCGTCGCCCTGTGGTGACGGCGTTTTTCATTGTGCGCCGTACGACAGTTGGTGCTTGCCTACCGGCCGGGGCGTGCTACTGCCGTCGGGCGCCAGGCGCGACGATGCGCGAATCTTTCCTCCGCGATTTCGATCCCGCCGCCGGGCGTCTTGACGCTATCCCGAAACGGCCGCCGCGCATAAGCCCGGCAACCGCGCAAGCCGCTCGCAGCAAGGCTTTGACCCGCCGGGCGAGCACCGCCACGCCCCCGTCCAGCCATCTCGGATTTGGAGAGAACGGCGGTTTCCGGCTATAATTCCAAGGTTTGAGCTTATCAACCCGCACCCTAGCGCCTACCTCTCCCATACCGTTCATCCGCCGCGCGCCACAGGCGTAGCAAGAAGGGCCCGCACCTCGCCGATCCGTCCACACAATGGACCCATCGTGCGCCCCTTGCGACGTCAACGGCAGTACGCGAGCGAGTCTGCGCGCGCATCCCGTGATGCTGTTCGCTGCGGCTCGCAAACCGGATAGGCAGGTCGGCAACAGGGTGTTCCCCCAAGGAGTCTCCCGTGTTGCCGTCATTTTCTCCCGCTCTGCTCGCGCTCGCCGACGGCACGGTCTTTCGTGGTTATTCGATCGGCGCCCCCGGGCATACCATCGGCGAAGTCGTGTTCAACACGGCTATCACCGGCTATCAGGAAATCCTGACTGACCCGAGCTACGCGCGCCAGATCGTCACCCTCACGTATCCGCACATCGGCAATGTCGGCGTCAACGCCGAAGACGTCGAAGCGACGAAAGTCCATGCCGCCGGGCTGATCATTCGCGATCTGCCGGTCCTCGCGTCGAACTTCCGCATGGAGCGCACGCTCAGCCAGTATCTGCAGGACGAAGGCGTGGTCGCCATCGCCGGCCTCGACACCCGCAAGCTGACCCGCGTTCTGCGCGACAAGGGCGCGCAGAACGGCGCGATTCTCGCCGGTTCGGACGACGAAGCAAAGGCCATCGAACTCGCGCGTTCGTTCCCGGGCCTCTCGGGCATGGACCTCGCGAAGGTCGTGTCGACGAAGGAAACCTACGAGTGGACGCAAACCGAATGGCGTCTCGGCAGCGGCTACGGCAAGCAGAACGCGCCGAAGTACCGCGTCGTCGCGTTCGATTACGGCGTCAAGTACAACATCCTTCGCATGCTGGCGGAGCGCGGTTGCCACGTCACCGTGCTGCCGGCGCAAGCTACCGCGGCTGATGCGCTCGCGCTCAATCCGGACGGCATCTTCCTGTCGAACGGCCCCGGCGACCCGGAGCCGTGCGACTACGCGATCAAGGCAACCAAAGAGCTGATCGAGCGCGGCATTCCGACCTTCGGCATCTGCCTCGGCCATCAGATCATGGGCCTCGCGCTCGGCGCGAAAACCGTGAAGATGAAGACCGGTCACCACGGCGCGAATCATCCGGTGAAAGACCTGGAAGACGGGCGCGTGGTCATCACGTCGCAGAACCACGGTTTTGCTGTCGATGCGAACACGCTGCCCGCCAATGCCCGCGTCACGCATGTGTCGCTCTTCGACGGCACGCTGCAAGGCTTCGCGCTCTCCGACAAGCCGGCTTTCTGCTTCCAGGGTCACCCGGAAGCATCGCCGGGCCCGCACGACATCGCGTATCTGTTCGACCGCTTTACCGGATTGATGGACGCGAAGAAGGCCGGCAAGACCGCGGCGGCGTAAGAACGCACGCCGCGGCAAGCCCGGCGGCAAGCCCGGAATCAGGCAGCCAGAAGCAAAGCGCGCGCAACGCCCACGCGGCGCGCGCCGACGGAAAGAATTCAGGAATACATTAGCGAGAGCGTTATGCCCAAGCGGACAGACATCAAGAGCATTCTCATTATCGGCGCGGGTCCGATCATCATCGGCCAGGCGTGCGAGTTCGATTACTCGGGCGCGCAGGCATGCAAGGCGCTGCGTGAGGAAGGCTACAAGGTCATCCTCGTCAACAGCAATCCGGCGACGATCATGACCGACCCGAACACGGCCGACGTGACCTACATCGAGCCGATTACGTGGGAAGTGGTCGAGCGCATCATCGCGAAGGAGCGCCCGGACGCAATCTTGCCGACCATGGGCGGCCAGACCGCGCTGAACTGCGCGCTCGATCTCCACGCGCATGGCGTGCTCACGAAGTACAACGTCGAGCTGATCGGCGCGTCGCCGGAAGCCATCGACAAGGCGGAAGACCGCCAGAAATTCAAAGACGCGATGACGAAGATCGGCCTCGGTTCGGCCAAGTCGGGCACCGCGCATTCGATGGAAGAAGCGCTGTCGGTGCAAGCGGACATCGCGGCACAAACCGGCAGCGGCGGCTATCCGGTCGTGATCCGCCCGTCGTTCACGCTCGGCGGCTCGGGCGGCGGCATCGCGTACAACCGCGAAGAATTCGAAGAGATCTGCAAGCGCGGCCTCGATCTGTCGCCCACGCGCGAGCTGCTGATCGAAGAATCGCTGCTCGGCTGGAAAGAGTACGAGATGGAAGTGGTCCGCGACAAGAAGGACAACTGCATCATCGTCTGCTCGATCGAAAATCTGGACCCGATGGGCATCCACACCGGCGACTCGATCACCGTCGCGCCGGCGCAAACGCTCACCGACAAGGAATATCAGGTGCTGCGTAACGCGTCGCTCGCGGTGCTGCGCGAAATCGGCGTGGACACGGGCGGCTCGAACGTGCAGTTCTCGATCAATCCGAAAGACGGCCGGATGATCGTGATCGAAATGAACCCGCGCGTGTCGCGTTCGTCGGCGTTGGCGTCGAAGGCCACCGGCTTCCCGATCGCCAAGGTCGCGGCCAAGCTGGCGGTCGGCTACACGCTCGACGAGCTCAAGAACGAAATCACCGGCGGCCAGACGCCGGCTTCGTTCGAACCGACTATCGACTACGTCGTCACCAAGATTCCGCGCTTTGCGTTCGAGAAATTCCGCGAAGCTGATTCGCGCCTGACCACGCAAATGAAGTCGGTCGGCGAAGTCATGGCGATTGGCCGCACCTTCCAGGAATCCTTCCAGAAGGCGCTGCGCGGTCTTGAAGTCGGCGTCGACGGTCTGGACGAAAAGACCACGAACCGCGACGAGATCATCCGCGAAATCGGCGAAGCCGGCCCGGACCGTATCTGGTACGTGGGCGACGCGTTCCGTATCGGCATGACGGCGCATGAAATTTTCGAAGAGACGTCTATCGACCCGTGGTTCCTCGCGCAGATCGAACAGGTCGTGCTGAAGGAAAAGGCGCTGGCCGGCCGCACGCTCGCGAGCCTTTCGAAGGAAGAGCTCAAGTATCTGAAGCAGAGCGGCTTCTCCGACCGGCGTCTCGCGAAGCTCGTCGGCGCGAAGCCCGCTGAAGTGCGCGCGCGCCGCATCGAGTTGAATGTGCGTCCGGTGTACAAGCGCGTCGACACGTGCGCGGCGGAGTTCGCGACGAAAACCGCGTACATGTACTCGACCTACGAGGAAGAGTGCGAAGCGAACCCGACGAACAACAAGAAGATCATGGTGCTGGGCGGCGGCCCGAACCGGATCGGCCAGGGCATCGAGTTCGACTACTGCTGCGTGCACGCCGCGCTCGCCATGCGCGAAGACGGCTACGAAACGATCATGGTCAACTGCAACCCTGAAACCGTTTCGACCGACTACGACACGTCCGACCGTCTGTACTTCGAATCGCTCACGCTTGAAGACGTGCTCGAAATCGTCGACAAGGAAAAGCCGGTCGGCGTGATCGTGCAATACGGCGGCCAGACGCCGCTGAAGCTCGCGCTCGACCTTGAAGCGAACGGAGTGCCGATCATCGGCACGTCGCCGGACATGATCGACGCCGCCGAAGACCGCGAGCGTTTCCAGAAGCTGCTGCAAGACCTCGGCCTGCGTCAGCCGCCGAACCGCACCGCGCGCGCCGAAGACGAAGCGCTGAAGCTCGCCGACGAAATCGGTTATCCGCTCGTCGTGCGTCCGTCGTACGTGCTGGGCGGCCGCGCGATGGAAATCGTCCACGAACCGCGCGATCTCGAGCGCTACATGCGCGAGGCCGTGAAGGTATCGAACGATTCGCCGGTGCTGCTCGACCGCTTCCTGAACGACGCGATCGAATGCGACGTGGACTGCATTTCGGACGGCGAGGCGGTGTTCATCGGCGGCGTGATGGAGCACATCGAACAGGCGGGCGTGCACTCGGGCGACTCCGCTTGCTCTCTGCCGCCGTACTCGCTGTCGAAGGAAACCGTGGCTGAGCTCAAGCGCCAGACCGGCGCGATGGCGAAGGCGCTGAACGTGATCGGTCTGATGAACGTGCAGTTCGCGATTCAGCAAGTGCCGCAGGCGGACGGCTCGAAAGAAGACGTCATCTACGTGCTGGAAGTGAACCCGCGCGCCTCGCGCACGGTGCCGTACGTGTCGAAGGCGACCAGCCTGCCGCTCGCCAAGATCGCGGCGCGAGCAATGGTCGGCCAGAAGCTCGCGCAGCAAGGCGTGACGAAGGAAATCGAGCCGCCGTACTTCAGCGTGAAGGAAGCGGTGTTCCCGTTCGTCAAGTTCCCGGCAGTCGATCCGGTGCTCGGACCCGAAATGCGTTCGACCGGCGAAGTGATGGGCGTGGGCCGCACGTTCGGCGAAGCGCTCTTCAAGTCGCAGCTCGCGGCGGGCTCGCGTCTGCCGGAGTCGGGCACGGTGCTGCTGACGGTGATGGACGCCGACAAGCCGAAGGCCGTCGAAGTCGCGCGCATGCTGCACGAACTCGGTTATCCGATCGTCGCCACCAAGGGTACGGCAGCCGCGATCGAAGCGGCCGGCGTGCCGGTGAAGGTCGTCAACAAGGTGAAGGACGGCCGTCCGCACATCGTCGACATGATCAAGAACGGCGAGATCGCGCTGGTCTTCACGACCGTCGACGAAACGCGCGCGGCGATTGCCGATTCGCGTTCGATCCGCATGAGCGCGCAGGCCAACAAGGTCACGTACTACACGACGATGTCGGGCGCGCGCGCGGCGGTCGAAGGCTTGCGCTACCTGAAGGACCTGGAAGTCTATGATTTACAAGGTTTGCACGCTCGCCTAAACTAAGGCTTCGAATACCTGTCCAGGATGTAAGTGCCGCGGTTAAGCGGCGTTTCGCAGGTGCTGTGGTCCGGGTTTTCCTCCGGCCGCCGGCTCCCGCGAAATGCACTTAACCGCGGTGATTTTTTTTACGGCCGTTTTTTGTTCCAAAGCGCTCCCATCTGCCGCTTTAGCGCCAGATCCCAAAAAGGGCCGGGAGGGTTTGGAGCGGCCCGGCGTTTTTTCGAGAGTTGTTTATGAGCACTATTCCATTGACCAAGCGCGGCGCAGACATGCTGCGCGACGAATTGCAGCGGCTGAAATCGGTCGAGCGCCCCGCCGTGATCAACTCGATCGCGGAAGCGCGCGCGCAGGGCGATCTGTCCGAAAACGCGGAATACGATGCCGCAAAAGAGAAGCAGGGCTTTATCGAAGGCCGCATCGCCGAAATCGAATCGAAGCTGGCGGGCGCGCAGGTGATCGACCCGTCGCAGGTTGAGGCGGACGGCCGCGTGGTGTTCGGCGCGACCGTCGAACTGGAAGACCTGGACTCGGGCGCATCGGTCAAATATCAGATCGTCGGCGACGACGAAGCGGACATCGACCATGGCCTGATCTCCATCAGCTCGCCGATTGCGCGCGCGCTGATCGGCAAGTCCGAAGGCGATGTCGCGTCCGTGCAGGCGCCAGGCGGCGTGCGCGAGTACGAAATCATCGCGGTCAGCTACGTTTGAAGGCGACTCCGGTGTCACTGATGCCGCATCGAATCTTTCGTCTGCTGACAGTTGTGTGGGTCGGCAGTCTGCTGACTATCGGCTATGCAGTCGCGCCGGTGCTGTTCACGTCGCTCGACCGGTCGACGGCGGGCGCGGTGGCGGCGCAACTGTTTCGCATTGAAGGTCTGCTTGGCGCGGTCTGCGGCATTTTGCTGCTCGGTCTCGCCAACGTGGTGATCCGACGCGGCGGCAACGCATACCGGCGCTTGCGCTGGCTGGTGGCCGGCATGCTGGTCTGTGTGCTGGTCGGTTATTTCGCGTTGCAGCCCTTCATGAACGCGATGCGCGTGGCCGCGCTGGAAGCCGGCACGGACATCGCGCATTCCGCCTATGCGGCACGCTTCGGCATGCTGCACGGCGTTTCGAGCGTGTTCTACCTGATCGAAAGCCTGCTTGGCATTGTGCTCGTGTGGAAATTGCCCGTGGGCACGGGAGCCGGCGCCGCGCAGCAGGGCGCTCGCGACGATGTGTCCGGAAAAGTAGCGGGCTAGGAAGGCTGGCGGTTGCGGCAGGCGCCGCACGCAGCGCAGGCAAGGTGCGGCTCGCGCCGCACCGTTAATCAGCCTGCCTGTTTCAATCGATTATTTCGACTGCTTATTTCGACTGCTTATTTCGACTGATGCGCGCGCTTCGCGCTGGTTTGCCGCTTCTTCGCGCGCTTGATGTTGCCGCCTTGCGTGACGCGCTCGTTGCCGCGCACCAGCACGGCTTTCGCCTTCGGCTTGCGCATGGGCACTTCGCTCGGCTTCACGACCTTGACGACGCGCGGCGCGCGGCCCTTGCCGGGGTTGGCTTCGACAGCGGCTTCGCGGGCGCTCGGCAGTGCGCCGCGTTTGCCTTTTATCGCGGGTTGCGCGGCGGCTTCGGGCTTCCAGATGACCAGCAGCTTGCCGATATGCTGGATCGGCGCGGCGTTCAGCTTGTCGCAGATCTGCTCGTAGATCGCGATGCGCTCTTCGCGTTCGTCGCCGAACACGCGGATCTTGATCAGCTGATGAGCGGCGAGGTGGACCTTGATCTCGGCGAGCACGGCGTCGGTCAAACCTTCGGCGCCGACGAGCACGACCGGTTTGAGCGCATGTGCTTGGGAGCGCAACTCGGCGCGTTGGTCGGAAGAGACTTTGAGGGCGGGCATGTGAAGTGGGAGACTCGACTAAAATGGCGGCACCTGCGCTCCCCAGTCCGTCTTTCGGCGAATTGGAGCGGAACACGATTGGGACACTGCGGCAGGCGGCGCGTCAGGACAACAGAATCGCGGATAACTGCCAGTTTTCTGGCGGGAGCCGCGCGAATTAACCGCGTATTATCCGCTAAAGCGTGACATGACGCAGCAAGAGTTCAACGTTTAATGGCAAAAAACAAGTTTAATACGGCGTGGCTGCACGACCACATCAACGATCCCTACGTGAAAATGGCGCAGCGGGAAGGCTATCGCGCCCGCGCCGCCTACAAGCTGAAGGAAATCGATGAGCAGGACAAGCTGATCCGGCCGGGGCAGGTCATCGTCGATCTCGGTTCGACGCCGGGCAGCTGGAGCCAGTACGCGCGCAACAAACTGGCAAAAGGGTCGCAGCGCGACGCGGAGCGTCAGGGCGGGATCGACGGCACGATCATCGCGCTCGACCTTCTGCCGATGGAACCGGTCGCCGACGTCCACTTCATTCAGGGCGACTTCCGCGAGGAAGCCGTGCTCGGCCAACTGGAAGAATTAGTCGGAGAGCGGCAAGTCGATCTTGTAATTTCGGATATGGCGCCCAACCTGTCGGGAGTGGCATTGGCGGATGCGGCGCGAATCGAGCATTTGTGCGATCTCGCGCTGGAATTTTCGCAAAATCACCTGAAACCGGATGGAGCCCTTTTAGTCAAATGCTTTCACGGCAGCGGTTACAGCCAGATTGTCGAAAAGTTCAAGCGCCAGTTCAAGGTGGTGGCTGCCCGCAAGCCCAAGGCTTCGCGGGACAAGTCGTCGGAAACGTTTATTTTGGGTAAGCATCTGAAAAGGCCCGCGTAGGGCGCCGCGTAGTCCCCGCCATGCTATTTCTGTGGTAGCGAAACCTTATGGCAGGGGTCTGCGGACTGGATTAGAATGCTTTCGTGGTGCCGCAAGGCAAATGTAGGCGCCCGTCTAAGTGAAGGAGTGGTGCTTTGAACAACAATATGTTTTCGAAGGCAGCAGTGTGGCTGGTTATCGCACTGGTGCTATTTACGGTGTTCAAGCAGTTCGACAAGCCCCGTGTCCAGGAAGGCGTTTCCTATTCGCAGTTCATGGACGACGCGAAGAACGGCAAAGTCAAGAACGTCATTGTCCAGGGGCGGAACCTCACGGTCACTCCAGCAGACGGCCAGAAGTACCAGATCGTGTCGCCGGGCGACATCTGGATGGTCGGCGATCTGATGAAGTACGGCGTTCAGGTAAGCGGCAAGGCTGACGACGAACCCAATGCGCTGGTTTCCGCGCTGTATTACCTCGGGCCGACGATCCTCATTATCGGTTTCTGGTTCTACATGATGCGACAGATGCAGGGAGGCGGGAAAGGCGGCGCCTTCTCGTTCGGCAAGTCGCGCGCGCGTCTGATCGACGAAAACAACAACGCAATCAATTTCACCGACGTCGCCGGTTGCGACGAAGCGAAGGAAGAAGTCTCCGAACTGGTCGATTTCCTGCGCGACCCGCAGAAGTTTCAGAAGCTCGGCGGCCGTATTCCGCGTGGCGTGCTCCTCGTCGGCCCACCGGGAACGGGTAAGACGCTGCTTGCTCGCGCCATCGCGGGCGAAGCGAAAGTGCCGTTCTTCAGCATTTCGGGTTCGGACTTCGTCGAAATGTTCGTCGGTGTCGGCGCGGCTCGTGTGCGCGACATGTTCGAGCAGGCGAAGAAGCACGCACCGTGCATCGTGTTCATCGACGAAATCGACGCGGTCGGCCGTCATCGCGGCGCCGGCATGGGCGGCGGTAACGACGAGCGCGAGCAGACGCTGAATCAGATGCTCGTCGAAATGGACGGCTTCGAGGCGAACTCGGGCGTCATCGTGATTGCCGCAACGAACCGTTCGGACGTGCTCGACAAGGCGCTGCTGCGTCCGGGCCGTTTCGACCGCCAGGTGTACGTCGGTCTGCCGGACATTCGCGGCCGCGAACACATCATGAAGGTTCACCTGCGCAAGGTGCCGATCTCGAACGACGTCGACGCAGCGGTCATCGCGCGCGGCACGCCGGGCTTTTCGGGCGCCGATCTGGCGAACCTCGTGAACGAAGCGGCATTGTTCGCGGCACGCCGCGGCAAGCGCATCGTCGAAATGACGGATTTCGAAGACGCGAAGGACAAGATCTTCATGGGTCCGGAGCGCAAGTCGGCCGTGATCCGCGAAGAGTCGAAGCGCGCTACCGCGTATCACGAGTCGGGCCACGCAGTCATCGCGAAGCTGCTGCCGAAGGCCGATCCGGTGCACAAGGTCACGATCATTCCGCGTGGCCGCGCATTGGGCGTCACGTGGCAGTTGCCGGAGCACGACAACGAAACGTACTCGAAAGACTATCTGCTTGACCGTCTTGCGATTCTGTTCGGCGGCCGCGTTGCGGAAGAGTTGTTCCTGAACCTGATCAGCACGGGCGCGTCGGACGACTTCAACAAGGCCACGCAAACCGCGCGCGCCATGGTCGCTCGCTTCGGCATGACCGACGCGTTGGGACCGATGGTCTACGTGGACGACGAAAACGACGCCACGCCGTTTGGTCGCGGCTTCACGCGGACCATTTCGGAAGCCACGCAGCAGAAGGTCGACGCGGAAATCCGCCGCGTGCTGGACGAGCAGTACAACCTCGCGAAGCGCCTGCTGGACGAAAACCGCGACAAGGTCGAGGCAATGACCGCCGCGCTGATGGAGTGGGAAACGATCGACGCCGATCAGATCAACGACATCATGGCAGGACGTCCGCCGCGCTCGCCGAAGAGCTCGCCGCCGTCGGCAAGCGACGCGTCGTCGGGCGGCAGCCCCGGTACAGAAGTCAAGCCGGGTAGCGCGACCGCGCCGGCCTGATCGGCTGGCAGTAGAAAGTGCGGGCCGGTGTGTTTCACACCGGCCCGTTTTGCATTTATCCGCCTATTCGCCTTCACGCTACGTGTCTACCGCCGCTTTCTCTCCTTCCACCATCCCCGAGCCGTTGCAGTGCGGGCGGTTCAAGCTGAGCTTCGAACGCCCGTTGGTCATGGGCATCCTGAACGTCACGCCCGATTCTTTCTCCGACGGCGGCCAGTACGCGATGCGCGCCGATGCGTTGCGCCAGGCGGAGCGCATGATGCTCGAAGGCGCGGACATCATCGACATTGGCGGCGAATCGACGCGCCCCGGCGCGCCGCCCGTGCCGCTCGACGAAGAACTCGAGCGCGTGATCCCGCTTATCGAGCAACTGCGTGGCGCCAACGTGCCGCTCTCGGTCGACACCTACAAGCCCGAAGTGATGCGGCATGCACTGAGCGCGGGCGCCGATCTGATCAACGACATCTGGGGCTTTCGCATGCCCGGTGCCGTGGATGCGGTGCGCGACAGCGACTGCGGCCTGTGCGTGATGCACATGCTGGGCGAGCCGCAGACCATGCAGCTCGGCGAGCCGGCTTACGGCGATGTCGTCGGCGAAGTCAGGCAGTTTCTGGAGGAACGCGTGGCGGTGCTTACGCAGGCGGGCATCGCGCGTGGCCGGATCAGCGTGGACCCCGGCTTTGGTTTCGGCAAGGCCGTGGTCGAGCACAATTACGCGCTGCTCGCGCGGCTGGCAGACACCGCGCCGCGGGCAGAGCCGCCGTATCCGATCCTCGCGGGCATGTCGCGCAAATCGATGATCGGCGCCGTCACCGGTCGCGCGGCGCCGGAGCGCGTCGCGGGCAGCATCGCCACGGCGGTGTTGGCTGCGGAACGCGGCGCGGCAATCCTGCGCGTGCACGACGTCGCGCAAACAGTAGACGCATTGAAAGTCTGGGCAGCTCTGCGCGACGCGGCGAATGGCGCCGGCCCGCGCGGTTGAGCCCAAAGCAAGGAGGAATATAAAAGATGGCACGTCGTTATTTCGGCACGGACGGTATTCGGGGCAAGGTCGGCGAAGGGCCTATTACGCCGGAATTTGTATTGCGGCTCGGCTATGCAGCGGGCAAGGTGCTCGTCGGCGCGGACCGCTGGGCGCGCACGGGCACGCGGCCCACGGTGCTGATCGGCAAGGACACGCGGGTGTCGGGCTACATGCTCGAGGCCGCGCTCGAGGCGGGTTTCTCGGCGGCGGGCGTCGACGTGATGCTGGCCGGCCCGATGCCGACGCCGGGCATCGCCTATCTGACGCGCGCGCTGCGGCTCGCGGCCGGCGTCGTGATCAGCGCGTCGCACAATCCGTATTACGACAACGGCATCAAGTTCTTTTCCGCCGACGGCAACAAGCTGCCGGACGACGTCGAATCGCAGATCGAAGAGCACCTCGAGTTGCCGCTCGCCTGCGCGGCGTCGGAGCAACTCGGCAAGGCGCGGCGTCTCGACGACGCAGCGGGCCGCTACATCGAGTTTTGCAAGAGCACGTTTCCGGCCGCGTTCGATTTGCGCGGGCTGAAGCTGGTGGTCGATTGCGCGCACGGCGCCGCGTATGACGTCGCGCCGCACGTCTTTCACGAGCTGGGCGCCGAGGTCATTCCGATCGGCGTCGCGCCGAACGGCTTCAATATCAACGACGGCGTCGGCGCGACCGCGCCCGATGCGCTGGTGCGCGCGGTGCGGGCGAATCACGCGGACCTCGGCATCGCGCTCGACGGCGACGCCGACCGTCTGCAGGTCGTCGACGCGGCAGGACGCCTCTACAACGGCGACGAACTGCTGTACGTGCTGGTGAAGGACCGCATCGCGACCGACGGCAAGGTGGAAGGCGCGGTCGGAACCTTGATGACCAATATGGCCGTCGAGGTCGCGTTGCAGGCGGCGGGCGTCAAGTTCGTGCGCGCGGCAGTCGGCGACCGCTACGTGCTCGAGCAGTTGCGCGAGCACGGCTGGCAGCTCGGCGCGGAGGGGTCCGGCCACATTCTGTCGCTCGACCGCCATTCGACGGGCGACGGCATCGTCTCCGCGCTTCTCGTGCTCGCCGCGATGAAGCGCAGCGAAAGAACGCTTTCCGAACTGCTCGACGGCGTCACGCTGTTCCCGCAGAAGCTGATCAACGTGCGCATGAAGCCGGACGCCGACTGGAAGGGCAGCGACGCTATCCGGCGTGCGATTGCGAGCGCGGAAGACGCGCTCAATGGCCGCGGGCGCGTGCTGATTCGCGCGTCGGGCACGGAGCCGGTGCTGCGCGTGATGGTCGAGGCGGAACACGTCGACGATGCGCTGCGCCACGCGGAAGCGATCGCGGCCGCGGTGAAGCAGGCGACGGCGTAAGCGGTCACTCACCTGCGAGCGTGGCGGCTGTGTGTCGCCCTGCTTGTCTGTAGGACCGTGGGCGTTTTCCGCCGCAGTTGCCTGACGGAACGCGCCCGCCAAACCGCATATCTGCCCTGGCTTAGGCGCGTCTACGGATCTTTCTACTCATTCGCGGTCGCCGCGCTCGGCCGGCACGCGTGCATTCGCCCACTGGCGTACCCGGAAGCCCGCAGCCGCCACACCCGCCTCTTTGCCCCGGCGCAAGAGCGCCTTCCAGCCGGACCGTCCCGTCCTGGTCGCATCCGCAAACGTTCGCGCCCCATCTTTTTCGCCTAATCTCTACAAGGCACGGCCAAACCGCCACCAAGCCACCGATCTACCCGCGCAAACGCCTTTCACATTAGTAACCCCACTGTCACACGCGTTTCACGGTTAGTCACGTTACTGTCACAAAGAGACCCTAAGCTTCGCGGTGTTCAGTTATCCGCTCACACCGCTCACACCTTGGAGGTTTCGATGAAATTGATGCAAACCGTGTTCGCTGGCGTCGCTGGCGCGTTCTTCGCGATGGCCGCAAACGCAGCAGACATCACCGGCGCGGGCAGCACCTTCGCAGCACCGATCTACACGAAGTGGGCCGACGCCTATCAGAAGTCCGGCGGCGGCAAGGTTAACTACCAGGGCATCGGCTCGTCGGGCGGCGTGAAGCAGATCATCGCCAAGACGGTCGATTTCGCCGGTTCCGACGCTCCGCTGAAGGACGACGAACTCGCGAAAGACGGCCTGTTCCAGTTCCCGACGGTGGTGGGCGGCGTGGTGCCGGTCGTCAACGTGCCGGGCGTGAAGCCGGCTGAACTGGTGCTGTCGGGCGAAGTGCTGGGCGACATCTATCTGGGCAAGATCAAGAAGTGGAACGATCCGGCGATCGTTGCACTGAACCCGAAGGTCAAGCTGCCCGACACGGACATCGCCGTGGTGCGCCGCGCCGACGGTTCGGGCACGAGCTTCATCTGGACGAACTACCTGTCGAAGGTCAACACGGAATGGAAGTCGAAGGTCGGTGAAGGTTCGACGGTCAACTGGCCGACGGGCACGGGCGGCAAGGGCAACGACGGCGTCGCGGCTTTCGTGCAACGCCTGCCGGGCGCAATCGGTTACGTCGAATGGGCGTACGCGAAGCAGAACCACATGACCTACGTCGCGCTGAAGAATTCGACGGGCACGGTGGTCGAGCCGAAGACGGACACGTTCAAGGCAGCGGCAGCGGGCGCGGACTGGTCGAAGTCGTTCTATCAGATCCTGACGAACGAGCCGGGCAAGAACGCATGGCCGATCGTCGGCGCAACCTTCGTGCTGTTGCACACGACGCAGGAAAAGGCGCCGCAAGGCAGCGAAACGCTGAAGTTCTTCGACTGGGCGTTCAAGAACGGCACGCAGGCCGCGAACGATCTGGACTACATCTCGCTGCCGGAATCGGTCGTGTCGGAAATCAAGACGCAGTGGAAGTCGAAGGTGAAGGACGCTTCGGGCAAGCCGATCGCCGAGTAAGCACCGCCCCCGCAGTAATGGGCAACCGCTTCACGTAACACATTGGCCGTCCTCGCGTGAGGACGGCCAATGGCATTGACCGGCGCCGCTTTCATCGGCCGAACCTGGCGGGCGCCAGCGTCATCAGTGCATGTACGCACCACCTGCATCATCCGCCGCGCGACATACGTCGCATGGCAACTGGAAAAGGTCCATCAGGCTCTTATGTCCGACATCCAATTAGCGTCAGGCGCAACGGGAGCGACGCCGCCAGGCAGCGCCTCGCAGCAGAAAGCGCCCAGCCGCGCCGGCGACGTGATCTTCGGCGGCCTTGCGCGCCTCGCCGCCATCGTTACGCTGTTGCTGCTCGGCGGCATCATTGTGTCGCTCGTCGTCGCTTCCATGCCGTCGATCAGGCAGTTCGGCCTCAGCTTCCTCTGGAACGCCGAATGGGACCCGCCCAGCAAGCAGTTCGGCGCGCTGGTGCCGATCTACGGCACGATCGCCACGTCGATCATTGCACTCATCATCGCGGTGCCTGTGAGCTTCGGCATCGCGCTCTTTCTGACCGAACTCTCGCCCGCGTGGCTGCGCCGGCCGCTCGGCATCGCGATCGAACTGCTGGCCGCGATTCCGTCGATCGTCTACGGCATGTGGGGTCTGCTCGTGTTCGCACCGATCTTCGCGACGTGGTTCGAGAAGCCGCTCGGCGCGGTGCTGGGCGGCATTCCGGTGATCGGCGCGCTGTTCCAGGGCGCGCCCATCGGCATCGGCATTCTGTGCGCCGGCGTGATCCTCGCGATCATGATTATTCCGTACATCGCTTCGGTGATGCGCGACGTCTTCGAAGTCACGCCCGTGCTGCTGAAGGAATCGGCGTACGGCATCGGCTGCACGACGTGGGAAGTGATGTGGAAGATCGTGCTGCCCTTCACGAAGAGCGGAGTGATCGGCGGCGTGATGCTCGGCCTCGGCCGCGCGCTCGGCGAAACGATGGCCGTGACCTTCGTGATCGGCAATACGAATCTGCTCGACAACGTGTCGCTCTTTTCGCCGGGCAACAGCATCACGTCGGCGCTCGCCAATGAATTCGCCGAAGCCGATCCGGGCCTGCATACGTCGGCGCTGATGGAGCTCGGCCTGATCCTCTTTGTGATTACCTTTATCGTGCTGGCGATTTCCAAGGTCATGCTGCTGCGTCTCGAGAAAGGGGAGGGCGCGAAATGAGCCGGACCACCTTGAACATGCCGGGTTCGAACGATGCGGCCGCGCTCGAAAAAATGCGCGTGCGTCTGCAAGGACGCCGCCGCCTGCAAAACGCGATCGCGTTGACGCTGTCGCTCGCGGCAATGGCCTTCGGTCTGCTGTGGCTGGTCTGGATTCTGTACACGACGCTGCGTCTGGGCATCGGCGGCTTGTCGGTCGAACTGTTCACGCAGTCCACGCCGCCGCCGAATACCGATGGCGGCGGTCTCGCCAACGCGATCGTCGGCAGCTTGATGCTGGTTGTGCTCGCAACATTCGTCGGCACGCCGATCGGCATTCTCGCCGGCGTCTATCTCGCGGAATACGGGCAGAAGGGCTGGCTCGCGAGCGTCACGCGCTTCATCAACGACATTCTGTTGTCGGCGCCGTCGATCGTCGTCGGTCTCTTCGTCTATGCGCTCGTCGTGGCGAAGATGGGCCACTTCAGCGGCTGGGCCGGCGTGTTCGCGCTCGCGCTGCTGCAGATTCCGATCGTGATCCGCACCACCGAAAACATGCTGAAACTCGTGCCGAACGCGCTGCGTGAAGCGGCGTTCGCACTCGGCACGCCGAAGTGGAAGATGGTGCTGTCGATCACGTTGAAGGCGTCGATTGCGGGCATCGTCACCGGCGTGCTGCTCGCGGTTGCACGCATTGCAGGCGAAACGGCGCCGCTGCTTTTCACCGCGTTGTCGAACCAGTTTTTCTCGGCGGATATGAGCCAGCCGGTGGCCAATCTGCCCGTCACGATCTACAAGTTTGCGATGAGCCCGTTCGCGCAGTGGCAATCGCTCGCGTGGGCCGGCGTCTTCCTGATCACGCTCGCGGTGCTCGGACTGAACATCCTCGCGCGCACGATCTTTTCGAACAAGTAAGGGCGGAGTGTAATCCGATGAACATGGCAGAAACTCAACTCAATCCGATCTCGCGTCCCACTGCGCCCGCCGGTTTCGATCCTGCACAAAGCGGCCAGGAGCCGTCGCCGTCGCGTCCGAAGATCGAGGTCAACGACCTGAACTTCTTCTACGGCAAGTATCACGCGCTGAAGAACATCAACCTGCAGATTCCCGAAGGAAAGGTGACCGCGTTCATCGGTCCGTCGGGCTGCGGAAAGTCGACGCTGCTGCGCACGTTCAACAAGATGTACGCGCTGTATCCCGAGCAACGCGCCGAAGGCGAGATCCTGATGGACG
This sequence comes from Paraburkholderia sp. RL17-368-BIF-A, assembly GCF_046054045.1. NCBI lineage: Bacteria > Pseudomonadati > Pseudomonadota > Betaproteobacteria > Burkholderiales > Burkholderiaceae > Paraburkholderia > Paraburkholderia sp. RL17-368-BIF-A. Next base: position 39,367 of record NZ_JARESN010000013.1, read on the forward strand.
GCGAAAACCTGCTGACGTCCAAGCGCGATATTTCGTTGCTGCGCGCGCGCATCGGCATGGTGTTTCAGAAGCCGACGCCGTTCCCGATGTCGATCTACGACAACATCGCGTTCGGCGTGAAGATGTTCGAATCGCTGCCGCGCTCCGAGATGGACGACCGCGTCGAATGGGCGCTCACGAAGGCCGCGCTCTGGAACGAAGTGAAGGACAAGCTCGGCCAGAGCGGCTACGGTTTGTCGGGCGGCCAGCAGCAGCGTTTGTGCATCGCGCGCGGCATTGCGATCCGTCCTGAAGTGCTGCTGCTCGACGAGCCTTGCTCGGCGCTGGACCCGATTTCGACAGGCCGTATCGAAGAACTGATCGCCGAATTGAAGAGCGATTACACGGTCGTGATCGTCACGCACAACATGCAACAGGCGGCCCGCTGTTCGGACTACACTGCCTATATGTACCTGGGCGAACTGATCGAATTCGGCGACACCGAAAAGATCTTCATCAAGCCGGTCCGTAAAGAAACGGAAGACTACATTACAGGCCGCTTCGGCTAATTCGCCGGGCAAAACAACGGAGTACGACATGTCCGATAAACATTTGTCCAGCCAGTTCGACGCCGACCTGAACCTGGTTTCCTCGAAGGTGCTCGAAATGGGCGGCCTCGTCGAATCGCAGATCGTCAACGCGATGCAGGCGCTCAACGAATTCGACCTCGACATCGCCGAGCAGGTGATCGCCGCCGAAGAGCGTCTGAACAAAATGGAAGTCGAGATCGACGAGGAATGCAGCAACATCATCGCGCGCCGTCAGCCGGCCGCGCGTGACTTGCGTCTGTTGATCGCGATCTCGAAGACCATCACGAACCTCGAGCGCGCCGGCGACGAAGCCGAGAAAATCGCCAAGCGCACCAAGCGTCTGATGGAAGACGGCGCGTCGCGCACCATCAATATCGCCGAGATCAAATTGTCGGGCGAAATGGCGGTGTCGATTCTGCGCCGCGCGCTCGACGCGTTCGCGCGTCTCGACACGGTGGCCGCCGCGCAAATCGTGCGCGACGATAAAGCGATCGACGAAGAATTCCGCGCGTTCGTGCGCAAGCTGATTTCGTACATGACCGAAGATCCGCGTTCCATTTCGGTGGGCCTCGATTTTCTGTTCATTGCGAAGGCGATCGAACGGATCGGCGACCACGCGAAGAACATCGCCGAATTTATTATTTACATCGTGAAGGGCACGGACGTGCGGCACAAGTCGCGCGACGCGCTCGAACGCGAAGCGCTCAGTTAATCCAGAGATAAGGACCAGAGGTGCCGATGCCCAGCAGCATTCTCGTCATTGAAGATGAGCCCGCCATTTCCGAATTGATTTCGGTGAATCTTCAACACGCCGGACACTGCCCGATTCGCGCGTACAACGCGGAACAGGCGCAGAACCTGATCAGCGATGTACTGCCCGACCTCGTGCTGCTCGACTGGATGCTGCCCGGCAAGTCGGGCATTGCGTTCGCGCGCGACCTGCGCAACAACGAACGCACGAAGCACATTCCGATCATCATGCTGACCGCGCGCGGCGACGAGCAGGACAAGGTGCTCGGCCTCGAAATCGGCGCGGACGACTACGTCACCAAACCGTTTTCGCCGAAGGAACTGATGGCGCGCATCAAGGCGGTGCTGCGCCGCCGCGCGCCGCAATTGACCGAAGACGTGGTCGCGATCAACGGATTGAAGCTCGATCCGGCAACGCATCGCGTGGCCGCGCATGCCGAAGGCAGCGAGATCAAGCTCGATCTCGGTCCGACCGAATTCCGTCTGCTGCACTTTTTCATGACGCACCCGGAGCGCGTGCACAGCCGCACGCAACTGCTCGATCAGGTGTGGGGCGATCACGTGTTCGTCGAAGAGCGTACCGTCGACGTGCATATCAAGCGTCTGCGCGCGGCGCTCAAGCCGGCAGGTTGCGATGCTATGATCGAGACGGTCCGCGGCAGCGGCTACCGCCTGGCCAAGAGCGCCTGATCTCAGCTTGATCCTGCGCGATCTCTTGCAGCGGCGGCGCGCACGCCGTTTTCTTCGATCGTTTTAGACCATGAACATCATCTGGGCGCGCTCCGTCGTTTCGATCGTGCTGCTCGCCATCCTGTGCGTGGTGGTCGGCGCATTAGTGAACGTGAAGGCGGCATTGATCCTCGCGGTCGTCATGCTGCTTTTGCAGAGCCTCTTCGGCACTTTCCATAAAGAGCGTTTGTGGCGTTTGCTCGACGCGCCGGTGTACGGCGAAGTGCCGAGCGCCCCCGGCATCTGGGGCGAAATCTACTACCGTTTGCATAAGCTCGCGAAGCGCTGGCATGCGCAGGTGCGCCAGGTGGAGCAGCAGCATTCGCGCTTCATTCAGGCTATTCAGGCGTCGCCGAACGGCGTCGCGATGCTCGACGATCACGATCAGATCGAGTGGTGCAATGCCATTTCCGAAGAACATTTCGGGCTCGACGCGAAGCGCGATTTGCGTCAGCACATCACGCATCTGGTGCGTCAGCCGGACTTCGTGCGCTATCTGAATTCGCACCAGTACGAGCAGATGCTGATCATGCGCGGCATGGGCGAGAAGCGGCAGAACGTGCTGTCCGTGCAGGTGTTTCCTTATGGCGAGAATCGCAAGCTGGTGCTGTCGCAAGACATCACCGAACTCGAGCGCACCGACGCGATGCGCCGCGATTTCGTCGCCAACGTGTCGCATGAACTGAAGACGCCGCTTACGGTTCTGTCGGGCTTTCTCGAAACGATGCGCGAGCTGCCGTTAAGCGAAGCGGAACGCGCGCGTTATCTGGAACTGATGGAGCAGCAGGCGTCGCGCATGCGCCATATCGTGAACGATCTGCTGGTGCTCGCCAAACTCGAGGGCGACAACAAGCCGCCGAGCGATCAGATGATCGACATGCGCGCGGTATTGCGGCATCTGCGCGACGACGCCGAGAGCCTGTCGAGCGACCACCACATCATCACGTTCGAAGCGGACGAAGGGCTGACCGTGACGGGCGTCGAAACCGAACTTTTGAGCGCGTTCGGCAATCTCGTGACCAACGCGATTCGTTATACGCCCGACGGCGGCGCGATCAGAGTGAGCTGGCAGACGCAAGGCGGCGCCGCAGTGTTCTCGGTGACCGATAGCGGCCTCGGCATTCCGGCCGCGGACATTCCGCGGCTCACGGAGCGCTTTTATCGCGTGGACCGCAGCCGCTCGCGCGACACCGGCGGCACGGGCCTCGGACTCGCGATCGTCAAGCATGTGCTGCAACGGCACGACGCGCAGCTCGACGTGAAAAGCGAGGAAGGGCGGGGCAGTACGTTTAGCGTGAAGTTTCCGTTGTATCGCACGACGCGCCGGCAACCGGCGCATGCATAACAGCGCCCCTGTCAAAGACAAAGCCCGCTAAGGAAGCCCGCTAACCAAGCGGGCTTTTTTTATGCATCAGCGCACCCGCATGTGGCGGGTGCCAACACTCACGAGCAGAACTTCGCCAGCAGACTCATCTGCGCGTTGCGCGACGACTTGCCGGGCCGCCGCCGACGATAATGCCCGTCGCTTTGCATGAGCCACGCCGACTGATTGTCGCCGAGAAACGCGGAGAGCCCCTCGGCGATCACACGCCGCTTCAGCCGCCGGTTATTAACCGGAAACGACACTTCGACGCGGCGGAAGAAGTTGCGATCCATCCAGTCCGCACTCGACAGATACACCTGCTCGCGGCCGTCGTCGTAGAAATAATAGATGCGATGATGTTCGAGAAAGCGCCCGACAATCGAGCGCACCGTGATGTTCTCCGACAAACCCGGCACGCCCGGCTGCAACGAGCATACGCCGCGCACGATCAGATCGATCTTCACGCCCGCCTGCGATGCTTCGTACAACTCCGCGATCACCGTGGGTTCGAGCAACGCGTTCATCTTCGCGACGATGCGCGCCTTCTTGCCCGCACGCGCATGCTCGGCTTCGGCACGAATCGCCTCGACGAGTTTCGGATGCAGTGTGAACGGCGATTGCCACAACTCGTGCAGCTTCAGTTCGCCGCCGATGCCGGTCAGTTGCTGGAATACATGATGCACGTCCTCGCAGATCTTCTGGTCCGCTGTCATCAGGCCGAAGTCGGTATAAAGACGCGCGGTGCGCGGATGATAATTGCCGGTGCCGAGATGCACGTAACGCTTGAGCGTCGTCTTGCCGCCCACCGTCGCGCGCCGCACGATCAGCATCATCTTCGCGTGGCACTTGTGGCCGACCACGCCATAGACCACATGCGCGCCGACCGCTTCGAGTTGCGAAGCCCAGTTGATATTCGTTTCTTCGTCGAAGCGCGCAAGCAGTTCGACCACGACCGTCACTTCCTTGCCGTTGCGCGCGGCTTGCATGAGCGCGTCCATTAACGGCGAATCGGTGCCCGTGCGGTAGATGGTCTGCTTGATCGCGACCACGTTCGGATCCTTGGCCGCCTGCAACAACAGTTCGAGCACCGGCTGAAAACTCTCGTACGGATGATGCAGCAGCACGTCGCCCTGATCGATCACGTCGAACATGCTCGCGGCATTCGCGATATGCGCGGGAATAGCCGGAATGTGCGGCACGAACTTGAGGTCCGGCCGATCGACCATCTCCGGCAACTGCATCAAACGCACGAGATTAACCGGACCGTCCGCGTAATAACAGTCCTTGTTCGAGAGGCTGCTTTCGTCGAGCAGACGCCGCACGACATGCGCTGGCGTTTCCGCCGATACTTCGAGCCGCACCGCATTGCCCAGATGCCGCGCGGGCAACTCGCCCTGCAGCGCGACACGCAGATTGGTGATTTCGTCTTCATCGACGAAGAGTTCGCTATTGCGCGTGATGCGAAACTGATTGCAGCTACGCACGACGAGATTCGGAAACAGCTCGCCGACAAAGCGTTGCAGCAGCGAGCTCAGCAGAACGAAACCATGCGGATAGCCCGACAGTTCCTGCGGCATGCGCACGAGCCGCGGCAACGCGCGCGGCGCCTGCACGATGCCCATCATCGCCTGACGGCCGAAGGCGTCCTTGCCTTCCAGTTCAACGACGAAGTTCAGGCTCTTGTTGAGCACGCGCGGAAACGGATGCGCCGGATCGAGGCCGATCGGCGTGAGCACCGGCAGCAGTTCGTCGAAGAAATAATTGCGCGCCCATTCGGTCTGCGCCTCGTTCCATGCTTCGGTGCCGTGAAAATAGATGCCTTCCGCTTCGAGCGCGGTAAGCACGGTGTCGTGCAACATCGTGTACTGCCGATGCACGAGCTTTTGCGCACGCTCGACCACAAGGTCGTACACATGCTGCAGCGACATGCCGTCCGGCGACAGTGCGCCTGGGTTGTCGCGCATCTGCTCCTGCAATCCGGCCATGCGGACTTCGAAGAATTCGTCGAGATTGCTACTGGTGATGCAGATGAAACGCAGGCGTTCGAGCAAAGGAACGGCGGGGTCGGCAGCTTGCGCCAACACGCGCTCGTTGAAACCCAGAATGCCCAGCTCGCGATTCAATAAGGGGTAGCGGATGGACATCGGCAGCGAGAATGGAATTTCGGGTATAGGGGCGGAAAGACGCTCGGAAATTCTCACAATATGATGACATTGTTATGACATTCTCAATGTTATAAATTCTACGCTGTCTTCCTCGCGTGTCGTCAAGCTGACGCAGTGAGTATGGGACCATGGGGCAACCCCATTTTCGCGAGGTGGACATCGTGAGCTCCGGTACGCTTAGAATGGCGTCTTTGAACAGCGCGGCCGGTCGCAAGGCGCCCGGAGCCTCGGGCGGAGGTTCCGCCTTGCTCACATCCACCGCTGCCGCGCTCGCGCGCATGGAGTCCGCATACCCGATGGTCAATACCCCACAACTCCTTGCCGCCGTCGATCTCGGTTCGAATAGCTTCCGGCTGATCGTCGGCCGCGTCGAGGAAACCGACGCCGGCAGCCAGATCTATCAGGTCGATGCGTTGCGCGAGCCGGTGCGGCTCGCCGCCGGATTGTCGCGCGACAAAATGCTCGACCGCGCGTCGCAGGTGCGCGGCTGGGACGCGCTGAAACGCTTCGGCGAGCGGCTGCGCGACTTTCATCCCGATCACGTGCGCGCCGTCGCAACCAACACGCTGCGCATCGCGAAGAATGCCGGCGAATTCCTCGGCGAGGCGCAAGCGGCGCTCGGCTTCCCGATCGAAGTGATCGCGGGCCGCGAGGAAGCGCGGCTCATTTACGCCGGCGCTGCGCACTCCGTGCCGGCGAGTGCGGGCAAGCGGCTCGTGGTGGATATCGGCGGCGGCTCGACGGAGTTCATCATCGGTTCGCATTACACGCCGATCAAGATGGAGAGCCTGTATATCGGCTGCGTGAGCCATAGCCGCACGTTTTTCCCGGCAGGCAACGTCGACGAATACACGATGCGTCAGGCCGAACTCGCCGCGGGCCGGGAAATCCAGATCATTTCGTCCGAATACAAGAAGACCGGTTGGGAGCAGGCCATTGGTTCGTCGGGCACCGCGCGCGCGCTCGCCGAACTGGTCGAGGCAAACGGCTTCAACGATGCAGGTGTCACGCACGGCATTTCGCGCGGCGGCCTGGAGCGCCTGAAGCGCGCGCTGATCAAGGCGGAGAACGTCAACCGGCTGAAGCTCGTCGCGCTGAAGGGCGACCGCATTCCGGTGCTGGCCGGCGGTCTGTCGATCATGATCGCGGTGTTCGACGAACTGGGCGTCGATTACGTCGATACGACGGACGGCGCATTGCGTCTGGGCGTGCTCTACGACCTGCTCGGCCGTTCGCAGCACGAAGACATGCGCACGGTCACCGTCGAAGGCTTCATGCGCCGCTATGGCGTGGATCGCGCGCAGGCGGGGCGCATCGGCGAGCTTGCCGTGCGCTTCTACGATCAGTTCGACGAACCGGACGAAGAACGTCGCGTCGAGAATCGCATGTTCCTCGGCTGGGCGGCGGCGCTGCATGAGATCGGCTTGTCGATCTCGCACAGCGCGTATCACAAGCATTCGGCGTACATCGCGAGCAACGCGGACATGCCCGGCTTTTCGCGCACCGACCAGGCGCGGCTCGCGGCGCTCGTGCTCGGTCACGCGGGCAAGCTCGGCAAGCTGTCGCAAACGCGCGAGGTCGAGTGGCCGCTGCTGTTCTGCTTGCGGCTCGCGGCGCTGCTGTGCCGCCGGCGTGCGGATGTGGGTCTGCCTGGCATCTCGGTCGCGCAGGCCAACGGCGGTTATGAAGTGCGTTTACCGAATGAGTGGGTCGCTAATAATCCGTTGACCGACTACAGCCTGATCCAGGAAGCCGCGGAGTGGGAAAAGGTTGGGATTCCGTATCGAGTGGTTTATACGGACGAGTGACGCATCTGCTTTTCGTTTTGCCAGCCTTTGGCAAAGCAGCTAGAAGATGAAGAAAAGCCCGGTTTTTACCGGGCTTTTCTGTCCATGCGGAGGTTGTGCGCTCAGCGCGGCATGGCATCGCCGAGGAAGTGCCGCGCGTAACGCGCATTGATGTCGGACAGGCGGAACAGCGTCAGGAAATCGGCCGTGTTGAAGTCGGGGTCCCATGCCGGCGCACCGCAAATTTTCGCGCCGAGACGCAGATAGCCTTTGACGAGCGGCGGCGGCGCCACGTTGGCGCCGGTTTGCAGTTCGTCGACGGGCAACGGCGTGTGGGGAAACGCGCGATATTCGGGCGCGGTCAGCGCGCTGTCGCGCAGCGAGCAATACAGGTTCGCGGCGTAGTGGCCGCCGTCGACCATCGCGACGCTCGCGCAGCCGAGCATCGTCTCGTAGCCGTTGTGCTGCATGTAAGCCGCGAGGCCCGCCCACAGCGACATGATCACCGAGCCGCTGCGATAGTCGGGATGCACGCACGAGCGGCCTACTTCGACCATCTTCGCGCGCAGGTGCGTGAGACGCGAGACGTCGAACTCGCTTTCCGCATACAGACGCCCGATGCGCGCCGCCTGGTGCGGCGGCAATGCGCGATACGTGCCGACCACCTTGAGCGTGTCGAGATCGCGCACCAGCAGGTGATCGCAATACGGATCGAACGAATCCACGTCGAGACCGGCGGGACCGGAAAGGCGTGCGCCCATTTCATCGGCGAACACACGGTAACGCAGACGCTGCGCCTCGCGGAGTTCTTCGTCGGTGCGAGCCCACGTGACTCGCAGCCGATGCTGCGCGGTGACCGTCTCTTCAGCGCGGGGCAGGCGGCGGGACTCGAAGATCGAAGCGAGGGGCAGGGTGGGCGTCGGCAGTTCTCGCATTGGGCGTCCTGGTCGAAAAAAGGATGAGTCTTTTTTCGCCAATGTAGTAACGCGTGGTGACGCTCGCATGGCAAAGCTGTGACGATTGGATGACTGCCTGTAAGGGGCAGTGGAGGAATCGTGCGGGGAGGCGGTTTGTGAGGCGCTCCTTGAGGCGCATGCGCGCTTGTTTTATGTGCTGCGGTGCTGCCGCTGCGGTCTTTGCGGCTTGCGGTTTGCGGCCGCGGTTTGCGCGCGGCCTGTGAACTGGTTCAGACCAGCTCGGGCGTGATGGCCGCGTGCAGCACCGCCTGATCGTCGCCGTGGCGCTCCCGGCTCGCGATCCACCATAGGCCGGCTTTCTTGATTGGCCAGCTTGCGTCGCTGCTCGCGAGCAGTCTCGCGGCGACGTGGCCGAGCGTCGGCTGATGACCGACGATCACCACCGTTTCGGCGATGCCTTTCGGCCAGCCGGCGGCGGTCAGCACATCGAGCGCACTGGCATTCGGCGCGAGTTCGCGCACGACGCGGTACTGGTCGCTCAGCGTCTCCGCGGTCTGGATGGTGCGCACGGCGGGACTCGCGAGGATCACGGCGTCGTCGGGCAGGCGCGTGCGCAGCCACTTCGCGACGTTTTGCGCCTGCTTGCGGCCACGCGTGGTGAGCGCGCGGGCGAGATCCGTGGAGGCGTAGTCTTCGGCTTCGGCGTGACGCCAGAGAATCAGATTCATGCGGGCTCCTTTTCTCGAGTCTGAGTGCGGCGAGGGGGCGCGGAGGGGCGAGTTTGGCGGTGTGCTCTGTCCGTGTCCACTGTCGCATGCGGGTGCGGCGGGTTGCAAGGCGGGTGAGGCGGCTTGCCTTGTCACCTCGTCTCGTCTCGTTGCTCGCGTCGAGCGTTCGAATGTCTTACTAGCAGATCGCGGTCCTGAATGCCGCCGGCGGCGGACGCCCAAAAGCAAAAACCCGCGAAGCCGAAGGCTACGCGGGTTCTGTGATGCGCTTAATGCTTGATGCCAATTTCGTGGTCGGAGCGAAAGGATTCGAACCTTCGACCCTCTGATCCCAAATCAGATGCGCTACCAGGCTGCGCTACGCTCCGACGAATCCGAGATTCTACGTGGCTTTAGGTGCCAGAGTCAATCGCGAATTGCGTCGGAGCAAAGTTAGCCGCGTCATATGCGCCCGAGCACCAGCAACACGATGACGATGATCAGCACGACGCCGAGCACGCCGGTCGGGCGGTAGCCCCAACCGCTGCTATACGGCCAGGTCGGCAGCGCACCGATCAGCAGCAGGATAAGCACGATGAGCAGGATGGTTCCGATCGTCATTTGAGTTCTCCCTCTCGGCCCGAAAGGGTGCTGGGCCGCAGTCTGGTTGATCCGGCGCACATTGCTTGTCGCGACAGGCGACGCGCAACGCACGCGCTCCTTGCAGCCTGCGAATCAGCAACGCGCGTGCCCAAGGAGTTGTCGAGGAGGGGGCGAGGGGCGACGAGGGGCGACGGTAGAGCGACGAGCAAGAGCGCCGCTTGGCGCGCGCGGCCACGCGGACGAGATCACTCGACGACCAGAAGCGGATCAGACGCCAGCTCTAGCGAATGCCTTCAAGAAACAAAATCACGCGAACAAAACGACACCGTCCCGCGAGCGCGGGCTCATCTGCAAATGAACGGCGCCAGCCGCGGTTTCAATGCCGGCGACGCATCCAATGCGGCATATGCGGATGCTGATGACTTATCCAGTGATGCAGCATGCCTTCGCCATGTTCGCGTCGATAGGTTCTCGATTCGAAGATGGACAGTGCCAGCAGCACCGCGAGGCCTACTCCGAGTCCGACCAGACCGGCGATCGATTCAGCGTCCATGGCAGTCTCCTTTCACGTTCGGCTGTGACTTTATAGTAGGTCAAGCATCGCGAAATGGCAGAGCCGGCTGCGCGCGCGGCGTCATGGAATGCGCGTTGCGGGTAGACTTCCGCGCTCCCGTCGTGCACACCTTTTCGTTAGAGAGATCAGCGTCTATGTTCCGCGTTTCGATGATTGCATTGCTGCTCGCCGCCGGCGTCGCCGGCTGTGCGGATGGACCGTCCGCGCATCGCGCCGGCCCGCCGAAGGACCCCGCCGATTATCACGGCGTGCCCACCGATACCCACCCGCCCGCGATGGTGCCCGCGCCCGTCGCGCGCTGAGCCTGAGTTGAGTGTTCGTTGAGTTTGCGTCTGCGATAAAGCGAAGCGTCGATGCGGGCACACCGGCGCTTCTGACCCACGCACACTGTTTGCGCGGAATGCGAGGGCTGCAGGCATTCTAGAGCCGCGTCCCTGCGGGATATGTGTGCGCTTGTTTCAAGGCGTAACGGGGAAGGCGGCGAAGCGAGGGCCGGCCAATGGGGAGGCAACAACGAGGCAACAACGAGGCAACAACGAGGCAACAACGAGGCAACAACGAGGCAACAACGAGGCAACAACGAGGCAACGACGAGGCAACGACGAGGCAACGACGAGGCAACGACGAGGCAACGACGAGGCAACGACGAGGCAACGACGAGGCAACGACGATGCAGCCCCGATACAGCGGCGATGCAACCGCAGCGCAGAGCGTATCCGCACTTTTGTGGGCGAGGCAATGACGAAGCAACGGCGGGGCAACGAGGAAGTAGCGACGAAGCAACGTAACCCCGCTACACGCTCGCATTAGCACGACACGCCCCCGAGGAACGACCAGCGCTTCCAAACCCCAACCGCGGGCGACGGCGGAACGCAACGCCCAATCGCCAGAGAAAACGCCCCTACGCCCCCGCCCCCCCGACCCCACGCACCAGCCCCGGCAAATACCGCCCGAGCGTCACACCGCGCGCGGCCATGAAGACGAGCATCGCGGCCCACAGTCCGTGGTTGCCGTACAGCGCGAGCAGCGGCCACGACGCGCCGACGAAAACCGCGAACGACACGATCATCGACGTCATCAGTTCGCGCGTCCGCGTCGCGCCGATAAACACGCCGTCGAGCACATAACCCGCCACCGACACCACCGGCGAAAGCGCCGCCCACGGCAGATACAGCTCGGCCGTGGCGCGCACGCTGGCCTGATCGGTGAGACCTTCGACGATCCACGAACCCGCGCCCGCATACACCAGCGCGAAGCCGCACGCGCCGAGCGCCGACCACAGCGCCGTCACCTTGACCGCCTGCACGAACGCATGCCGGTCGCGCGCGCCGATCGCCGCACCGACGAGCGCCTCGGCCGCGTGCGCGAAACCATCGAGCGCATAAGCCATGAAGGTCTGAAAATTCAGCAGCAGCGCATTGGCGGCGAGCGTCGCGTCGCCTTGCCGCGCGCCGAGATGCGCAAACCATCCGAACGACAGCAGCAAACACAGCGTGCGCACGAAGATGTCGCGATTGAGCACGACGAGCCGCCGCAGCGCCGCGGCGTCGAAGAGCGCTTGGCGGTTCAGCGCAGGCAGACCGCGCGGCCTGCCGTGCCACAGCAGCGCCGCGCCGAGCACGAAGCCGAGCGCGTCCGCGGTGGCGGTGGCCGCGCCGATTCCGGCTACGCCCCAATCGAACGCATGCACGTACACGAAGACGGCGACAATGTTCACACCGTTGATGAATACCTGCGACAGCAACGCGAGCCGCACGCGCTGCGTCCCCAGCAGCCAGCCGAGCACCACGTAGTTGCCGAGCGCGAGCGGCGCCGCCCAGATGCGCGCATGGCAGTAAAGCCGCGCGTTGCGCTGCACCGCTTCGCTGCCGCCGAGCGCGCGCAGCGCGTAATCGATCAGCGGCGCTTGCAGCGCGAGCACCGCTGCGCCGATCACGGCGGCGAGCAACAGCGCGCGCACCACGTTATCGCGTAGCCCCGCATCGTCGCGGGCGCCGTGCGACTGCGCGACGAGGCCCGTCGTGCCCATGCGCAGAAAGCCGAAACCCCAGAACACGAAGTTGAAAAAGAGCCCGCCGAGCGCGACGCCGCCCAGATACGACGCGCCGTCCAGGTGTCCGGCGACGGCGGTATCGACGGCGCCGAGAATCGGCTGCGTCAGATTCGCGAGGACGATCGGAAACGCAAGCGCGAGCACGCGGCGGTGCCAGCGCACCGGCGGCGCGGACGCGGGCGCGGGCACCGGCTGCGCGGCTTCGCTCAATGGCGTTCCTGCACGCACACCCACGGCGACACGACCACGGCCCACAGGTCAGGATTGCGCGCGGCGAAGTCGGCGGCGGTTTCCGCTTGCACACGCTCGACCAGTCCGGACGACAGCCATTGCGTGACCTGCGCGGTGTCGTCGCTGGCGATGGCTTCGGCCACGCTCACCAGATCGAGGTCGCTCGCGACGCGCAGCAGCATGCCGCGCGCAAAAAAGCGTTCCAGCTCCGGCCAGCCGATTTTCGCGGTTTCGGCGAGCAGTTTGGTGTACAGAGGGCTGTGGGTCGCGTCGTTGGGAGTCATCGTAAGCGGGGTTCTGGCGGGGGTCGATACTATAAACCATCGGCGCGGGCAGCCTGCGCGGCGCGCAGCGTTCCGCGGCGCCGGGCCGTTGGGCAGTGATTCGATTCTGAACCTTCATGTCGCGCGGTTCAACGGCGCGAGCGGCTCATAAAAACCATTGCCGCGCGAACGGATTATGACTTTCGGCCGACTTGTGCCGCGACGTTCGAACGATTAACATCTGATTATTAATTATGAGCAGACGATTTTAATCAGCCGGTTCTGTCTGTCTATTTAAAGTTGGGACATTTCGCCAATTGCGAACTTCTCTGGAGGATATTCGGTCGGCACAGGCGCGGTCAATCACGCTAGTTAATAGAAATGGTGCGGTGGCGCACTAAGCGATTTTCGCGGCACTGCCCGATGAGATCACGTCCGGCGTGTCCGCTCAACATCGCTGTAAAACTTTCCTCAGCCCAATACGCGGGGCCCGGCACGAGCATTGCTCCATGCGGGTCTCGGGCGCATTAGGCAAATTGGCTTATGAATTAAAGAGCCCGTTGATCAGCAGATAAGAGCCCCGTGCACGCCTTTTATTCACCGAGTCTTGCGTTCACATAATGCGGAATCCGTGCGTCGCATCACACTGTTCGGATAATTAATATATTGCGCTTGTAAAAGCCGGTTGTTAAATTTCGTTCTGGCGCATGGTGAACCGGTCCTTTGCCGATATGCGCCGAACCCCCGTTAGCCCGGCCTCGCGCCGGGCTTTTTTTTGCCTGCTTTTTAACCGCGGTCACCGCGACGACATACGTCGCGCGGATCATTAAACTTACCTTTCCTTTCGTCGATTATGAACGGGGTAATCATTTTCGTCGCGCTGTGGCCGATTGCATTCGCGGCTTTGCTGGCCTTCGCCGCGCACATCGAACCGGGTTCAGGGCGCTGGCTGCGCCGTCGGCTGGATTCACCGCAATCGGGCGGCGCGGCCAGCGCGGCTTATTGCTTGCAGCGGACGACCATCGACCGGTTCTTCACGTTCGCGCCGAAAATGCCGCCCACGGTGCCGCCCGAGGTGGCGCCGTTATCCACATCTTTCGAAACGACGTCGTAGCCGTAATTGCCGCAGACTTCGCCCGCGCGTTTATAGCATTCGGCCCAGCTCGTGCTCGCGTCGCTGCCGCTGCAGTTGATCGCGAAGCCGGTGTCGCCGCTCGGCAAGTAGGTCATGGTGGTGGTCGTGGAACAGCCGGCCAGGCTGCCCAGTGTCAGCACGCCGACACCGATCGCCGCGGCCGTCGCCACGGACGCCAATGCGCTCTTCATTACGGATTTCCTTACAGATGACGTGGCAGACGTGACGGGTGGCCACGTCTGCCGGATTGAGCGTTTATAGCACGCAGGGTTCCCCGCGCGACCGACGCCGCGGCGCGCCTAGCGCGGCGGCAGCGCGCGCGACGGGTCGATCGAGCGGCCCTGATAACGCAGCTCGAAATGCAGCATCACGCGGTTGGTATCGGTGTCGCCGATCTCGGCGATCTTCTGGCCTTGCGTGACGGTTTCGCCTTCCTTCACGAGCAGCGCGCGATTGTGCGCGTAGGCGGTCAGATACTCGGCGTTGTGCTTGAGAATCAGCAGATTGCCGTAGCCGCGCAGTCCGTTGCCGGCATAGACGACGGTGCCGGCCGCCGCGGCGACGACGGGTGTGCCCGCCGGCGCGGCAATGTCGATGCCCTTCGAACTCGAGCCGTCGAAGCCGCGAATGACGCTGCCGCTCGTCGGCCAGATGAGCGAAATCGACGACGACGGCGCGGACGACGGCGCATTGTCGCCCGGCGCGGGACGCGGCGCGGCGGACGCACTCGCGCTGCCATTGCCGTTGCCGTTGCCGTTGCTGCGCACGGCGCCGCTCGTCGAGGCCACACCGTTGGGCGGCTCGACACGCAGCACTTGTCCGACTTCGATGCTGTCGGGGTTCGTCAGGTTGTTCCAGCGCGTGATGCTTTGCACCGATTGCCGGTGACTGCGCGCGATCTTCGACAGCGTGTCGCCCCGTTCGACGCGATAAAAACCCGGACCCACCGGCGCAGACCCGCACGCGGCGATGAGCGCCACCAACGACACGCACGCGAGTCGTTTGATCATTCTTGTTGTTTCAGGCATTGGACCTCGCAAAGCGCTGCCGCGCGCCGATCCCGATCACGCGGCAGGTGGATACAAAGCGTCCGATTCTAACGGTTTTGCGTTGCAGCATCGGAAAAGCGGCCAGGAAGGATGACGTCGCCCACCTTCTAACGACGCATGCTCCGTCCCGCTCAGGCCACAAACTCCGCCGCGCTCAGCCCAGTTTGCCTACATGGATGCGCAAAGCAGCCGCTTCGGTTTTGCCCGGCTCGAGCCAGCGCAGGCCCATGCCGTTGTGAATCGCATCGGGCAAGCCGAGCCACGGCTCGACGCAATAGAAGTCCGACTCCGGCGCTTCCGTCCAGGTCGTCACCGCATACCAGGGCACGGAGTTCGGTCGTTGGAGATCGATCGTGATGACGCGGCCGAGGCCCGGCGCGATCAGCCGCACCGGTTGCTTCGGCTCGCCGGTCAGGCAATGGAAGCGGTCGTGAATGCGCGCTTCGTCGAGCGTGTAGCGCGCTTCGCCCGGCTCGGCGGCGCTGATCGAACCGTCGGCCTGCTGGAAACGCCGCTCGGTGGGCGGCAATTCCAGCGACGTCTCGCTGCGCTGCGTGTGCGGCAGCGTGAAGTAAAAGTGATGGCCGGCGTAGTAGGGCAACGGGGCATCGCCGGTATTGGTGGTGGTGAGCGTGACGTCGAGCGTTTCCGCGTCGATCAGCGTGTACGCGGCTTCGAAGCGAAAGCCAAACGGATAGCCGCCGCGCGTCGCCTCGCTATCGGTCAGCACGAGGCGCAGGCCGGCGCCGTGCACGTCGGCGTGGGCGTCGAACGGCAGGTCGCGCGCGAAGCCGTGCATGGCCAACTCGCGCACCGTGCCCTGTGCGTCGCGCCAATAACCGATCTTGCCGTCCACGCGATGACGTCCGAGAAACGGAAACAGCAGCGGATTACCGCCGCGGATGCGCGCCGGCTGGCTCCAGTCGGCGTGTTCCGGCCAATGAATCACCTCCTCGCCGTCGATGAGCCACGAAAGCAGACGGCCGCCGGCTTGCGGCGCGAAACGGAGCACGGAGGCGTCCTGGGCGATTTCGAGAATGTCCTGCTGCGGAGAAAGAGGCATGGTCGATGGCGTGATCAGTAAGTGTTGAGCCGGCGCAAGCCCCGCCGGCCGAGACGACGATTTTGCTCTGCTTTGGCCTACGGGGAAACCCTTCTCGGGAAATTGCGAGTGTCGCGAGTTGGCGGTTGTTGCCGATAATCCGTC
Source organism: Paraburkholderia sp. RL17-368-BIF-A (assembly GCF_046054045.1). NCBI lineage: Bacteria > Pseudomonadati > Pseudomonadota > Betaproteobacteria > Burkholderiales > Burkholderiaceae > Paraburkholderia > Paraburkholderia sp. RL17-368-BIF-A. Next base: position 55,469 of record NZ_JARESN010000013.1, read on the forward strand.
TCACTGCCCGGTGACTTCTACCGCCGGGCGAGATCGCTCAGGAGGCGTCATGGATCTCGCAATGGCAATGGGTGTCGCGCTCTTCGGCATGTTCACCGCAAGTACCGTCTACTTCTTCTACAAGCTCGAGCGCTGATCCGGGCGTCCGCTCGCTGCGCGACGCGCGGCTTGCGATCCGTAAGCTTCGCGCGCTTCCAGGCGCGCTGATCGCACGTCTCGCCGTCAGACGATTGAAAGGGCTGCTGCTGGTCGGCGGCCCTTTTCGTTTGCGTTTGGCTGACAACTGTATCGAGTTGTGACGCAGCGCGTCAAAATTTCCCCGAATGTGGCCGAGGCGCTTGGCGCTGACTTGCCACCCAGGCATAATCGGTGCGCTTTTTGACGCGCCGGCTGATTCATTGTGCGGCGCGCTGTCCCCGACATCTTCCTTACAAGGACTGCCGCGTGAATCTGTCGTTTCTGATCTTCCTGAGCGTGCTGCAAGGCGTGACCGAACTCTTCCCCGTGAGCAGTCTCGGGCATACGCTGCTCATTCCCGCATTGTTCGGCATGCATATCGATAAGCACGCGCCACAGTTGCTGCCGTTTCTCGTCGCGCTGCATCTCGGCACGGCGTTCGCGCTGCTGTGGTATTTCCGCGAGCGCTGGTGCGCGCTGGTGCGCGGCTTTTTCGCGTCATTCGGCGGACGCCGCAACGACGACGCGCACATGATGTGGGCGCTCATCATCGGCACGATTCCGGCGGGACTCGTCGGCCTGCTGCTGGAAAAGCGGCTCGAGCGCATCTTTCACGACCTGCGCATCGTCGCCATCGCGCTGATCGTCAACGGCGTGCTGTTGTGGGTGGGCGACCGCCTGCAGCGTTCGCGCGCGCATCAGGCGCCGGAGAAGATGACCTTCCGCCAGGCGTTTTTTGTCGGCCTCGCGCAGATCGGCGCGCTGATTCCCGGCTTCTCGCGCAGCGGTCTCACGATGATCGCCGGCAACGCGGCGGGTCTCACCGCCGAGAAGGCCGCAGAGTTCTCGTTCCTGCTCGGCACGCCGATCATTTTCGCGGCCGGGCTGCTCGAACTGCCGAAGCTCTTCCATGCGCCGGGCCAGCTTGCGGATGCACTGCTCGGCGGCGTGCTGACCGCTATCGCCGCGTATCTCAGCGTGCGTTTCCTGATGCGCTATTTCGAAGGCCGCGGACGCCTTGCTTCGTTCGGCGTGTACTGCGTGATCGCGGGCATCGTGTTCCTCGGCTGGTTCGCATTGCATCCGCAGCCGGTCTGATAATGTTAAGGATGCCCGCCGCGTTCTGGCGGGCGCGGGGCGATCGGTTATAATCCGGGCCCAGTCGTGTGCGGCGGTAGCTCAATTGGATAGAGCACAGGTCTTCTAAACCTGAGGTTGTGAGTTCGATCCTCGCCCGCCGCGCCATCGTCTGCATGAAGAATCCCATCTACCGACTATCCGGCGATGGGATTTTTTTTCGCCCGCGTTTTCGTCAACCCTTGCGCCAATAAAAAAGGGCAGCCGAAGCTGCCCGTCGAAAGCCGCACCGCGCAGGCGGGCTGTTGCTTACCGTTGTGGCTCGCTATCGCGTGTTCCGCATGTTTCGCGCGTTCACTTTCACTGCCTGATGTTCAGCGCGGCGGTCAGGTCGCCCATCGGCTTGCCGCCGTTGGCGACGAGCGCGGCGTCGCGGGCCGCGATGCCCGGCAGCGTCGGCAGCGAGAAGCGATGCGTGATGAAGCGCAGGATCGACGTCGTGTCGTATTGCGTGTGATCGACGAAACCCTTCTTCGCGAACGGCGAGATGATGAGCGCCGGAATACGCGTGCCCGGACCCCAGCGGTCGGCCTTCGGCGGCGCGACGTGATCCCAGAAGCCGCCGTTTTCGTCGTAGGTCACGACGACCAGCATGTTGTTCCACTGCGGGCTCTTTTGCAGATGCGAGATGACATCGGCGATATGCTGGTCGCCCGACGCGACGTCGGTGTAGCCAGGGTGCTCGTTCAGGTTGCCCTGCGGTTTGTAGAACGTGACTTGCGGCAGCGTGCCGCTGTCGATCGCCTTGATGAACTCCGAGCCGCCGAGGCCGCCGTCGAGCAGATGCTGCGCGCGGTTTGCGCTGCCCGGCGCGAGATCGGCGAAGTAGTTGAACGGCTGGTGATGCGGCTGGAAGTTCGGCGCCGTCAGATTCGCGCCGTAAATCACATTCGACGTGCCGTTCTGCGCCGCCGACAACGCCGCGCCCCACGCGCCGCCGTACCACGCCCACGACACCTTCGCGTTGTTCAGCAGATCGCCGATGTGCTGCTGCGTCTGCGCTGGCAACGTCGTGGCCGCGCCTGGGTCGGCGAGATTCGCGTCGCCGCCCGAGGCCGCCTTGTTGCCGCTCGGCTGATACGGCGGCTGCATCGTGTTGATCGCGAAGAAGTCGGGCGTGAGGTTGCCCGACAGCACGAACTTCGGCGGGCCGTTGAGCGACGAAGCCGGCGAGTTCGATGCGAGCTTGAGCGTCACGCCGTCGCTTTCGACTGCCGAAATCGAGCTGGCCGCCGGGCTCTTGTCCGCGTTCGGATAGACCGGCGTGCACGCGCACACGAGCCACTGGTGATTCAGGAACGAGCCGCCGAATGCGCCCATGAAGAAGTTGTCGGCCAGCGTGTATTGCTGGGCGATTTTCCACAGCGGTAGCTTGTCGGCGTCGAGCGTGTAGTGGCCCATCACCAGGCCGCCCGAATCGGCCCATGCGGCGAACTTGTCGTTCTTGCCGCCGTCAATCTGCATCTGGTTTTCATAGAAGCGGTGATACAGATCGCGCGTCGTCTTCGTGATCGGCGTGTTGAAACCGTTGGGGTCGTCGATCGCGAACGGACTGTTCGGCAAGTTGGCGGTCATCGCTTGCGTGACGACCGGTGTCACGCCCGTTTGCGTGAGACCGTTCCAGACTTGCGGCAGCGTCGCGAGCGTCGAGCCGTCGCGGTCCAACTGCTTCGCAGCGGTCGCGCTGACGTTCTGCAAACCGTTCGCGCCCGGGAAGTTGCCATACAGATTGTCGAAGCTGCGGTTTTCCGCGTAAATCACCACGACCGTCTTGATCGAAGCGATGTCGGGTTGCGTGACCTCGTTGCCGCCGCACGCATACAGGCTTAACGCTGCGGCGATCGCCAACGGCGTCGCGCAGATCAGTTTCTTGTTCATTTATCTGGATTCTCTCTCTCGCGTTGGGGACGGGCCTCGGGCATTCCTTAACCCGATGACCGCGCGCAAAAGTGTGGCAACGCAATTTGACAGAAAGATGTATTCATTACGGATCGCTTTGAATCGGCGATGGCCGTCGGCTGGATGTCATTTCGACGACATACAGATGAAATACCCTCGCGGACTTCGATAGCGCACATTCACATCATTCATATGCGGCTCGGTTTGTCGGGGATCAGGAAGACGGTAGGGCGCGTGACGGCGCGGGGCGGCGTGCAAGCGGATGCCGATGCGGTCCACGCTGAGCGCGCGGTGGCGGTTGCTCGCGGGCTTGGGTCTGGATTGGCGTCGACGGTTGCATTGGCAGCCGTGGTGGTAAGCGCGGGGCTTGCAGGGTGCGATTCGGGCGCGAACGCGCAGTCGGGTTTGGCGTCGGCGTCGGCCGCCGCCTCCGCTGCGCAGCCAGTGAAAGTGGCCGCACACGAAGCCGCGCCGGCCGGCGGCCAAACGCGCGCGCAAGTCTACGAATCGGTGCGCAAGATGAGCGCGCTTGGCAAGCAACTGTTCTTCGATCCGTCGCTATCCGGCTCGGGCAAGCTCGCGTGCGCGTCGTGCCACAGTCCCGACCACGCGTTCTCGCCTGCCAACGCGCTGTCCGTGCAACTGGGCGGCAGCGACATGCATCGCGTCGGCATGCGCGCGGCGCCGACGCTCAAATACTTGCAATCGGTGCCCGCGTTCGCCGAGCACTATCACGAGTCCGACGACGAAGGCGACGAAAGCGTCGACGCGGGCCCGACCGGCGGACTGACGTGGGACGGCCGCGTGGATCGCGGCGGCGACCAGGCGCGAATTCCGCTGTTGTCGTCGTTTGAAATGGGCAGTTCGCCGGCGCAAGTCACCGCGGCGGTCAAGGCCGCGCCGTACGCCGGCGATTTCCGCGACGCGTTCGGCAAAGACGTTTTGGATAACGACGACGCGACCTTCAAGGCGGTGCTGCAAGCGCTCGAGACCTTCGAGCAGACGCCCGAACTGTTCTATCCGTACAGCAGCAAGTACGACGCGTACCTGGCGGGCAACGCGCAGCTCACGCAAGCCGAGCTGCACGGCCTGCAACTTTTCAACGACGAGAAGAAGGGCAACTGCGCGAGCTGCCACATCAGTCAGCGCACGATGGACGGCGCGCCGCCGCAGTTCAGCGACTTCGGCCTGATCGCGATCGGCGTGCCGCGCAATCGCGCGCTGCCGGTGAATCGCGATTCGCGCTTTTACGATCTCGGCGCGTGCGGCCCGGAGCGTACCGATCTGAAGGGACGCTCGGAGTTCTGCGGCATCTTCCGCACGCCGACGTTGCGCAACGTCGCGTTGAAAAAAAGCTTCTTTCACAACGGCATCTATCACTCGCTCGAAGACGTGCTGCACTTCTATGCCGAGCGCGACACGAACCCGGAGAAGTTTTATCCGGTTGTCAAAGGCAAGGTTCAGAAGTTCGACGATTTGCCGCGGCGCTATTGGGCGAATCTGAACACGGAGCCGCCGTTCGATCGGAAGCCGGGCGACAAACCCGCGCTCGACGACGCGGAAATCAAGCACGTGGTGGCGTTTCTGAATACGCTCACCGACGGGTACAAGGCGGGGAATTAAAGCGACGGGCTTGCGGGATGGAAGTGCTACTTGCGTGCGAGCGGGTGGCCCGCTTGAATTGATTGGCGCCAGCAGCGCGCCGGATTTAGACGCGTGCGTCGGCGAGTATGACGTAGCAGGCCGACAGCAGCATCGCAAAAGAGACGAGCAGACACGCGATGCCGGCGCGCGTCACGAGGTTGGGCCAGCGCGGCCGGCGAAGTCCGTCGATGCGGACGATAGGGCGCGCGAGACCGGGGTCGCGGCGAATCGCGACGGGCACGAGCGCAAGGCAAAGCAGCGCGAGTGAGACAGCGAAGGTTTCGAGGGCAACGGAGAGTTCCATGATGGGGCGTTTGAAGTCGTTCAGCGTGAAGACGCAATACGGCCAATCATAGGAATGCAGGTTACGCGGCGATATGGGAGCTATCCTAAAAATGCCGACCTTTGCGTGCTTGCGGCCAACTGTCGCTGCCGACGGACTCATGGCGGCCTATGAGGCGACGCGACGCCAGGCTGTTGGAAACGGACATGCTATGCTTTTGGGGTCCAGATCAAGAGCCGCATAAGCTTCACAAGCCGTACAAGCTGCGCTCATGACCGCCCGAAACGTTTCCGAGGAGAACCCTTCATGTCGATGCGAACCCGTGCTTTCCGTCAACTGACCGCCGCCGGTCTGCTGCTTGGCGCGGCGATTGGCGCCCAGGCAGCGAATCTGGGCTTCCTGAACGACACGCCGATCAGCTACATGAAGCAGCGCGACGTCGACTCAGTGAGGCAGGCCGTCTTTACCACGCTCGATCAAAAGCAGGACGGTGAAACCACCACCTGGGTCAACGAAGGCACGCGCAACAGCGTGAAGATCGACGCGACCATTCAGGTCGTGAAGACGTCCAAGGAAGGCGCGCGCACCTGTCGCGACCTCGGCATCGTTCTGAACGCGAAGGGGCAGTCGATGAACCTGCACCCGCAATTCTGCAAACAGGGCAGCGGCACCTGGCAATTGCAGAAAAAGCATTGAGCATGCAGGCAGTGCTGATCGACCACACGCGCGGGCAAGCCGCAAGCCGGGCGCGGCGCGCGCGGCGATGAGTCCGCGGGTCGTCTCGTGCGGCATCGTCCTGCTCGATCCAGAGGGGCGCGTGCTGCTCGCGCACGCCACCGAAACATCGCACTGGGACATTCCCAAAGGTCACGGCGAGGAAGGCGAGGCGCCGCACATCACCGCGCTGCGTGAGATGGTCGAGGAGACGGGAATCGCCATTGAGCCCGAGCGTCTGAAAGACCTGGGCCTTTTTGTCTATCGGCGCGACAAGGATCTGCATCTGTTTGCGGCGCGCGCGACCGCGGACGAACTCGATCTGAGTTCATGCACCTGCACGTCGCTGTTTCCGCGCCGCTCGGACGGCACGCTGATTCCGGAGATGGACGCGTATCGCTGGACCGCACCCGACGAAGTGGACAAGTACGCGAGCCGCAGCCTCGCGCGGCTCTTTCACACAACGCTTTCGCTGACGGAGTTGCATCGGTCGCTGTAGCGGGCGCTGTAGCGGCGAGCGCCGACAGATGCAAAAAACAAAAGGCGTGCATCGGATGAAACCGATGCACGCCTTGATCGACCACCAGATGCGCGACTAGCGCGCTCTCAGGCCATAACACCTCAGGCCGGCTTGCCCCAACTATCGCGCAAGCTCACGATCCGGTTGAACACCGGCTTGCCCGGTTTCGAATCGACGCGGTCCGCGACGAAGTAGCCGTGCCGCTCGAACTGATAGCGCTGCTCCGGCAACGTACCGTGCGCGCCCGGCTCGAGGTACGCGTTGACCACGCGCTTCGAATCCGGGTTCAGCGCTTCGAGGAAATCGCGGCCGCCGGCGTCCGGCTGCGGCTCCTTGAACAGACGGTCGTAGATGCGCACTTCGGCCGGGCACGCGGCTGCCGCGCTGACCCAGTGAATGTTGCCCTTGACCTTATAGTTGTTCGCGCCTTCGGTGCCCGACTTGCTGTCGGGGAAGTAGTTGCAATGCACCGCGACGATGTTGCCGTTCTCGTCCTTCTCCGCGCTCGTGCACTCGATCACATAACCGTAGCGCAGACGCACCTTGTTGCCGGGGAACAGGCGGAAATAGCCCTTCGGCGGCGTCTCGGTGAAGTCGTCGCGCTCGATCCACAGCTCACGCGAAATCGGAAACTCGCGCACGCCTTGTTCCGGATGATGCGGATGCACCGGCGCGCTGCAGGGCTCGGTGAGGCCAACCGGGAAGTTGTCGATGATCAGCTTCAGCGGGTCGAGCACCGCCGCGATGCGCGGCGCCTTCTCGTCGAGATCGTCGCGCAGCGCGCCTTCGAACACGCTCATGTCGATCCACGAATCGACCTTCGTCACGCCGATGCGCTCGCAGAACAACTGGATCGACTCCGGCGTGAAGCCGCGCCGGCGCACGCCGACGATGGTCGGCAAGCGCGGGTCGTCCCAACCGTCGACGTGGCCTTCATTCACGAGTTGCAGCAGCTTGCGCTTGCTGGTGATCGCGTACGTGAGGTTCAGTCGCGAGAATTCGATTTGCTGCGGCAGCGGACGCGTGAAAATGCCGGCATCGGCGAGCTCGTTCAGAATCCAGTCGTACAACGGACGATGGTCTTCGAATTCGAGTGTGCACAGCGAATGCGTGATGTTTTCGAGCGCGTCCGAGATGCAGTGCGTGTAGTCGTACATCGGGTACACGCACCACGTATCGCCGGTGCGGTAATGATGCGCGAAGCGAATGCGGTACAGCACCGGGTCGCGCATGTTGAAGTTCGGCGACGACATGTCGATCTTCGCGCGCAGCACGTGCTCGCCTTCCTTGAACTCGCCCGCCTTCATGCGGCGGAACAGGTCGAGGTTTTCTTCCACCGAACGCTCGCGGAACGGCGACGGCGTGCCGACTTCGGTGGCCGAGCCGCGGTTCGCGCGCATTTCTTCCGCCGACTGGCTGTCCACATACGCCTTGCCGCGCTGGATCAGCAGCTCGGCGAATTCGTACAGCTTGTCGTAGTAGTCGCTCGCGTAGTACAGGTGTTCCTTGCCGTCTTTCTGCCACTCGAAGCCGAGCCAGCGCACGGCGTCGATGATCGACTCGACGTATTCGACGCTTTCCTTTTCCGGATTGGTGTCGTCAAAGCGCAGATGGCACACGCCGCCATAGCTGCGCGCGACGCCGAAGTTCAGGCAGATGCTCTTCGCGTGACCAATGTGCAGATAGCCGTTCGGCTCGGGCGGAAAGCGCGTTTCGACGCGCTGGCTCCACTTGCCGGTGCGGTTGTCGTCGTCAATGATGTTGCGGATGAAATTGGATGCCGCTGGCGCGTCGTTGCGTTCGGTATTCATGCGAGATGGTGAAAGTCTGTCGGGGGCGCGCGGTGCGCTCACTTATCCGACAATTCTACCTGACGAGGCTCGATGCGGCAGGCGAGTGCGGGCCGTGGCCGACGTTTGAGCGCGGTTCGTGTGCGGTTGTGGGGATTCTAGGGCGCGCGGGAAAGCGCTGAGGCCGGCGGGAATGCTGCGCTTTTTTGTTTTTTGCGCAGGTCTCGCGGGCGGGTGCGCGGCCGTCGGCTCGCTGACACGGGGCCGATCGTGCGAGGTGCTGTGGCCGCTGGGCTCGCGGACCCGCGGCTTGACGGCTTCACGGCTTCGCGGCCTTACGGCCTCGGGGCCTCACGGCTTCGCGGCCTCACGGCCTTACGGCTTCGCGGCCTCACGGCCTTACGGCTTCACGGCCACACGGCTTCGCGGCCTCACGGCCTCACGGCCTCACGGCCTCACGGCCTCACGGCGCATGTGCCCCTCGCCGCCGCCGGCGCGCGCGAACCGCGCCGGCTATCGCCGGCTTGCACCGGCCGTTGCTGTTCGTGCAACATGGCGCCCTCAGTTCGTCCTCAATGCCGGAGTTTCTCGGATGCCAATGCCGACGCACGGCGCGCCTCGCGCGCCTTTCACCTTTTTCTGGCGGCGGGCCGCGGCCGCGGCGCTATTCGCCGCGCTCACCACGCTCACCGCCGCCGTACTCGCGCCCACTCCGGCGCTCGCAAAAACGCCACCGCCCAAAGCCGTCTTCGATGCATCCGCCGTTGCGACGCCGGACCGCTTCAGCGCCGACGCCGCGCAGCAGATCTTCGCCGCGGGCGGCAACGCGGTCGATGCCGCGGTAGCTATCGCCTTCACGCTGGCCGTCACGCGCCCCGACGCGGGCAATCTCGGCGGCGGCGGGTTTATGACGCTCTTCGTCGACGGCAAGCCGTATTTCCTCGATTACCGCGAGCGCGCGCCGCAACAGGCGACCCGCGACATGTATCTCGACGACAAGGGCAACGTGGTGCCGGGCATGAGCGCCGTCGGTCATCGTGCGGTCGCGGTGCCGGGCACCGTCGACGGCATGTGGCAGGCGCAGCAGCGTTTCGGCAAGCTCAAGTGGAAGCAGGTGCTCGCGCCCGCAATCCGTTATGCCACCGACGGCTTTCAGGTCGACCCCTGGCTTCAGCAGCGGCGCGACGCCACGGCGAAAAATTTTGCCGGCAAGACCAACTTCGATGCCTATTTCTCGAGCCTGAAGGCCGGCGCCACGTATCGACAGCCGGAACTCGCGCAAACGCTCGCGCGCATTGCCAGCGACGGCGGCCGCGAGTTTTACGAAGGGCGCACCGCCGATCTGATCGCGCAGCAGATGTACGGCCACGGCCTCGTCACCCGCGCCGATCTGCTTCAATACAAGGCCGTCTGGCGCCAGCCGCTCGCCGCGAACTGGAACGGCTATCAGGTGCTCACCGCGCCGCCGCCGGGTTCGGGCGGCGTCGGATTGATACAGATGCTCAAGATGAAGGCCAATCTGAAGCAGGCTTTCGACGGCCTCGAAGTGAATTCCGCGCCGTACATTCATCTGATCGCGCAAATCGAGGACCGCGTGTTCGCCGACCGGCAGCAATACCTGGGCGACCCCGACTCGTACAAACCGCCGGTCGACAAGCTGCTCGACGACGCCTACCTCGCCCAACGCGCCGACGAAGTCAAAGCCGACGAGGTGCCGGGCGCGACGCCCGTCAAGCCGGGCCTTGGCGAAGCGCCGCCGGAAAAGGCGCAGACGACGCACTTTTCGGTCGTCGACAAATGGGGCAACGCGGTGTCGAACACGACGACGCTCGACGGCGAATTCGGCTCCGGCGTGGTGGTCGACGGCGCGGGCTTCCTGTTGAACGACGCGATGGACGACTTCGTGACGAAGCCCGGCACGGCGGGCCAGTCCGGCGCCGAACTCAACACGATATTGCCGGGCCGCCGCCCGCTTTCGTCGATGACACCGACCATCGTCCTCAAGGACAACAAAGTGTCGCTCGTGATCGGCACGCCTGGCGGCTCGCGCATTCCGACCTCGATTTTCCAGGTGATGACCGATCTGTACGACTTCAACATGACGCCCGCCGACGCGCTCGCGGCAATGCGCTTTCATCACCAGTTGCTGCCGCAAAAGACGATCTACTTCGAGCCCTACCGGCCGATTACCGGCGAACTGGCCGAGCAGTTGCAAGCGATGGGCTACGCGCTCGAAGCACAATCGTTCAACGGCGACGTGCAGATGATCTGCATCGACGGCACGACGCCCGAGCCCGCTGCCGATCCGCGCGGTATAGGAGTGGGGCGCGTGATACGTTAAATGCCACGGTAAGCGCGACGTTAAGCGCGACGTTAAGCGCGCTCGGCCGCATTCACGATTGCATCGCCAAAAACAACACGACGGGGAACACCATGAACGCACGAAAACTCAACGCACTCATCCTGCCCGGCTACCAGAACTCCGGTGCCGGGCATTGGCAGACTCGCTGGGAGGCGCTCGATCCGGCATTCACTCGCGTGCAGATGCCTGACTGGGATCATCCCGTGCGCGACGCGTGGTGCCGCGCGCTCGACGCCGCGGTCGCAGCCGTGCCAGCCGCCGACGCGCCGATCGTCTTCGCGGCCCACAGCCTCGGCTGCCTGACAGTCGCGTTCTGGGCGTCGCAGTACGCGAGCGCCGCGCAGCTCGCCAAGGTCGCCGGTGTGCTGCTGGTCGCCGTACCCGATCCCGCCGAAGCGCACTTTCCGCAGGACGCCGTCGGCTTTGCCCCCGTACCGCTCGAGCGCCTGCCGTTCGCGAGCATCGTCGTCGCGAGTACGGACGACCCGTACGGCGGCGTGCCGTTCTCGCAAGCCTGCGCGAAAGCTTGGGGCAGCCGCTGGATCGACGTCGGCCCGCGCGGGCACATCAATGCCGACAGCGGACTCGGTGACTGGCAGGACGCGCGCGACTGGCTGGCGTCGCTCGGCAAGTGAGCATGAAAGCGCATGGCCGCCATAAGCGTGAACGCGAGGCAGCCGCGCTAGATGCGTCGTGACATTGGTCCGCGCGGCTCTCCGTAGCACGCGCGCCGAACCGTCGACACGACGCTCGCCGCAATCGCGACTACATCGCTCTATCGCGCCCGCCCGTCGACGGCAAGCTTCAAATCACCGCCTGGCTCCGCAACGCCGAGATTCGCGCGTCGTCGTAACCGAGCACCTCGCGCAGCACGCTCTCCGTGTGTTCGCCGAGCGTCGGCGGGTGAGTGAGCGCCTGCGGCGGCGTGCCCGTCATATTGATCGGATTGCGCACCAGCTTGACGGTGCCGCCCGACGGATGCGGCAAGTCGACCTGCATGCCGCGCGCCACCACCTGCTCGTTCTCGAACACTTCGGCGAGATCGTTGATCGGACCGCACGGCACGCCCGCGGCCTCCAGCGCCGCGATCCATTGCTGCTTGCCCTGCAGGCGGACCATCTCCGCGAGAATCGGCACCAGCACGTCGCGGTTGCGCACGCGCGCGGGGTTGGTCGCGAAACGCTCGTCATCGGCAAGATCGGGACGCCGGCCCACTTCGACGAACTTGCGGAACTGCCCGTCGTTGCCCACCGCGACGATGATCCAGCCATCGCTCGTCTGGAAGGTCTGGTACGGCACGATGTTCGGATGCGCATTGCCCCAGCGCACCGGCGGCTGACCGCTCGCGAGGTAGTTCGAATTCATGTTGGCGAGCATCGCGACCTGAACGTCGAGCAACGCCATGTCGATATATTGGCCTTCGCCCGTGCGGTCGCGGTGCGTCAGCGCGGTGAGCACCGCGATGGTCGAATACATGCCGGTCATCAGGTCGGCAATCGCCACGCCCGCCTTTTGCGGGCCGCCGCCTGGCTGACCGTCGCGCTCGCCGGTAATGCTCATGAATCCGCCGATGCCTTGCACGATGAAGTCGTAGCCCGCGCGCTGCGCATACGGTCCAGTTTGCCCGAAACCCGTCACCGAACAGTAGATGAGATCGGGCTTCACTTCTTTTAGCGACGCGTAATCGAGGCCGTATTTCTTCAACTGCCCGACCTTGTAGTTCTCGAGCACCACGTCGCTTTGCGCGGCCAGCTCGCGAATGATCCGCTGGCCTTCGGGCGATGCGATGTCGACGGTCACCGAGCGCTTGTTGCGGTTGGCGGCGAGGTAGTACGCGGCCTCGTGTGTGTCCGCGCCGTCGGGCGTCTTCAGGTACGGCGGCCCCCAGTGGCGCGTGTCGTCGCCCACTTCCGGCCGTTCGATCTTGATCACGTCGGCGCCGAAATCGGCAAGCGTCTGCGCGCACCAGGGACCGGCGAGCACGCGGGTGAGATCCAGCACGCGGATATGACTGAGAGCGCCCATGTTTGTCGATGTCTCCAATCCAGTTGGGCGGCGCGCGAGGCACCGCGAATGTGGGCAATCTTAAGCGATTGGCGCGGGCCGGCGCAGTCGGCCGAACGTCATAAGACGCATCAGACGCATGCCGATGTCTCACACTGCCCGGTCAAACCTGGCCGAATGGCTAACGGGCCCGCGGCGCTGCCGCGCAACGGCGCCGATCCCGTATAATCAGTCGTTTAAGAAACAAACAGTTGGCGCATCTCACGATGCCGCCGGTAGAAGTCTGGAATAGTCAGGACCGTCCCCCGCACGCCATGAAAGCCGCCGAAATCCGCGAGAAATTCCTCAAGTTCTTCGAATCGAAGGGCCATACGATCGTTCGCTCGTCGAGCCTTGTGCCCGGCAACGACCCGACACTGCTCTTCACCAATTCGGGAATGGTGCAGTTCAAAGATGTGTTCCTCGGCGCGGAATCGCGTCCGTATTCGCGCGCCACGACCGCGCAGCGCAGCGTGCGCGCAGGCGGCAAGCACAACGACCTCGAAAACGTCGGCTACACCGCGCGTCACCACACGTTCTTCGAAATGCTGGGCAATTTCTCGTTCGGCGACTACTTCAAGCGCGACGCAATCCACTATGCGTGGGAGTTGCTGACGGGCGTCTACCAGTTGCCCAAAGACAAGCTGTGGGTCACCGTCTATCACGAAGACGACGAAGCGCACGATATCTGGGCGAAAGAAGTGGGCGTGCCGGTCGAGCGCATCATCCGTATCGGGGACAACAAGGGCGCACGTTACGCGTCGGACAATTTCTGGCAAATGGCCGACACCGGCCCGTGCGGCCCGTGCTCGGAAATTTTCTACGACCACGGCCCGGACGTGTGGGGCGGCCCGCCTGGATCGCCGGACGAAGACGGCGACCGCTACATCGAGATCTGGAATCTCGTGTTCATGCAGTTCAACCGTGACGCCCAAGGCAACATGACGCCGCTGCCCAAGCAGTGCGTCGACACCGGCATGGGCCTCGAGCGGATTGCCGCTGTCTTGCAGCACGTGCACAGCAATTACGAAATCGATCTGTTCCAGGCGCTCATCAAGGCTGCGGCGCGCGAAACCGGCGTGAGCGATCTGACGAATAACTCGCTGAAGGTGATCGCCGATCACATCCGCGCGTGCTCGTTCCTGATCGTCGACGGCGTGATTCCCGGCAACGAAGGCCGCGGCTACGTGCTGCGCCGTATCGTGCGCCGCGCGATCCGTCACGGCTACAAGCTCGGCAAGAAGGGTTCGTTCTTTCATCGCATGGTGGCCGACCTCGTCGCGCAAATGGGCGGCGCTTACCCCGAACTGAAGGACGCGGAACAACGCGTGACCGACGTGCTGCGTCAGGAAGAAGAGCGCTTCTTCGAGACCATCGAGCACGGCATGTCGATCCTCGACAACGCGCTCGCCGAGCTGGACGGGAAGGGCGGCAAGACGCTCGACGGCGAACTGGCGTTCAAGCTGCACGACACCTACGGCTTCCCGCTCGACCTCACGGCCGACGTGTGCCGCGAGCGCGAAGTGACGGTGGACGAAGCAGCGTTCGACGAAGCCATGGCGCGTCAGCGCGAACAGGCGCGTGCGGCCGGCAAGTTCAAGATGGCGCAGGGCCTCGAATACTCGGGCGCGAAGACCACGTTCCACGGCTACGAGGAAATCGTTTTCGACGACGCGAAGGTCGTGGCGCTGTATGTGGACGGCGCGTCGGTGCAGCAAGTCACGCACGGCCAGCAGGCCGTCGTCGTGCTCGACCACACGCCGTTCTACGCGGAATCGGGCGGCCAGGTCGGCGACCAGGGCTTGCTCGCCAACGCAAGCGTGCGCTTCGCCGTCGCGGACACGTTGAAGGTCCAGGCCGACGTGGTCGGTCATCACGGCACGCTCGAACAGGGCACGCTGAAGGTCGGCGACGTGGTGAAGGCCGAGATCGACGCAGTGCGCCGCGCGCGCACGGCTCGCAATCACTCGGCCACGCACCTGATGCACAAGGCGCTGCGCGAAGTGCTCGGTTCGCACGTGCAGCAGAAGGGCTCGCTCGTCGATCCGGACAAGACGCGCTTCGACTTCGCGCACAACGCGCCCATGACGGACGAACAGATCCGCCGCGTCGAGCAAATCGTCAACGCCGAGGTGCTGGCGAACTCGCCTGGCATCGTGCGCGTCATGCCGTTCGACGAAGCGGTGAAGGGCGGCGCGATGGCGCTGTTCGGCGAAAAATACGGCGACGAAGTGCGCGTGCTCGATCTCGGCTTCTCGCGCGAATTGTGCGGCGGCACGCACGTGCATCGCACCGGCGACATCGGCCTTTTCAAGATCGTGATGGAAGGCGGTGTGGCGGCGGGTATTCGTCGCGTGGAAGCGATTACCGGCGATAACGCCGTGCGCTTCGTGCAGGACCTCGACGCGCGCATCAACGCCGCGGCTGCGGTGCTGAAGGCGCAGCCGTCCGAGCTGACGCAACGCATCACGCAGGTGCAGGACCAGGTGAAGCAGCTCGAGAAAGAACTGAGCGCGCTGAAGTCGAAGATGGCGTCGAGCCAGGGCGACGAACTGGCGGGTCAGGCAATCGAAGTCGGCGGCGTCCAGGTTCTCGCGGCAACGCTGGAAGGCGCGGACGTGAAGACGCTGCGCGAAACGGTGGACAAGCTCAAGGACAAGCTGAAGAGCGCGGCGATCGTGCTGGCTTCCGTCGAAGGCGGCAAGGTCAGTCTGATTGCCGGCGTGACGGCGGACGCGAGCAAGAAGGTCAAGGCCGGTGAACTGGTTAACTTTGTCGCGCAGCAGGTTGGCGGCAAGGGCGGCGGCCGGTCGGATATGGCTCAGGCCGGTGGCACTGAGCCGGCCAATCTGCCGGCAGCGCTGGCTGGCGTGAAGGGCTGGGTCGAAGCGCAGCTTTGATTCTGATTCGCTGGTGAGCTGCGGTCGGCTGTTTTAAGGCCGGCTGTAGAGTTCAGAAAGAGGGCCACGTAGCGCGCCGGATTGTCGGCGTGGTGCGTGGCCCGATTTTTTTGCACGAGCGGCTTTGCGCACGAGGTCGGTTGCCGGTTTGAAGGCGATTGTGAGCGCCTCACTTCGGCGTGAACCGCAATCGCTCACTGAAACAGCCGCAAACCACGCAGCGCTTCCTTCGGCGCAAAATCACGCGACGTCCGCGCCTATGTCAGCCTGAACGCGCGCATGCGCTTCGGCATCGCCAGCCACATCCGCCACATCAACGCGCCCGGCTTCCCCCAAACCCCGCACATTCTCCTGCCCCAACAGCGTCTGCTTCAACGCATTGAGCGCCGACGAAAAATGTCCGCGTCGCCAGACGAGCAGCGTTTCGATCGCGCCGATGTCCGGCAAGTCATGCACGGCGATATTGCTCGCGTCGGCGGCCAAGCCGAGCACCGACCGCGGCGCCACTGCAACGCCCGCGCCCGCCGCGACGCAAGCCACGATCGCGTGATACGAGCCGAGTTCCAGCACGCGCGCCGGCCTCACGCCGTGCTCCAGATACCAGTTCTCGATGTAGGTCCGATACGCGCAGCCGCGCTCGAACGCAACCAGTGTCGACAGCGCGATGTCGCGCACTTCGCGGATCGGCCGATGCCCGCGCGGCGTCAGCATCACGAGTTCCTCCTTGAACACCGGCACCGTCTCGAACACATCGCCGAGGACCGCCGGGTCGAACGGCGTAGCCACCAGAGCGGCGTCGACGTCGAATTCGCGCACGCGCTCGATCAGCTTGCCGGTCGTGCCCGTCTCCAGTTCGAGCGCGACATCGGGCCATTGCTGGTGATACTGCGCGAGCAGGCCCGGAAGACGTGTGGCCGCGACGCTCTCCATCGTGCCCAGACGCAGGCGTCCGCGGGGACGGTCGGCGCGCACGGCATGGCGCGCTTCGTCGGCGAGAGCGAGCAGGCGTTCGGCGTAAGGCAGCAGCGTTTCACCGGCGGGCGTCAGCACAAGACGCCGCCCGTCGCGGATAAACAGTTCCGCGCCGAGCTGCTCTTCGAGCTGCTTGATGCGCGTGGTGACGTTCGATTGCACGCGGTTGAGCTTCGCGGCGGCGCGCGTCACGCCGTTCTCGCGTACGACGGCCCGAAAAATCGTCAAGGCGGCCAGGTCCACGATTCTCTCCTAGCGATGAATGGTATCCAAATTATTCATTTTTCATGATTGGATCGTCAAGCTAATATGAGACTACCGGTGCGACTCACCGGGCCCGCGATCCCGACGCGGTTTCCACCGCTCCCTCGCCTTTCGAATGGCCGCCCATGAACGATCTCGCTTCCGACGCCCACCGCCTTCCCACCGAATCTCATGCGGCCCGGCGTGCGGCGCTTGCGTGTATGGTGACGCTCGCCGTCGCGCTCGGCGTCGGGCGGTTCGCCTTCACGCCGCTTTTGCCGCTGATGCTGCACGGCGGCGCGTTCGGTCAGCCGCCAATCGACATCGAGCACGGCGGCTGGCTGGCGTCGTTCAACTACGCGGGCTACTTTGTCGGCGCGCTGACGTGCGCGGCGCTGCGCGTGGAACCTGCACGGGTGGTGCGCGCGGGGCTCGCACTGACCGTGCTGTTGACGCTCGCGATGGGCGTCACGAGCCAGTTCTGGGTGTGGGCGGTGGTGCGCTTCGTCGCGGGCGCGGTCAGCGCGTGGACTTTCGTTTTCGCGTCGCAGTGGGGCTTGCGGCGGCTCGCCGAGCTCCGTCAACCTGCGTGGAGCGGCGTAATTTATACGGGGCCGGGCGTCGGCATCGTCGGAACTGGGCTGCTGGTGAGCGCGGCGGGCGGTTATGGCGCGACGGCGGGCTGGATCGGCTTCGGCCTGATTTCGGCGGTGCTGGCGGCAGCGGTGTGGCCGGCGTTCGGCAATGCGGCCGCGTCTGATCGTAAGGCGGCAGGGCGCGCGTCGGCGTTGTCTGCGACAGAACGGAGAGCCAGCGACGTGGCCGCCGCGACGTCGGACGAAACCGGCGCAAGCCGCGCGGGCGCCGCCACAACGCGACATGCAGCCATCAACAGCGGGCCGGCCACGCATCGTGCGGACGCCTTCTGGCTGGTCGTCCTGTACGGCGTGCCGGGCTTCGGCTACATCATCACCGCGACGTTCCTGCCGGTCATCGCGCGCCACGCGTTGCCCGGCTCGCCGTGGCCGGACCTGTTCTGGCCGATGTTCGGCGCGGCGCTGATGGTCGGCGCATTGCTGGCGGCGCGCCTGCCGTTGCATCTGGATAACCGCGTGCTGCTGGCGGGCAGCTACGTGCTGCAAGCCGCGGGTATCGCGCTTGGGATCGTCTGGCCGACGGCGGGCGGTTTCTCGCTCGGCAGCATTCTGATCGGCGTGCCGTTCACCGCGATCACCCTGTTCGCGATGCGCGAGGCGCGGCGTCTGCGCGGCGACGATGCCGCCGGCCTGATGGGCTACGCGACGGCCGCTTATGGCCTCGGACAGATCGTCGGCCCGCTGGTCGCCGCGCCGATCGCCGCGCACACCGGCTCGTTTTCGCTCGCGTTGTGGCTCGCGGCCGGCGCGTTGCTGGTGGGCGCTGCGGGCCTTGTCGTCGTCGCGCGGATGCCGCGTGGGCGAGGGCGAATGCCGGACTGCGGCTGCGGTTGAGCGCGCGCGGCCACGGCGGCGATGCGGCCAGGAAGAAGTTGGAACCGTCCGTCTGCAGGCTTTTGCTGCTGCGGGTCGGACTTGGCGCCTATGTCGGCTACGGTTGATGAACAAAAAGGAGCGACACGCCAACCGCCAACTGCTATCGGCGACGCCCTACGGCGAAAAGCCCTAGCGCTTTGCGCCCAGTGCTTCGGCTAGAGGAAGTCCCATCGGTCGTCCCACGACGGAACGGCGATTCGGCTTCCTCGACGCGGCCGTACCCGACCCGCGCACCGATACCTCTCTAACCCTGGGCCCCGCCTCAGCCCCGCTGCCACTTCAGCGAAGCGAACCGATACAACAAACGGCCGCCGGGCGCACTAAAATGAGCGCTTTCCGTCATCCCCGCGCGCCTGTCGCCGGCCGCGCCGCCCAGCATGCAACATTTCGCGTCCGACAACTACGCCGGCATCTGCCCCGAGGCGCTCGACGCGCTGATCGCCGCCAATAACAGCGGCCACGAACCGGCCTACGGCGACGACTCCTGGACCAGCCAGGTCTGCGACCGTCTGCGTGATCTGTTTCAGACCGACTGCGAGGTGTTCTTCGTGTTCAACGGCACGGCGGCCAACTCGCTCGCGCTGGCGTCGCTGTGCCAGTCGTACCACTCGGTGATCTGCCATGAACTCGCGCACATCGAAACCGACGAGTGCGGCGGCCCCGAATTCTTCTCCGGCGGCTCGAAGCTGCTGACGGCGCCGGGCGTTGGCGGCAAGCTCACGCCGGACGCCATCGAGGCCGTGGTCACGCGCCGCGCCGACATCCATTATCCGAAGCCCAAGGTCGTCACGCTGACGCAGTCGACGGAAGTCGGCACCGTGTACAGCGTCGACGAAGTGCGCGCGATCGCGGAGGTCGCGAGGCGGCATCGTCTGAAAGTGCATATGGACGGCGCGCGCTTTGCCAATGCGGTCGCTGCGCTGAACGTGCATCCTTCGGAAATCACATGGCGCGCGGGCGTCGATGTGCTGTGTTTCGGCGGCACCAAGAACGGCTTGCCGGTGGGCGAGGCGGTGGTGTTCTTCGACAGAACGCTCGCCGACGACTTCGCTTACCGCCTGAAGCAGGCAGGGCAGCTTGCGTCGAAGATGCGCTTCATTTCCGCACCTTGGCTCGGTCTGCTCGATAGCGACGTGTGGCTGCGCAACGCGCGTCATGCGAACGCGATGGCCGAGCTGCTGCAAACGCGCTTGCAGGACATTCCCGGCGTGAGCATCATGTTTCCGCGCGAGTCGAACGCGGTGTTCGCGCAGTTGCCCGCACGAGCCGCGAAGGCCATGCGCGAGCGCGGCTGGAAGTTCTACGAGTTCATCGGCGCGGGCGGCTGCCGGCTGATGTGCGCATGGGACACGCAGCCGGAAACGGTCGAGCGCTTCGTAGCCGAAGTGCGCGAGCTATGCGCGGCGTAAGATGGCGTGCGTCGCGCAAGGCGCGGAGGGCGCTGGAGGTGGGCGAAGTGGGCGCGGCGGCGAGCGACGCAGGCCATGCAAGCCACGCGAGCGATGCAAGGCACGTGAGCGATGCAAGGCACGCGAGCGATGCAAGGTGCGCGAGCGATGCAAGGTGCGCGAGCGATGCAAGGTGCGCGAGCTATGCAAGGTGCGCAAGCGATGCAAGGTGCGCGAGCGATGCAAGGTGCGCGAGCGATGCAAGGTGCGTGAGCGATGCAAGGTGCGTAAGCGATGCAAGCCATGCAGGCCACCCACGCCACCCACGCGCGATAGGCCGCACAAGCTACGCACACCACGCACGCAAACCCTCGGGAGATCTGCGCTGCGCCAAGCCGGCCTCGCCAGTCCGCAGAGCCCGTGAACCGGCGAGGCCCGCACAATAGCGACCGAGGCCCACGCAGCCCAACGCACCCAACATACCCACCGCCGACCGCGACGAACCGCACAAAAAACCACTCACCATGACCGACTACCGATTCTGCCCGCGCTGCTCGACGCCTCTCATCGAGCGGGCCGACGCCGAGCATGAAGGCGGGCGCATCCGCCAGACCTGTCCCGACGAGCAATGCGGCTACGTCCACTGGAACAATCCGCTGCCGGTGGTTGCCGCGATCGTCGAATACGAAGGCAAGATTCTGCTCGCGCGCAACGCCGCATGGGCCGAGGGTGTGTTCGCGCTGATCACCGGCTTCCTCGAAAACGGCGAGACGCCGGAGGAGGGCATTGCGCGCGAGGTGTGGGAGGAGACGTCGTTGCACGCGGAGTCGGTTGAACTGATCGGCGTGTATGAATTCATCCGCAAGAACGAACTGATCATCGCGTATCACGTGAAGGCGCATGGCACCATTTCGCTGTCGCCCGAACTGCTCGAATACCGGCTCGTGGAACCGGCGAATCTGCGTCCCTGGCGCGCGGGCACCGGTCAGGCGCTCGGCGAATGGATGCGGCGGCGCGGTCTGCCGTTCGAATTCGTCGACAAGCCGGGACAGTAAGTGCGTTTGCCGCGTTCGCCGAGTTCGCCGCAAGCAGGTCTCGCAGCGGCGTCGACGAACGGCACTACGGCACCAATGGCACCAATGGCACCAATGGCACCAATGGCACCAATGGCACCACGACAACGACTCTCCGCGATGCACCGATAAACAAAAGCGCCCCACAGCCACCTTCGTTCGAACCAACGCCCATGTCCACGACCGCAGCCAAACCCCAACCCACCGCACGAAGCGCCTATCCGCATTTCCTCACCATCACCACGCGCTGGATGGACAACGACGTCTACGGTCACGTGAACAACGTCGTCTACTACAGCTACTTCGATACGGTGGTGAACGAGTATCTGATCCGCGCGGGCGTGCTCGACTTCGAGCGCGGCGCGACTATCGGACTCGTGGTCGAAACGCATTGCAACTACTTCGCGCCGCTGGTGTTTCCGGAGCGCGTCGACGCAGGCTTGCGGGTGACGCGGCTCGGTGCGTCGAGCGTGCGCTATGAAGTCGGACTGTTCCGCGAAGGCAGCGACGAAGCCGCCGCCCAAGGCCACTTCGTGCATGTGTACGTGGATCGCGTGACGCGCCGTCCGGTGAATCTGCCCGACGCACTGCGCGCGGCGCTCGAGCCGATCGGCGTTGCCATCGGCACCGCGGACTAGGCGTGCAGTCGTTCGTCATCAATCTGCTGAACGGAATCAGCTTCGGCCTGTTGCTCTTCATGCTGTCGGCGGGCTTGACGCTGATCTTCAGCATGCTTGGCGTGCTCAACTTCGCGCACGCGAGCTTCTACATGCTGGGCGCCTACGTCGGCTATTCGGTGGCGGCGCGCTTCGGTTTCTGGGCCGCGCTCGTGATCGCGCCGCTCGTCGTCGGCCTGATCGGCGCGGCGCTCGAGCGCTGGCTGTTGCGTCGCGTGCGAAGTCACGGACATCTCGCCGAGTTGCTGCTGACCTTCGGCGCGGCCTACGTGCTCGGCGAACTCGTCAAGCTCGGCTGGGGCTTGAGCCCGCTCGGCGCGAGCGTGCCGGCTGTACTCGACGGTCCGCTTTTCACGCTTTACGGCGCGACCTTCGCGCGCTATCGCGCGTTCATGATGGCGCTCTCACTCGTCATGCTGGCGGCGCTGTACGCGGTGCTGCGCGTGTCGAAGGCGGGGCTCGTGGTGCGCGCCGCGCTCACGCACGCGAGCGCCGTCGAAGCGCTCGGCCACAATGTGCCGCGCGTCTTCACCGGCGTGTTCGCGGCGGGCACGGCGTTGGCCGCGCTGGCCGGCGTGATCGGCGCGCCGCTTTCCGTCATCGAACCGTCGATGGCAGAATCGCTCGGCTCGATCGTGTTCGTCGTCGTGGTGATCGGCGGGCTCGGGTCGCTCGGCGGTGCGCTCGCGGCGTCGCTGCTGATCGGCTGCATTCAGACGCTCGCGGTCGCGAGCGACGTTTCGCTCGGCGACGTGCTCGCCGTTTTCGACGCCTCGCTGCCGCGCGAATGGGACGCGCTGACGCTCGCGCAGCTTGCGCCGCTGATCCCGTATCTGCTGCTCGTCGCGATGCTGGCGTTGCGCCCGCGCGGACTCTTCGGACGGCGCGACGATCATGCGTAAGGTCTCGAAGTCAGCAACTGCAGTCGCGTCGACGATAACGCCCGCCGAGC
The DNA here is from genome assembly GCF_046054045.1 of Paraburkholderia sp. RL17-368-BIF-A. Taxonomy (NCBI): domain Bacteria; kingdom Pseudomonadati; phylum Pseudomonadota; class Betaproteobacteria; order Burkholderiales; family Burkholderiaceae; genus Paraburkholderia; species Paraburkholderia sp. RL17-368-BIF-A. Next base: position 77,775 of record NZ_JARESN010000013.1, read on the forward strand.
CCGATGCCCCGCATCAACGCGCGTTATGGCGCAATCTTTTACCGTGGCTCGCGCTGGTCCTGCTGCTTCTTGTGCCGCCGCTGCTGTCGCCGCAAAGCTGGCTGCTCGCCTATCTCGCGCAGACCGCGACGATGATCGTCTTCGCGCTTTCCTACAATCTGCTGCTCGGCGAAACGGGATTGCTGTCGTTCGGACATGCGGCGTATTCCGGCCTAGGCGCACTGATCGCCGCGCATCTGTTCAATCGCGCCGGCGTGCCGCTCGTGCTGCTGCCGCTGATCGGCGGGGCAGGGGCCGCGGTATGCGGCGCGCTGCTCGGCTTCATCTCGACGCGGCGCGCCGGCACCGCATTCGCGATGATCACGCTCGGCATCGGCGAACTGGTGGCGGCGGCCGCGTGGACCTTACCCGACTGGTTCGGCGGCGAGGCGGGCGTCGCGATCGATCGCGCGAGCGGTCCGCCGCTCGGCGCCTTCACATTCGGCCCGGCTCGCGAGGCGTATGCGCTGATCGCGCTGTGGTGCCTGCTCGCGAGCGCGGCGATGTTCGCGCTGTCGCGCTCGCCGTTCATGCGGCTTGCCAATGCGGTGCGCGACAACCCGGCGCGGGCCGCGGCCATCGGCTGCTATCCGCGACGGATTCGCCACGGCGTCGTCGTGATCTCGGCGTTCTTTGCGGGCGTCGCGGGCACGCTGGCGCTCATCAATGTCGAGCTGGTGTCGACGGAAAGCGTCGGCATGGTGCGCTCGGGCTCGGTGCTGATTGCAACGGTGATCGGCGGCGCGGGCGTCTTTTTCGGGCCGGTCGTGGGCGCGGTCGTGCTGACGTTTTTCAGCGTGGCGGTGGCGAGTGTCACGCGGGCCTGGCTCTTTTATCTGGGGCTGTTCTTCATCGTGATCGTGGTCGCTGCACCGGATGGGATCGCCGGCTTCGCGCAGCGGCACCTGGCGCGGCTAACGCGCTTGGGCTGGCGCTCGTGCCGGGCCGCGTGCCTGGTCGCCTACTTGGCAGGCGCAGCGGCGATCCTGCTATGGAGCGCCGCCATCGTGCTCGCGGTGCAGTGGGCCTACGCGGCGCAATTCGGCGCGGACGAAGGCGCCGCGTTACGCATCGGCACAGCGTCTTCGCTGATCGCGTTTGGCGTGTCGTCACCCTGGCGGCTCGTCGTAGCAATTGTTGCGTTGGCAGCGTGCGGAACGCTGGCGGCGCTCGCCGCGAGCCGCGCGCAAACCCGCCTCGCCGCGCATGCCCGCGCGCTGCACAACGCCGGAGACACACGATGATCCCGGCACTCGCGCTCTACGGCGTCACAAAACGCTTCGGCTCCACGCAGATTCTGCGCGGCGTGAATCTCGCGATCGAACCGGGCGAACGTCACGCGTTGATCGGCCCAAATGGCGCGGGCAAGTCCACGCTCTTCAATCTGATTGCCGGTGGCGCGCGTCCCAACGCGGGACGCATCGACCTGTTCGGCGCGGAGATCACGCGGCTCGCGCCGGCGGCGATCGCGCGGCGCGGACTCGCGCGCAGTTTTCAGAGTACGAGCGTGTTCGCGCGCCTGAGCGTATTCGACAACCTCCGTTGCGCCGCGCTGCTCGCCGAGCGCGACCGCTTGCGCTGGTGGCAGCGTTTCGCGGGTTCATCCACGGTCGATGCGCGCGCCTCGCAGGTGCTGCACGCGGTCGGCCTCGGCGCACGCGCGCATGTGCAGGCCGCGACGCTCAGTTATGCCGAGCAGCGCGCGCTCGATCTCGGCATTGCGCTCGCGGGCGGCGCGCATACCTTGCTGCTCGACGAGCCGACGGCCGGCATGAATCGCGCGGAGGCGGCGCGCGCGATCGAACTGATTCGCGAGACCACCGCGGGCCGCACGCTGCTGATGGTCGAGCACGACATGGACGCGGTGTTCGCCATCGCCGATCGCATTTCAGTGCTTGTACAAGGGCGCATTATCGCGACCGGCACGCCCGCGGCGATTCGCGCGGATGCCGCGGTGCGCGCCGCGTATCTCGGCGAAGGTTTCGACGCATGACGCCCTTGCTCGACATTCGCGGACTCAACGCATGGTACGGGCCGAGCCAGGCATTGCATGGCGTGAACCTGCGGATCGGCGCGGGCGAAGTGCTTGCGCTCGTCGGCCGCAACGGCTCGGGACGCTCGACGCTCGCGCGCGCGATCATGGGCCTCGTGCAGTGCGACGGCGAATTGCGCTTTAGAGACCGCTCGCTTGCCGGGCTGCGTACGTTTGAAATCGCGCGGCTCGGCATTGGCTATGTGCCGGAGCATCGTGACGTGTTTCCGACGTTGAGCGTCGGCGAAAATCTCGAACTGGGGGTTGGGCCGGGCAGTAGTGCAAATCGCGGACGCGCGCCGCGCTTTACCATCGACGATGCCTGCGCGCTTTTCCCTGTTTTGCGCGAACGCAGACGCACGCGTGCGGGCGCGCTGTCGGGCGGCGAGCAGCAGATGCTGACGCTCGCGCGTGCGCTGCTCGGCGATCCCGATCTGCTCATAATCGACGAACCCGGCGAGGGTCTTGCCAGCCTCGTGATGCAGCAGGTCGCGCAATGTCTGCGCGTGCTGCGCGAGCGCGGCATGGCGATGCTGCTGATCGAACAGAGGCTCGTGATCGCGGGGGACATTGCGAGCCGCGTCGCGGTGATGGGTCATGGCGAAATCGTGTTCGACGGCGAACTCGATGCTTTCGTGCAGCGCACCGACGTGATGCGCGAGTGGCTCGGCGTCGGTTGAAGGGCGCGCCGTGCCGCTTTGAAAAAAAACCGCAGTGCGATTAGCGTTTGAATTTGCGTCGTCGATAGTCCGCCCAGGTCCGGCGTGCAAGGCATTGCGCTGACCGATCGCGGCAATTCAAACGCTTGATCGTTTGGTGAGCGTCCTCCAGAAATCTTGTCGGCAGCGCGCGGACAAATAAAGACAATTATTGAAGACCGCGCGGCGTCGGCGCGCGCAATTTGCGCGTCGAAATGCGTCGAGATGCGTCGCGGCTTCAGGAGGAGACATCATGAAAAACATACGCACGGCCCGCGAGCATGGATGGCGCGCGCCGCTTGTCGCAAGTTTCGCGCTGCTCGCCGCGGCGCTTTCCATGTCCGCGTGCGCCGACGCGAATTCGACAACCGCAAACACTGCGCCTTCCGCGGACATGCAAACCGCAACCGCAACCGCAACCGCAACCGCAAGCGCGCCGCACGCGCAGCCCGCTTCATCCCCACGTCCCGCGATCGAAGCCGCCAAGGCCCGACAACTCGCGTTAGAGCAAAGCATCGCGGCGCGCGTGCCCACGGCGAGCGGCATGAGCATCAAGCGCAGCCGCGCGCTCACGCTGCGCGACTCGGGCATCGACGGCTCGCTGATGTTCGCGCGCGATGTCGACTTTCGCGTGACCGGCGACATCGGCTTCATGATTCACGACATGGCGGCGACGCTCGTGCCGACGCACGCGGGCGAGCCCATCGTTTTCGACGATCCGACGAGCGTGACGATCGACGTTCATCGCGGCGAAGTCACGCTCGACAGCGCCAAGCTCACGGCGATCTTCGACCGTTATCTATTCCAGTACCAAGGCTCGCCGCTGCGCAATATGCGCGTGGTGCCGCAAGACGGCGGCAGTTTGCGCATAACCGGCGAGATGCATCGCGATACGTGGGTGCCGATCGTGCTGTCCGGATCGCTTGCGATGCGCGGCGCGGACGAACTCGTGTTCCATGCCGATCACGTCGAAGTCGCGGGCGTGGCCGCCGACCGGTTGATGCAGGCCGCGCATGTGAAGATGGCCGATCTGCTGAAAGTCGATACGCCGATTGCGCGGCTCGACGGCGACGACGTCGTGATGCAGGTCGCAAAGCTCACGCCGCCGCCCGCGCTGCGCATGCGCATCACGCGCATCGACACGAGCGCGGCGGGCGTGCGCTTCACGCTGGACGACGGCACGCTGCCCAACATCGACTGGCCCGCGAACATGCCCGCGCGCGGCATGCTGGTGCAAGGCGGCGACGTGAAGTTCATGCGTTCGATGCCGATGAATATCGACATGGCGCTGACGCCCATCGATAGAAGCGCGCCGTTCGTGCTCGATCTGTACCACTATCGCGAGCAGATGGCCGCCGGCTATTTCACTTTCGACGAAGCCGGCGCGCTCGACGTGCATCTGCCTTCATACGCGACGCTCGCGAGCGCGGCAAAAGAGCCGCCGCTGCGGATCGGCATCGGCATCGGCAGCGCGAGTGCGCGCTTTAACGACAGCCTGATTCGCGCGCAGCAGGCGTCGCTGGCGCAGGCGCGGCTCGTGTGGCAACGTGCGCCGCAGAGTGTGCAACGCGCATCGGCCGCGCATGCGATGCCTGTCAGTCTGCGCACGGGGTTGTCTCGCGGCAGCCGGGACGCTGCAACGCTCACACCCAACGACGAGCGTCGTTCGACAGGTCCCACCCCGCTGATTCACGTCGAAAACGTCGACTTCTACGTGGCCGGGCACATCGGCTTTCACGTGCGTTCGCTCGACGCGCAGATGGTCCCGAAGACGCCTGGCCAACCGGTCGATCTCGACAATCCCGATCAGTACGACATACGCATCATCGGCGGCGAAGTAGTCGAACCCTGGCCGGCGATGGCCGCGCTATTCAACGATTATCTGCTCGATTACGAGCCGCGCTCGCTCAACGATCTGCAACTGAAACCGGTCGACGGCAAGCTCGAAGTCACGGGCGGCATCAAGTTGTGGAATCACTTTCCCGGCGTATGGCTGCCGACGACGATGAGCGGCACAATCGTCGCGCGAGACGAGCGGCATCTCGTGTACGAGCCGGCGTCGGTGAAGGTGCTTGGCGTGCCGCAGGCGGGACTGCTGCGCGCGCTCGACATTCCGCTTGCGTCGTTGACGCCGTTCACGCGCAAGGGCGTCGCGCTCGAAGGCAACCAGCTCGTGTTCGATCAGTACACCGTGTTTCCACCGCCGGTCTTGCAAGGGCGTCTTGCAAGCGCCACGGTCACGGACGAGGGCCTCGTGCTGAAGTTCAAACGCGAACCCGGCATTGCCGTCGCGCGGCCGCCTGTCAACGCGGCGAAGAGCTACGTATGGATCGAATCGGGCGACGTGAAGATGTTCAACTCGCTCGTCACGAACGCGCGAACTTTCATCAGCGACAGCTCGAACCCCGGCGTGATGAAGTTCGATTTATACGGCTATCGCAGGGACGTTTCGAAGGGCACGGTAAAAATGGGCACCGACGGCGCGCTCGGCGTGGATCTCGCCGCGCGAGGCAAATAAGAGCGCGCCTGCCTCGCGCGAAGCCTGCCGCACGATTCAATCTTCCTTGTTGACGATCCACTCGTGCGCCGGATCGTTACGGAAATGCCACGTCCGCTGCGCGCCCGCCATCACGTTCAGATAGTACGAGTCGTAGCCATACGGCACGACGACCGGATGATAGCCGCGCGGCACCATCACGACGTCGTGATTCTCGACCGCCATCGATTCGTCGATGTCGCGCATATCTGTGTACACGCGCTGAAACGCAAAACCCTGCGGCGGATTCAGCCGATGGTAGTACGTCTCCTCGAGCGAACTTTCGTGCGGCACGTTGTCGGTGTCGTGCTTGTGCGGCGGATAGCTCGACGCGTGGCCGCCCGGCGTTCTCACCTCGACCACCAGCAGCGACTCGGCGGGTTCGGTCTGCGGAAGAATATCGCAGACGTAACGCGTATTCAGGCTTTTGCCGCGCGTGGAGCGTTTCATCGAAGACGGCTCGATCAGGCGCGCGGGCAACTCGCCTTTTGCAGGCGCGCTCGCCACGCCGATCTCGGCATCGCGGCATGCACGCACCGCGGCGCGCACGCCTGGCGGCAAATACACCGCATACGGCGCGGCATCTTCGAACACGCTGTCGCGCGAACCGAGCGAACTCCACTTCGCGTGCTGCGTTTCGATGTCGACCGCGCCCGTGAGCACGACGATGCACACTTCGCGCGACGGCTCGAACACATGCACGACTTCACTCGTGCCGAGACGATAAGCGGCGAAGCCGACATAGCGCCAGCACGCCGACTGAGGTGTCACTCGCGCGATTGTCTGGCCTTCGCGCTCGGCCTTCACTAACAGACTCATGCTGCCTCCTGCGTGTCGAGCGGCGCATCGACCAATGCACGCAATGTATTGAAGCCTTTTTGCGCGTACTCGAACGACGGCGCGACGACCGGGTCCTGTTCTGCTTCGACCACCAGCCAGCCGCAATAGCCGTGCCGCTTCAGACGCGCGATGATCGATGGAAAGTCGACGGCGCCGTCGCCGGGCACCGTGAACGCGCCCGCGATCACCGCATCGAGAAAACTCCAGTTGCGATTGCGCGCGAGCTTCATCACGGCGGGGCGCACATCCTTGCAGTGCACATGGCAAACGCGGCCGATGTGCTTGTCGAGCACGGCGAGCGGATCGCCGCCTGCAAACGTGATGTGTCCCGCGTCGAACAGCAGGCCGACTGCGTCGCTCGTGCGCGACATCAACTGATCGACGTCGGCGGGCGTTTCGACGTACGCGCCCATGTGATGATGGTAAGCAAGCCGCACGCCGCGGCTTAGCGTATAGCGTGCGAATTCATCGACGCGTGCGGCATACGCGGCCCATTGCGCGTCGCCGAAAAAACGCGGCCTCTGATACAGCGGCTTCGGCGCGCCCTGAATCGAATCGGCCACTTCGCCATACACCATGACGGTCGCGCCGTTTTGCGCAAGCAGTTCGAGGTGCGGGCCGACCGCCGCGATTTCCTCTTCGACGCTGCCGCGCGCGAGACGCCCCGAATACCATCCCGACACGAGCGCGAGATCGTATTGCGCGAGCAGCGTCTTCAATGCCTGCGGTTCGCGCGGGAATTTGTTGCCGAGTTCGAAGCCCTGATAGCCGATCTGCCGGCCTTCGGTCAGCGCGACCTCGAGCGGCGTTTCGCCGCCGAGCGAGGGCAGGTCGTCGTTCATCCACGACAACGGATTGATGCCGATGCGTACGTTGAAAGCTGTCATGCGAGCGATCCTCGGTCGTTGACGTCGTTGTCCGTTTCGTTGCTGTCCTCTGCAACGCCGGATGGTTTTCCGCGTGCCGCAATCTGCGCATCGTAATTCGCTCGCGCGTCGCGCACGCTTGCCCTGGACGATACTTCGGGCACCGCGACTTCCCACCACCAGCCGCCGTCGGTCGTCGTGCGGGCCGGGTCGGTGTCGATGCTAATGACGTATGTGCGATCCGCAGTGCGCGCACGTTGCAGCGCGGCTTCGAGTTCCGCGACGTTCGCCGCATGCTCGGCATGCGCGCCGAGCGCACGCGCATGCGCGGCGAAGTCGATGCGCGGCGCGCCAAGCGGCCCCTGCTTGCAATCGTCGAGCAGGTTGTTGAACGGCGCACCGCCGCATGCCTGCTGCAGTCGATTGATGCAGCCATAGCCGCGATTGTCGAGCACCACGACAATCAGCTTCGCGCCGAGCATCACGGAAGTCGCGATCTCGCTGTTCATCATCAGATAGCTGCCGTCGCCGACCATCACGATCACTTCGCGCTCGGGACGCGCGAGCTTCGCACCGAGCCCGCCGGCGATCTCATAGCCCATGCACGAGTAGCCGTATTCGACGTGATACGCGCCCGGCGTCGCCGCGCGCCACAGCTTGTGCAATTCGGCGGGCAAGGTGCCCGCCGCGCATACGACGATGTCGTTGGCCGGCGAGTTCGCGCTCGAACGCTGCACGGCGCCGATCACATCGCCCTCGTAAGGCAGCACGGCGTCGCGCTGCGGCGCGTGCGTGAGCGTATGTACGGTGTCGCGCCAGCTTGCCGCGAGTTGCTGCGCGCGAGCGGTCCACGCGCGGTCCGCATGCCAGTCCTGTAGGCGTGAGCCAGGCCCATCGAGCGCATCGAGCGCCTCGAGTGCGAGACGCGCGTCCGCTTCCACCACTTGCGCGCGATGCTTGAGGCCGTCGAATGCATTCGCATTGATGCCGATCACGTCCGCCTGCGTGAAGAGCGTGTTCGAGCCGGTCGTGAAGTCCTGCAAACGCGTGCCGAGCGCGAGCACACAGTCGGCGTCGCGCGCGAGTGCGTTCGCGGCAGGCGAGCCGGTGACGCCGAGCGCGCCAACGTTCAATGGATCGTCCCATGCGAGCGAACCCTTACCCGCCTGCGTCTCCGCGACCGGAATGCCGTGCGCGGCGGCGAAGCGTTGCAGCGCGTCAGTCGCGCGGCCGTACAGCACGCCGCCGCCCGCGACGATCAGCGGCCTCTGCGCGCGCCGCAAGCGCTCGATTGCCCGCTCGATTTCATCGACGCGCGGCGCCGGCGCATAAAACGTCACGACGCGCGGCGCGAAGAAATCGGCGGGGAAGTCCCACGCCTGCGCCTGAACGTCTTGCGGCAACGCGAGCGTGACGGGCCCGCAGGACGCGGCGTCGGTGAGCACGCGCAGCGCGCGCGGCAACGCACTCAACAATTGCGCCGGATGCACGATGCGATCGAAGTAACGCGACACGGGTTTGAACGCATCGTTGGCGGACACGCCACCGTCGTGGAAGTCTTCGACCTGCTGCAAAACCGGGTCCGGCGCGCGCGACACGAAAATGTCGCCCGGCAACAGCAGCACCGGCAAACGGTTCACATGCGCGAGCGCCGCGGCAGTGAGCAGATTCGTCGCGCCCGGTCCGATCGAAGTCGTGACCGCCATCATACGGCGGCGGAAATGCGCCTTCGCGTACGCAATCGCGCTATGCGCCATCGCCTGTTCGTTATGCGCGCGCAGCGTGGGCAATTCGTCGCGATGCTGATACAACGCCTCGCCCATGCCCGCGACGTTGCCGTGACCGAAGATCGCGAACACGCCGCCAAAGAGCGGCTCGGTGCCGAGACCGTCTTCGGTCGCGACGCGTTGCGCGGCGAGATAACGCACGAGCGCTTGCGCGGTGGTCAGGCGAATCGTGCCTTCCCGAACCGCGCCGCTTGCGGATGCCGCGTGGCCGTGCTCATGTTCCTGCTCGCGTTTGTGATCCATCATGCGCTGATTCATGCGGCCTGCTCCTGATGAACATGCGTCTTCGCGTCGGGTTCGCCGGCCACGGATTCACGCGCCGCGCGCCACGATGCGATCAGCGTTTCGAAGATGCGGCGCACGCGCGCGATCAGTTCGTCGTCGCCGATTTCACCGGCAAGCCACGCATGGCTCGGCTCGTGAAAGATCGTGCGGCCCACCGTGAAGCCGCGGCATGTCGACGAGCGCGCCGCCGCGCGAAAGCCATCGTTCAACTGCTCGACACCCGCCGACAAACCGAGCAGCACGACACCGCGGCAATACGGATCGCGCTCGGCGATTAACGCATCGACGTTGCGCCACTGCGCGGCGTCCATCGGTTCGAGCTTCCACCACTCGGGATAGATGCCGATGTTGTAAAGCCGCTTTAACGCGCGGTACACCACGTTCGGTCCTTGCGGCAAGTTCGGGTGCTTCGGCGGAATCACTTCGAGCAGCAACTCGTGGCCGCTTGCCTGCGTTGCATCGTAGAGCGCGCGCAATTGCGCTTCCTGTTCGAGACGCTGTTCGATCGGCTCGTCGGGATGGAATTGCACGAGGCACTTCGCGACGTGCTCTTGCGGCCACGTGACGAGCGTCGTGCCCACGGAGCGTCCATGATCGAAGACGAGCGGCACCGAGCCCGGCAACTCGACGGGGCGGCCGATCCACCAGCCGCGGCCGGTCGCCGCATTCAGCGCATCCTGACCATAACGATCGTCGATCAGCACGCCGATGCGGCCTTGCAAACCCAACGCGCTTTCGGTCTGCGAGACCGCCTCGACGAACAGGCCCTTGAGCCTCGTGATACGCGCGTCGCTCGCGCCGGTCTGCTGCGCGAGTTCGAAGAACTGGTTGCGATGATCGAATGCAAAGCCGAGTACTTCGTTCCATTGCTTGCGCGCGGGCGTCACGCGATGCAGGCGCGCGAGCGTCGCGTCGCGGTCCGGGCGGCGCATGCGTTCGGGGTCGGCTTTGGCCTCGCGCAGGAAGTAGTCGAGTTCGGCGGGCGTCGGCATGGCCGGCGCGCACGCGTGGCGCGAGACCACCAGGGCGCCGCTCGCGTTCCCGGCGCGCGCGCATGCTTCGAGCGGTTGATCGCGCAACCATCCTGAGAGAAAGCCGGAGGCGAACGCGTCGCCCGCGCCGAGCACGTTCAGCACTTCCACTTGCACGCCGCCGTGAACCGGCACGTCGTCGAGCGAGGCGGGCACTTTGCCGTCGATAATCTGGCAGCCCAGCGGCCCGCGCTTGAGCACGAGCGTGGCGGGCGTTACCGCGCGCACCATCGCGAGTGCGTCGACGAGTTCGCTCTTGCCGCCTGCGATGCGAAACTCTTCTTCGGTGCCGATCACGAGATCGAACAACGGCAGAATGCGCTGCAAATGCGCGGTGACGCCTTCGCTCGCGACAAAGCGCGTTTCGCCGTCCGCCTTGCCCGTGAGACCCCACAACACCGGACGATAGTCGATGTCGAGCACGGTGCGCACCTGGTTGCGCCGCGCGTAGTCAAGCGCGCGGCGGCTCGTGCGGTTCACCTGCTCGGTGGAAAAGTGCGTGCCGGTAATCAGCAGCGCTTTCGACGACGCGATAAACGCTTCATCGAAATCCGCTTCGTCAACGGCCATGTCCGCGCAATTCTCGCGATAGAAAATCAGCGGGAACGTGTCGCGGTCTTTCAGGCCGAGCAGCACGAGCGCGGTCAGGCGTTCCTGATCGACGCGCACGTGGCTCACGTCGCAGCCTTCCTTCGTCAACGTCTCGGTGAGAAAGCGGCCCATATGGTCGTTACCGACGCGCGCGAGCATCGCCGCGGAAAGTCCGAGCCGCGCGCAGCCGAACGCAATATTCGCCGACGATCCGCCGAGATACTTCGCGAAGCTCGACACGTCCTCGAGGCGCGCGCCGACCTGCTGCGCGTAGAGATCGACGGCGAGGCGGCCAAGGCACACGATGTCGCGGCTGCGCTCCGGCGCGAAGCGGCTGCCGGCGTTCGCGCCGGACATGCCCGCGGTTTCGCCCGAGGTCTGTGCCGGTGTGCCGCCGAATGTACTGGAATGAGCCATGAATGTCCCTGAATGACGGAGCGCGGCAAGCGGTTTCATCGCTGCGCCTGCCGCGCGAATGAATCAGATCGTTGCGCCTTCGAGTTCGCCGATCATCTTCTGCATCTCGGCGCCGCCCGCCATCATGTCGAGCACTTCGTCCTTGCTGATGGTTTCCTTCGTGAAGGTGCCGAGCGATTTGCCGCGATTGAGCAGCGTGAACGAGTCGCCGATCGGATATGCGTGATGCACGTTGTGCGTGATGAAGATCACCGAGATGCCTTTCGCGCGCGCCTTGTGAATCAGCTTCAGCACGTTGAAGCTCTGCTTCACGCCGAGCGCGGCGGTGGGCTCGTCGAGAATCAGCACGCGTGCGCCGAAGTGAATCGCGCGCGCAATCGCCAGACACTGTTTCTCGCCGCCCGACATCGTGCCGATCGGCTGATGCGGATCGCGCACGTTGATGCCCATTTCCGCGAGCTTGTCGCGTGCGGTGGTCGCGCTGGTTTCGAGGTCCATCACGTTCAGGAAGCCGAAGAGTTTCTTTTGCGGCTCGCGTCCCATGAAGAAATTGCGCGCGACGGAAAGCAGCGGCACGAGCGCGAGATCCTGATAGACGGTGGCGATGCCCAGATCGAGCGCGTCTTTCGGCGACTCGAACAAAACCGGCTTGCCGTCGACCAGATACTGGCCCGACGACGGCTGATGCACGCCGGCCAGCGTCTTGATGAGCGTGGACTTGCCCGCGCCGTTGTCGCCGAGCAGGCAGTGCACTTCGCCGCGCTTCAGGCGCAAGGTCACGCCGCTTAGCGCGATCACCTTGCCGAAGTACTTGTTGACGTTTTCGAGCGCGAGGATCACGTCGTCTTGCTGCGCGGCGGCGGTTGCCACCGGCGCTTCGTGAGTCACAGGGTTCGTATCCGACATGTTCGTCTCCTCGTTACGATTGCGACACGCGACGGCGCACGTAGTGATTGAACAGCACCGCGATCAGCAGCATCACGCCGAGAAACACGCGGAACCAGTCGGAACTCACGTTCGTATAGGTGATGCCGATCTGCACGACGCCGAAGATCAGCGCGCCGAAGCAGGCGCCGACCACGGACCCGTAGCCGCCCGTCAGCAAGGTTCCGCCGATCACCGCCGCGATGATCGCTTCGAATTCCTTCTGCAAGCCGCGATCCGCCGCAGCCGAGCCGATGTCGCACACTTGCAATACCGCGAACAGGCACGAGCAGAATGCGGTCAGCACGAACAGCAGAATCTTCACGCGGCGCACCGGAATGCCCACGTTCTTGGCTGCGTTCGCATCGCCGCCGACGGCGAGAATCCAGTTGCCGGCGCGCGTCTTTGCCAGAACGAATGCGCAGATCGCGGCGAGGCCGAACCACCACAGAATTACCTTCGGAATGCCCGGCACCAGCGCATGACCGTTATCGAGCAGCGTGCCGATGCCGTGATGCGCGAGCATCGTGAAGAGGCCATTGAGCGCGACGCCGTGAAAGAGCGTGTTGGCGAGCCAGTCCTGCTGCGCGAGGTCGCCGACGCCCGAGACGATGGTGCGGTCGGCGAACATGATCGACAGCGCGAGCGTGAGGCCGCGCAGAATGAACAGGAAGGCCAGCGTGACGATGAACGACGGCAGCCGCGTGCGCATCACGAGATAGCCGTTGAGCGCGCCGAGCAGCATGGAGCCGGCGAATGCAAAGAGGATCGAGAGCGAAATCGGCCAGTGAAAGTACACGCTCGGAATCGCGACCATCATGCCGGCGAAGCCGATCATCGAGCCGATCGAGAGGTCGAACTCGCCCGCGATCATCAAGAGACATGCGCCGACCGCGAGGATGCCGAGATACGCGGACACCTGCGACCAGTTCATCACGCCGTCGAGATTGAACATGCCGGAGCCGCCGGCCGTCAGCGCGAAAACGAGAAACACGAGTACCGCGCCGGAAATCGCGGCAAATTCAGGGCGGTTCAGCAAATGACCGAACCACGATTCCTTGCGCACGCGCTCGTCGCGTCCGTCGCGCGCTTCGGCGTCCGGGCGCGGCGCGGCGTTATGCGAAGCGGCGCTGTTTGGATCGACGTGCGGTGGGAAGTGTTTGCCGGCTACACCCATGATGTCTCCTTGGAGCCGGCTGTGCGTTAGGGCAGGCGGGAATGCGTTGCGAGAACGACAGCCGGTGAAATGCGCGCTGGCGGCGAGGCTGCCGGGCGGGAGCGATGCCCGCCGCGCGCGTGACTAGCTAGAAGAAAGAATCAGCGATACTGCCCTGCGTACTTGATGACCTTGTCGAGGTTTTCCTTCGTGATGAAGCCCGGGCCCGAACGAATGTTCTTCGGTCCATACGACGGCGCGAGACCGTACGTCGCGAGCCGCGCCTTGAACTTCGGATTCGCTTCGAGAATCTGGCGGATTTTCGCGGGGTCGGTGGTGTGCTCTTTCTTCACGATGGCGAGCACGGCGACCGGAATATAGCCTTGCAAATACGGCTGCTGATCGATCGCGAACTGGATCGTGCCGTTCTGGATGGCCTTCGCGATGTCGTCGGAGAAGTCGAACGTGCAGAAATAGATCTTGCCGTTCAGGCCCATTTGCTGGACCGCTTTCAGCGTGGCCGACGCGGGCGTCGGTCCGAGCGTGAGAATCGCGCCGGTGTTCGGATGGTTGCGCAAATAGGCGCTGACCTTCGATTGGATCTCGGTCGGGTCCTGGCCGGAATCGATGGTGGACGATTTATAGTCGACGCCGATCGCATCCGCGAAACCACGGCAACGGTCGAACGAAACGGTGTTGGTCGCGAGGTGATTCACGCACACGAACGACTTCACGCCGGCCGCTTTCGCCTTCTCGCCCGCCGCCTTGCCGGCGACGTATTCGGGCTGGCCGACGTGCATGATCGCGCCCAGTTGCGCGCTCTGTTCCTCGGTGCCGGAATTGATCGTGACGAGCGGAATCTTCTTCGCGGTCACCTTGCTGATGGAGCTCTTGAGCACATCGTAATCGGCGATGGTGACGATCACGCCGTCGTAGTTGCGCGCGGCGGCCTGCTCGACGAGGCGCGCCATATCGGCGATGTCGCCGTTCGGCGGATTGCGATAGTCGGTCTCGACGTTGAAGTCCTCGTCGGCCTGCTTGATCGCGTTCTTGATCGTGTTCCACCAGGAATCGGAGTCCGGCGCGTGGCTGATCAGCACGAAATGAGCGTCAGCCGCGCGGGCGGCCGAAGCCGCGCCGAATCCCGTCGCCAACGTCAATGCCGTCACCAGAATCCTGAGCGTAGCCTTGCCCTTGCAAAGTCTCATGTCTCCACCTTTCTCGGTCTGTCGTTATTGAGGGAGCGACGCAGCTGCGCCGAAGCGCCATCGCTCACGACCAAGATTAGGTCATCTTCGAGGGTGGTGCAACAGAAATTTCATCGTGAATAAAAATGGAAAATACGTTCCATTTATGCGATGCGCTGCCTATAATCGGCAACGTCAAACACGTCGTGCGGCGCGCGTCGAAAGCGTCTGCCGCACTGCGACAAAGCACCGAAGAGAGACTCATGGCGGAAGAGAGCACCGAGGAATTGCCGAGCGTCGAAGAATTGATGCAGCGCATCGCGGAAAACTACGAAGCGTTGCCGCGTCAGTTGAAGAACGTCGCAACGTATATCGAGCAGCATCGTTCGAGCGTGATGGTCGATCGCACGAGTGATATTGCCGCAAGCTGCGGCGTGCATCCGTCGGCGGTGGTGCGTTTTGCGCAGCGCTTCGGCTTCTCAGGTTTCTCCGATTTGCAGGCGGTGTTTCGCCAGGCGTACACAGGGCAGGGCGCGTCGTCGCCGAGTTATCAGCAGCGCATTCGCAAGCTGATCGACGACAAGCCTGGCGCGCTGTCGGGCGGCGCGGTGGCGCGCGAATTCATCGCGGCGTCGCGCGGCGGCCTGGAAGAACTCGAAGCGGGGCTCGACGACAAACAGTTCGACGCCGCCGTGAAAATGCTGCAGCAGGCGGACAACATCTATGTGATCGGCGTGCGGCGCTCGTTTCCGGTCGCGAGCTACATCGTCTATGCGTTGCAGCACACGCCCAAGCGCGTGCATCTGGTGTCCGGTTTCGGCGGCATGTATCGCGAGCAGATTCGCAGCGTGAAGAAGGGCGACGTGGTGATCGCGATCAGCTTCGCGCCGTATGCGAAGGAAACGCAGTATTGCCTGCGCGTCGCGCATCATCATCAGGCGAAGACGCTGGTTATTACGGATAGCCAACTATCTCCGCTCGCCCGTTACGCGAGCACTCAACTGTATGTGAAAGAGGGCAGCGCGTTTGCGTTCCGCTCGCTGACCAGCACGATCTGCCTGTGCCAGGCGCTTTTCATCGCGCTCGCGTACAAGCTCGAACTGAACGTGGAAGAATCCAAAGACACTGGAGGATACGATGACTGACGCAGCACAACCGATCGACGTCGCGGTGTTCGGCGCGGGGCGCATCGGCAAGATTCACGCGGCCAATCTCGCGCGGCAACCTGGCGTGAGGCTCAAGTATGTGGTCGATGTGAATCGCGAAGCGGCCGCGGCGCTCGCTGCCGCGCATGGCGCGCAAGTGGCGGACATCGACGGCGCGATGGGCGACGCTTCGGTCGGCGCCACGGTGATCTGTTCGAGCACCGACACGCACGCCGATCTCATCATGAAGTCGGCCGCGCAGAAAAAGCACGTGTTCTGCGAGAAGCCCGTCGACCTCACGCTCGAACGCGCACGGGCCTGCGCGGACGCGGTCGAACGCGCGGGCGTGGTCTGCATGATCGGCTTTCAGCGCCGCTTCGACCCGACGTTTTCCGCGCTGAAGGCGCGTCTCGACGCGGGCGAAATCGGCACGCCGGAAATGCTCATTGTGACGAGCCGCGATCCGGGGCCGCCGCCGGTCGAATACATCCGGCATTCGGGCGGCATCTTCAAGGACATGCTGATTCACGACTTCGATATCTTCCGCTGGATTCTGGATGACGAAGCCGACACGCTGCATGCGACCGGCAGTTGCCTCACCGATCCGGCGATTGCAAACGCGGGCGACATCGACTCGACGGCGGTGACGATCCGCACGAAGCGCGGCCGTCTGTGCCAGATCAACACCGCGCGCCGCGCCGCCTATGGTTACGACCAGCGCTTCGAAGTGCTCGGCAGCGGCGGCATGCTGCAAGCGGGCAATGTGCGGCCCACTGAAGTCACCGCTTATTCGAAGACCGAAGTATCGAGCGACGTGCCCGAGGCGTTTTTTCTCGAACGTTATCGCGCGGCGTACGCGCTGGAAATCGCGCATTTCTTCGAAGCCGTGACGCAAGGCAAACCGGTGCGCACGACCGTCGCCGACGGCGTGAAGGCGCTCGAACTCGCCGAGGCCGCAACGCTTTCGTGGCGCGAAGGCCATGCGGTCAAACTCGGCGAGGCCGCGCGATGAATGCCGCGGCAGCGCATGACAAGCGCGTTCGTCTGGGCGTGGTCGGCCTTGGTCGGCTCGGCAAACGGCATGCGGAGAATCTCGCGTATCGCGTGCCGGGCGCGGAGCTGGTCGCCGCTTGCAGTCCGCTGGAAGAGGAGCGGGCATGGGCGCGCGGGGCATTGCCGTCGCCGCGTCTTTACGACGATTACGCGAAGCTGCTCGACGATAGCGAAGTGGATGCCGTGTGGCTCGTCACGCCGTCGTCGTTGCACGCGCAACAAATCGTCGACGCATTGCGCGCGGGCAAGCACGTGTTCTGCGAGAAACCGTTGTCGCTCGATCTCACCGAATGCGAGCGCGTGCTGGCCGAGGCCGCGCGCTTTCCGCATCTTCAGGCGACGATCGGCTTCATGCGGCGCTTCGATCGGAGCTATAAGGATGCATTCGACAAGATCGCGGCGGGCGCGATAGGCCGGCCGTTTCTGGTGCGCTCGCAGACCACGGACAAGAACGATACCGACGGTTTTTTCGTGCGCTTTGCGGCGACCTCGGGCGGCATTTTTTTGGACTGCACGGTGCACGATATCGACGTCGCGCGCTGGCTGCTCGGCAAGCCGCGCGCGACACGCGTGTTCGCGGCGGGCGCGGTCGCGTTACATGAAGGCCTGCGCGAATTCGGCGACGTCGACAACGGCGTCGCGATCTGCGAATTCGAGGGCGGCAAGCTCGCGATGTTCTACGCGTCGCGCACCCAGGCGCACGGCAACGACACGCATAGCGAAGTGATCGGCACGGCCGGCGCGCTCGCGATCGGCTGCAATCCGCGCGCGAATCGCGTGGAGATTTATGACGCGAGCGGGATTCGCAACGAGTGCACGCCGAGCTTCTTCGACCGTTTCGAAGACGCGTTTTTGCACGAGGCGCGCGCGTTTGTCGCGGCGGTGCAGGGCGGGGCGGGCTCGGATGCGCAAGCGGGCGCGACGCTCGCCGACGCGCTCGAGGCGACGCGCATCGGCAATGCGTTGCGGCAGTCGCTGCAGAGTGGGCAGGCGGTGACGCTTTAGCGCAGGGATCGCGGCGGCGGCACTCTCAACGCCGCCACCGGCAGCGCGGCGCAGGCTGCGGTAGAATTTGACCCTCTGTCTGGCGTCGCACAACGGCGTCTCGTCCCGAAGGTCATCGTCGATGCAAATTCAGATTCACAAGGAAGTCGATGCGCGCGGGCTGATGTGCCCGCTGCCCATCCTGCGCGCCAAAAAGGCGCTCGCCGATATGGAAAGCGGCCAGATTCTCAAGGTGCTCGCCACCGACCCCGGTTCGCAGCGCGATTTCGCCGCGTTCGCGAAGCAGACCGGCAATGAGATCGTCGAGAGTTCGTCGCACGACAAGGTTTTCACGTTTCTGATGAAGCGCCGCTGACGCAGGCGCAGGCGCTGAAACACGTTCGCTCAAACGCGTCCTCTCAAACGCGTCCGCTGAAAACGCGCGCTGCAAACAAAAGGCGCTGTGCCCGCCAAAGCGGGGCACAGCGCCTTTTTCATTCGCGCGAAAGAATCAGCCTTCGAGCACCGGCGAACGCGTCCGCAGATATTCTTCGAAATCCGCGGCCACTTCCGGATGGCGCAGCGCGAATTCCACCGTCGCCTTCAGATAGCCGAGCTTGCTGCCGCAGTCGAAACGCGTGCCGTGATACTTGTACGCGAGCACCTGTTCGTCGGCGAGCAGCGACTGGATCGCGTCCGTCAACTGCAGTTCGCCGCCGGCACCGGGCTTGATCGAGCGGATGTGGTCGAAAATGCGCGGCTTCAGCACGTAACGGCCGACAACGCCGAGATTGGACGGCGCGACGTTCGGCTCCGGCTTCTCGACGATGCCCGACATCTTGATGATCGAGTCTTCCCATTCCTTGCCGTCGACGATGCCGTACGACTTCGTCTCTTGCGCCGGGATCTCTTCGACGCCGATCACCGAGCTGTGATAGTGGTCGAACACCTCGATCATTTGCGTCATGACGGGCGGCGTGCCGTACAGCAGGTCGTCCGCGAGAATCACGGCGAACGGGTTGTCGCCCACCAGCTTTTCGGCGCACAGCACCGCGTGGCCGAGGCCGAGCGCTTCCGGCTGACGCACGTAGAAACAGTCGACATGGCTCGGCTTGATGCTGCGCACGAGTTCGAGCAGCTTGTCCTTGCCGCGCGCCTCTAGCTCCGCTTCGATTTCGTACGACTTATCGAAATGGTCTTCGATCGCACGCTTGCTGCGGCCCGTGACGAAGATCATCTCCGTGATGCCGGCCGCCATGGCTTCTTCCACCGCGTACTGGATCAGCGGCTTGTCGACGATAGGCAGCATTTCCTTCGGGCTTGCCTTCGTGGCAGGGAGGAACCGGGTGCCAAGACCTGCTACCGGAAATACCGCCTTTGTAACTTTTAGCATGTGATTTACCCTGAGTCCTCTGGTTTAATCAGTCCGTGCCCGCCGCGCGGGGCGGGCGTGGAGCGCCGATCAGGCCGGCAAGCGCGCGAGCTGCGCTTTCAACTTGCCGACAGTCGCTTCGAATTCCGCCAGCCTTTTCTGCTCCTGCTCGACGACTGCGGGCGGCGCCTTGGCGACAAAACTTTCGTTGTGCAGTTTGGCATTGCACTTGACGATTTCCGTGCTCAACCGCGCAATCTCTTTCGACAGGCGCTCGCGCTCGACGGCCACATCGATCTCGACCTTCAGCACGAGCTTGTCACTTCCTACGATAGCAATTGGCGCGCCATCTGCCTGCGCGTCGAGCGTTGCTTCGTCGGCGATGATCTGCACTTCGGAAAGACGGGCCAATGCCTGGGCGTACGGAGCGAAACTGCGCAGACGCTCCGCGTTGCCGGTGACGAGCAACGGCACCTTCACCGCCGGCGACAGATTCATTTCGCCGCGCAGATTCCGGCACGCATCGATCATTGCCTTCAGGTCGGCGGCCCATTGCTCCGCTTCTTCGTCGATCTTCGACATCTCGGCAACGGGATACGGCTGCACCATGACGGACGCTTCGCCCTCGGCCTTGTCCGCGGGATAACGCCCGGCCAACGGCGCAACTTTTTGCCACAACGCCTCGGTGATGAACGGAATCACCGGATGCGCGAGGCGCAACACCGTCTCGAGCACGCGCAGCAGGGTGCGCCGCGTCGCGCGCTGCTGGTTCGGCTGACCCGTCTGGATCTGCACCTTCGCGAGTTCGAGATACCAGTCACAGTATTCGTCCCATACGAACTTGTATAGGGCGTTGGCCACATTGTCGAAGCGATAGTCGGCAAAACCCTTGGCGACTTCCGCTTCCACGCGCTGCAAGAGCGACACGATCCAGCGATCCGCCGACGAAAAATGCAAATGCCCGTCCGGCCCGCATTCCCCGCATTGCGCCGGCTTGCCGAAGCCGCAGTCGTGGCCTTCGCAGTTCATCAGCACGAAGCGGGTGGCGTTCCACAGCTTGTTGCAGAAGTTGCGGTAGCCTTCGCAGCGCGCGAGGTCGAAGTTGACGTTGCGCCCGAGCGTGGCCATCGACGCCATCGTGAAGCGCAGCGCGTCGGTGCCGAACGCGGGAATGCCGTCGGGGAATTCCTTGCGGGTTTTCTTCTCGATCGACGCCGCCTGCTTCGGATTCATCAGGCCGGTGGTGCGCTTGGCGACGAGCGCATCGAGCCCGATGCCGTCGACGATATCGATCGGATCGAGCGTATTGCCCTTGCTCTTCGACATTTTCTGGCCTTCGGCGTCGCGCACGAGGCCGTGCACGTAGACCGTGTCGAACGGCACCTTGCCGGTGAAGTGCGTGGTCATCATGACCATGCGCGCGACCCAGAAGAAGATGATGTCGAAGCCCGTGACCAGCACCGACGACGGCAGGAAGTGCTTCAGTTCCTGCGTCTCGTTCGGCCAACCGAGCGACGAAAACGGCACGAGCGCAGACGAAAACCATGTATCCAGCACGTCTTCGTCACGCTTGAGCGGGCCGGTATAGCCGGCTTCGGCCGCTTTTTCGCGCGCGCCTTCTTCGGTCTTCGCGACGAAGATTTCGCCGTTTTCGCCGTACCACGCCGGAATCTGATGACCCCACCAGAGCTGGCGCGAGATGCACCAGTCCTGGATGTTTTCGAGCCACTGGTAATACGTGGAGGTCCAGTTTTCCGGCACGAATTTGATCTGGCCGTTGCGCACCACGTCGAGCGCGGTTTCGGCGATCGACTTGCCCGGATTGAACGTGCCCTCGGGCGCCGGCTTGCTCATCGCGACGAACCACTGGTCGGTCAACATCGGCTCGATCACGACGCCGGTGCGGTCGCCGCGCGGCACCATCAGCTTGTGCGGCTTGACGGATTCGAGCGCGCCGAGCGCTTCAAGATCCGCAACCACCTGCTTGCGCGCGTCGAAACGGTCGAGGCCGCGGTATTTTTCCGGCGCGTTTTCGTTGATCTTCGCGTCGAGCGTGAGAATTTCGATTTGCGGCAGCTTGTGGCGCAGGCCGACCTGGTAGTCGTTGAAGTCGTGCGCGGGCGTGACCTTCACGACGCCCGTGCCGAATTCCCGGTCGACGTAGTCGTCGGCGATGATCGGCACTTCGCGGTTGGACAGCGGCAGCGTCACGGTCTTGCCGATCAGGTGCGCGTAGCGCTCGTCTTCCGGATGAACCATCACGGCGGTATCGCCGAGCATGGTTTCGGGACGCGTGGTGGCGACCGTGAGATGGCCGGAGCCGTCCGTCAGCGGATACTGGATGTGCCACAGATGGCCGTTTTCTTCCTCGCTGACCACTTCGAGATCGGACACGGCCGTGAGCAGCACCGGGTCCCAGTTCACCAGCCGCTTGCCGCGATAGATGAGCCCCTGTTCATAGAGGCGCACGAACACGTCGCGCACGGCGGTCGACATTTTGTCGTCCATCGTGAAGTATTCGCGCGACCAGTCGATCGACGCGCCGAGACGCCGCACCTGGTTCGTGATGGTGGAGCCGGATTCCTGCTTCCATTCCCACACGCGTTCGACGAATTTCTCGCGGCCCAGATCGTGGCGCGACACGCCTTTCGCGTCCAGTTGCCGTTCGACGACGATTTGCGTGGCGATGCCCGCGTGGTCCGTGCCCGGCACCCACAGCGTGTTTTCGCCGAGCATGCGGTGATAGCGGGCGAGGCCGTCCATGATGGTCTGATTGAACGCGTGGCCCATGTGCAGGGTGCCCGTGACGTTCGGCGGCGGCAACTGGATCGAGAAGTCTTTCCGGTTGCCGTCGAAAGCGGGCGCGGCGTACGCGCGCTTTTCCCATTCGGGGCCCCAGTGGGCTTCGACGGTGTGCGGCTCGAAGCTCTTGGCCAGGGTGGAGGAGGTATCGCTCGGGGTGTCGCTCATGTGTCGATCGGCTGATGAATGCGGGGAATGTTCGATTATAAGCGGGGCAGCAGGCGCGGGCCTGGTTTTGGGGTTGGGTTGGTCGGCTTGCGTTGGCCCGCTTCGGATCTCGCCAGCCCGCGCCCGTCATAAGACAGCGCTCCGCCCGCGCCGCTCATGGTGAACCCGCGTTGTCCACGCGGCGGCGCGTACTTTATGCTTCATTCACGCGCTTGCCGCCGCCGCTGTCCGCCGCTACCCGCTGCCGTGCGCCGCGGCGCGCCCGCGTCTTTAGGCTTTTTCACCGCACCCGAAGGATCGCCGCCGATGACCCGCTACCGCGACTTCCACCGCCGTTCGATCGACAATCCCGAGGCATTCTGGCGCGACGAAGCGCGGCGCATCCATTGGGAAACGCCGTTCGATACCGTGCTGGACCGCTCGAACCCGCCGTTTGCGCGCTGGTTTGTCGGCGGACGCACGAACCTGTGCCATAACGCGGTGGACCGGCATCTCGTGGAGCGCGCGCAGCAAAACGCGCTCGTGTATGTGTCGACGGAAACGGGTATCGAGCGCCGTTATACGTATGCCGAGCTGTACGCGGAAATCAACCGCATGGCCGCGGTCATGCGCTCGCTCGGCGTGAAGCGCGGCGACGTGGTGCTGCTCTATCTGCCGATGATCCCCGAGGCGCTTTTCGCGATGCTCGCCTGCGCGCGGCTCGGCGCGATTCACTCGGTCGTGTTCGGCGGCTTCGCGGCGCCGAATCTGGCCGCGCGCATCGACGACGCGAAGCCGGTGCTGATCGTGACCGCCGACGCCGGCGCGCGCGGCGGCAGGGTGATCGACTACACGCCGCTCGTCGACGAAGCGCTCGCGCGCGCGAGCCACAAGACGCCGCGCGTGCTGCTGATCGACCGGCAACTCGCGCCGGAGCGCCTCAACGCGAATTATCTGGTCGACTACGAACCGCTGCGTGAAAAGTTCTTCGACGCCCACGTGCCCTGCGAATGGCTCGAATCGAACGAGCCGTCTTATGTGCTGTACACCTCGGGCACGACCGGCAAGCCGAAGGGCGTGCAGCGCGACGTGGGCGGCTATGCGGTGGCGCTGGCGGCGTCGATGGAACACATCTTCGAAGGCAAGGCCGGCGACACGATGTTCACCGCGTCGGACGTCGGCTGGGTGGTCGGCCACAGCTATATCGTCTACGCGCCGTTGCTCGCGGGACTGACCACGGTGATGTACGAAGGCACGCCGATTCGCCCGGACGGCGGCATCTGGTGGCGCCTCGTCGAGCAGCACAAGATCAACCTCATGTTCACCGCGCCGACCGCGCTGCGCGTGCTGAAGAAGCAGGACCCGGCGCTGCTGAAACAGGCCGATCTGTCGAGCCTGCGCACGCTGTTTCTGGCCGGCGAGCCGCTCGACGAACCGACCGCCTCGTGGATCGCGGGCGCGCTCGGCAAGCCGGTCATCGACAATTATTGGCAAACCGAAACCGGCTGGCCGATGCTCGCGATTCCGCGCGGCGTCGAGGTGCTGCCGACCAAGCTCGGCTCCCCGGGCGTGCCGTCGGCCGGCTTCAGTCTGACCTTGCGCAACGAGCTGACGGGCGAACCGTGTCCGCCCGGCGAGAAAGGCGTGTTGACGCTCGACTATCCGCTGCCGCCGGGCTGCATGTCGACCGTATGGGGCGACGACAAGCGCTTTGTCAGCACGTACTGGTCGAGCGTGCCGAACCAGCAGGTGTATTCGACCTTCGACTGGGGCATTCAGGACGAAGACGGCTACGTGACGATTCTCGGCCGCACGGACGATGTGATCAACGTCGCGGGCCACCGGCTCGGTACGCGCGAAATCGAGGAAGCGCTGTCGAGCCATGCGGCCGTCGCGGAAGTCGCCGTGGTCGGCGTGACGGACGCCGTGAAGGGGCAGGCGGCGATGGCCTTCGTGGTGTTGCGCGACGCGCAGGCTTACGCCGACGCCGGCACGCGCACGAAGCTGGAAGCCGAACTGACGACGACGGTGGACCGGCAGCTCGGCGCGATCGCAAGGCCGTCGCGCGTGGTGATCGTCTCGATGCTGCCGAAGACGCGCTCGGGCAAGCTGCTGCGCCGGGCTATCGCGGCGCTCGCGGAGGGACGCGAGCCGGGCGAGCTGCCGACCATCGAAGATCCGGCGGCGCTGCAACAGGTGCGTGAGGGGTTGAAAGGCTAGGAGTTTGTGGCCGAGCGGGTGCGGTTGCCGACTCAGCGCTCGCCGCGCGCCTTCAGAAAGCGCGTCAGGATCGCATTCGAATACGTCCCGGCGATCTCCGTGAGAAACGACACGAACGATGCCGGCGCGTGGTCGTCGGCGGTATCGGAGATGGTCCGCACGACCGCGCACGGCACGCCGTACTCGTGACAGACCTGCGCGATCGCCGCGCCTTCCATCTCGACGGCGAGCGCGTCGGGCAACGCGTCGCGCAACGCGCGCACGCCTGCCGCGCTGGCGACGAACTGATCGCCGCTGATAATCAGCCCTCGATGCACGCGCGCCTCGCGCGTGCCGAAACGCGCGGCCGACGCCGCGCCTTCGTCCGCAATGAAACGCTCGCAGGCTTGCGCGAGTTGCGCGGCGAGCGCCGCGTCCGCTGCGAAGCGCGACATGCCGAGGAGCGGCACCTCGAAGCGCGGAAAGAGCGGCGACGCATCGAGATCGTGCTGCAACAGCGCATTCGCCACGACGATGTCGCCGACCCGCACCTGTTCGCCGACACCGCCGGCGACGCCGGTGAAGACGACGGCCTCGACATCGAATGCATGAATCAGCGCGCTGACCGTGGCCGCCGCCGCGACTTTGCCGACGCGCGCCAACGTCACGACGCACGGCACGCCGTGGACGGTGCCGACGTGATAATCGCGCCGGCCGTGGATCACGGTACGCACGCCGGATTCCGCGCGCATCCCCTCGATCAGGTCGCCGAGTTCCTGCGGCAAGGCCGCGAGCACGCCGAGCGGGCGCCGCGCAAGGTGCGTAACCTGTGCATTAGCCCCTTGCGAATCCTCCAGCGGACCGCCAGCCTGCGCGGTGCGCTCGCCGCCGTCGACGCCGCTCACTCAACCGCCTGCAATTTGGCAACCGCCAGCGCCAGCCATTTCTCGCCGTGGCGCTTGAACTTGACCTGCGCCTTCGCGTCGGTGCCGCCGCCTTCGAGCGCGGTGATCGTGCCTTCGCCGAACTTCGTGTGGAACACCTGCTGGCCGACGCGAAAACCGGCTTCCGCCGCGCGCTGCTCATTGGCGAAAGCGGGCAAGGGCGCTGCCGCCGTCGATGCGCCGCCGCCATATCCCTGCTGACGGTCGGGCCGCGCGAACCAGTCGCGCCCATAGCCCGCGTTGTCCGAGCGGCCGCCCCAGCGCGCGCCCGCCTCGACCTTCGGCGTGAGCCACTTGAGCGTTTCCTGCGGCAGTTCGTCGAAGAAACGCGAGCGGATGTTGTAGCGCGTCTGGCCGTGCAGCATCCGGCTTTGCGCGAATGACAGATACAGGCGCTCTTTCGCGCGCGTGATCGCGACGTACATCAGGCGGCGCTCTTCTTCGAGACCGTCCGACTCCATCGCGCTGTTCTCATGCGGGAACAGCCCCTCTTCGAGGCCCGTGATGAACACGGCGGTAAATTCCAGGCCCTTCGCCGCGTGCACTGTCATTAGTTGCACGGCTTCCTGGCCGGCCTGCGCCTGGTTGTCGCCGGCTTCGAGCGACGCATGCGACAGAAAGCCCGCGAGCGGCGTCATCGTGTCGGGGTTTTGCGCGGGGTCGGCAATGCCGGGCGCGTCGAGCACGACGACGTTGGGGTCGTCGGTGGCGACGGCCAGTTCCGGAGCGGCCGTCGCGCCTGGGCGCAGCGGAATGGAGCGCGCCGGCGTGTTCATGCCGTAACCCTCTTCGCTGACGAACGCCGCGGCGGCGTTGACCAGTTCCTGCAAGTTCTCCAGCCGATCCTGGCCTTCGCGCTCGTTCTGGTAAAAGTCGGCGAGGCCGCTTGCGCGCACCACGTATTCGACGGTGTCCGGCAAGCTCATCTGCTGCGTTTCCGCGCGCATCTTGCCGATCAGGTTCGCGAACGCCGCGAGGCTCGAGCCCGCCTTGCCGGCGACATACGGAATCGCCGCGGCCATCGAGCAGTTGTAGAGCCGCGCCGCGTCCGCGAGTTGTTCGATCGAGCGCGCGCCGATGCCGCGCGTCGGAAAATTGACGACGCGCGCGAACGCGGTGTCGTCGTTCGGATTGTCGATCAGGCGCAGATAGGCGAGCGCGTGCTTCACTTCCTGGCGCTCGAAAAAGCGCAAACCGCCATACACGCGATACGCGATGCCCGCATTCACCAGCGTGTGCTCGATCGTGCGCGACTGCGCGTTGCTGCGATAAAGCACGGCGACTTCGCTGCGCGACGTGCCCGTGTTGATGAGCGCCTTGATTTCCTCGACGATCCAGCCGGCTTCCTGAGTATCCGTCGCGGCCTCGTAGACGCGCACCGGCTCGCCGTGACCGGCGTCGGTGCGCAGATTCTTGCCGAGGCGCCGCGAATTATTCGCGATCAACTGGTTGGCCGCGTCGAGAATATGGCCGTGCGAGCGGTAATTCTGTTCGAGCTTGATCAGATGCCGGACGTTGAACTCGTGTTCGAAGTCGCGCATGTTGCCGACGTTCGCACCGCGGAAAGCGTAGATCGACTGGTCGTCGTCGCCGACCGCGAAGATCGAATTCGTCTGGCCCGCGAGCAGCTTCAGCCACGCGTATTGCAGCTTGTTGGTGTCCTGAAACTCGTCGACGAGAATGTGTCTGAAGCGCGCCTGATAGTGCGCGCGCAGCGGCGCGTTGTGCGCCAGCAGTTCGTAGCAGCGCAGCAGCAGCTCCGGAAAATCGACGACGCCTTCGCGCTGGCACTGCTGGTCGTAGGCTTCGTAGAGCTCGACGAATTTGCGGTTGAAGTTGTCGGTGGCGTCGACGTCTTTCGGGCGCAGCCCTTGTTCCTTCGCGTTGTTGATGAAGTACTGGAGGTTCTTCGCCGGGTACTTTTCATCGTCGATGTTGAGGCCCTTCATCAGGCGCTTGATCGCGGACAGTTGGTCCGCGGTATCGAGAATCTGGAACGTGGCCGGCAGCGCGGCGTCGCGATGATGCGCGCGCAGCATGCGGTTGCACAGGCCGTGAAAGGTGCCGATCCACATGCCGCGCGTGTCGATGGGTAACAGCGCCGACAGACGCGACATCATTTCGCGCGCGGCCTTGTTCGTGAACGTCACCGCAAGGATGGTGGCCGGCGACGCGAGGCCGTGCTGGATGAGCCACGCAATGCGCGTGATGAGCACGCGCGTTTTGCCGCTGCCTGCGCCGGCGAGAATCAGCGCGGGCTCGTTCGGGAGCGTGACGGCGGCGTGTTGTTCGGGGTTGAGATTGGCTAGCAGATCGGGCATTTTTTCGGAGGGACGGCGGGGTGTTCGTCATTATATGCCCCGACGCTCGCTTGCTTTTTTTGCCTCGTGAGCACCGTTTGGCGCGTTGGGTTTTACGTTGCCGGAGCCGCCGCGCGGCCAGCATGCTTCCCGGCCGACAACAGGCAAGCGCCTCATCCGGCCCGCCGCGGCAAAAAAAAAAAGGCGCCGCAGCGCCTTTTCGTCATCCGTTCAACAGCGCAAGCCCTCAGGCCTTCGCGCGCTTGCCTTCCACATCCGGCAGGAACACCGTCAGCACGCCGAGCAACGGCAGGAACGAGCAGACTTTGTACACATACGTGATGCTCGTCGCGTCGGCGAGTTCGCCGAGTACCGCGGCGCCGATGCCGCCGAGGCCAAACGCGAAGCCGAAGAAGAGGCCCGCCACCATGCCCACCTTGCCCGGAATCAGTTCCTGCGCATAGACGAGGATCGCCGAGAACGCCGAGGCCAGCACCACGCCGATGATCACCGTCAGCACGCCGGTCCAGAACAGGTTCGCATACGGCAGCAGCAGCGTGAACGGCGCGACGCCGAGAATCGACACCCAGATCACATATTTGCGGCCGATCCTGTCGCCGATCGGACCGCCGATCACGGTCCCCGCGGCCACGGCGGCGAGGAACACGAACAGATGAATCTGCGCGGCCTGCACCGGCAGATGGAACCGGTCGATCAGATAGAACGTGAAATAGCTGTTGATGCTCGCGAGGTAGAAGTACTTCGAGAACACCAGCAGGATCAGCACGCTCATCGCGAACATGACCTGGTTGCGCGAGAGCGTTGCGTGAGCGGTCTGGCTGCGCGCCTTTTTCACGGATGGATGCTGCTTGTACCAGCGGCCGATCTGCGTCAGCACGACGATTGCGACGAGCGCCGCCACCGAAAACCACGCGATGCTGCGCTGTCCGTGCGGAATCACGATCAGCGCGGCCAGCAGCGGCCCGAGCGACGATCCCGCGTTGCCGCCCACCTGGAACAGCGACTGCGCGAGCCCGTGACGGCCGCCCGAGGCCATCCGCGCGACCCGCGACGATTCCGGATGAAACACCGACGACCCGCAGCCGACCAGCGCCGCGGCCACCAGCAGCACGCCGAAACTCGTCGCCATCGACATCAGCAGCAGGCCGGCGAGCGTGAAGCCCATGCCGACGGGCAGCGAGTACGGCTTCGGATGTTTGTCCGTATAGATGCCGACGAGCGGCTGAAGCAGCGACGCGGTGATCTGATAGGTCAGCGTGATCAGGCCGATCTGTCCGAACGACAGCGAGAAGTTGTCCTTCAGCATCGGGTAGATGGCGAGGATCAACGACTGGATCATGTCGTTCAGCAGATGCGAGAAGCTGATCGCGCCGAGCACGGAATAGACCGTGCGCTGAACCTTGGCGGCCGGCTGCGCGGCTGAAGATGCGGCAGCCGACGCGGCTGAGGCATTGGCGGCGCTGCCGGTTTGGGCTGACGCGCCGGCAAGTGCGCGTTTATCGAGGCTGGTTTCCATACGCTTCAAAGAAAGGGAAAGGAAGGGGCAATCCTGCTGGCGGCGCGTCGCGATTCCTGGTCTGCGTCGTTGCGGCATAACGACGCGAACTCGCGCGTGTCCAACTATTTGTCGCAGTTTAATGTGGCTCGACCGAAATGTAAGGACAAGTTTTGTCGCGAATCGGACACGGTTATGCGGGCCTCGCGCATCGCTGTAAATCCGAACGGGCGGATTTTTGGCCATGTATAAAACTGGCGCGGCGCGCGCCCACGAAGCGGCGCGTCGAGGACCGGGCGAATCACGGTCGGCATCGGGCAAACCGCGCTAAAGATCGCGGCCGCCGATGCCGTAGACCCGGAGAGAGAAAAAGCAATGCCGGAACAGACCTTTGCGGCAGGTTTAAACGTGGGGACGGGGAATATGAAAGCAGGTTCAGCAGTGTCAGCAGTTCCGCTGGGCAGCCGGAAGAGCGCGGGGTTCGTTCCGGACACGGAGGCGGCCGGCCGGTCGCCGTCGCGGGGAAAGGGTGGCGGGTCGCGAGTCGTGCGGCTCAAGGGGCTGTCGGTCAAGGCGATGTTGCGCGCCGCGTTCGCGGTGCTGCTGGTCGGCACGCTGGCAATCGGCGTGTTTTCGCTCACGCAGATCAGCCGCCTGAACGCGTCCGCGCAATCCATCTACGACCAGGGCCACGTCGCGAGCCGCGCCGCCGAGGAAGCGCGCGGCCATATGCTGCGTGCAAGCCGCGCGCAAAAAATGCTGCTGACCGCGACCACCGCGAAAGAGCGCGACGAACTGGGCGCCGACATCGACAAGGGCCTGAACGGCCTCGCCGCCGAACTCGCCACGCTGCAGCAGTACGTGGACAAATCCGACGCGCAGGCCGTCGAGCATCAGAAGAAATTCGCCGCCGGCGTCGCGACGTGGAGCGCGCATTTGCGTGACTTCGTGACGCTCGTGAAAGCGCAGCCGCTCGACCTTTCGCAGATGAACTGGCAGGTCGGCACGCAGGACGTGTCGCTGCTTGTCGAGACCGGCAAGCTCGAAAAACTCGTCGATCAACTCGTGGCGGAACGCGGCACGGCCGCGAAGGCGACCATCGACGCGTCCGGCTTCATTTATCACTCGTCGTTCGTGATGCTCGCGGTGATGACGGTCGGGCTGATCGTGCTCGCCGCGTTCGTCAGCGAGTGGGTGGTGCGCCGCCTCGCCCGCCAGTTGGGCGGCGAACCGGCCTACGCGAAAGAGATCGCGAGCCGGATCGCGGCGGGCGATCTGTCGAACCAGATCAAGCTCGGACGTAAGGACAAGTCGAGCGTGCTGTACGCGCTCTCCGACATGCAAAGCGGGCTCGCGACCACGGTATCGGATATTGCGTCGAGCGCGGACGCGATTGCGACCGCCTCGGGCGAAATTTCGATGGGCAATCTCGATCTGTCGCAACGCACCGAGCAGCAGGCGATGGCGCTCGAGCGCACGGCGAGCAGCATGGAGCAGTTGACGTCGACGGTGCGTCAGAACGCCGACAACGCGAAGCAGGCGAGCACGCTCGCCAATAACGCGTCGGAGATCGCGGAGAAGGGCGGCGAAGTGGTGAGCCGCGTCGTCGCGACGATGAACGAGATCAACGACAGCGCGCGCAGCATCGGCGACATCATCGGCGTGATCGAGGGCATCGCGTTTCAGACCAATATTCTCGCGCTGAACGCGGCCGTCGAGGCGGCGCGCGCGGGCGAGGAAGGGCGCGGCTTTTCGGTGGTCGCCGCCGAGGTGCGCAACCTCGCGCAGCGCAGCGCCGCCGCCGCGAAGGAGATCAAAGGCTTGATCAGCACGTCGGTCGAGCGTGTCAGCAACGGCTCGACGCTCGCGCAGGACGCCGGCCAGACGATGGACGAAGTGGTCAAGGCCGTGAAGCGCGTCACCGACATCATGGGCGAGATTTCGGCGGCTTCGTCGGAGCAGAGCGCCGGCATCGAGGAAATCAACCTCGCCGTCGCGCAAATGGATTCGGGCACGCAGCAGAACGCGGCGCTGGTCGAGCAGGCGACCGCGGCGGCCCGCTCGCTCGACGATCAGGCGCACGGCCTCAAGCAGATGGTCGGCAAGTTCCGCTTGTAGAGCTTGTATAGCTTGCAGAGCTTGTAGCGGCGCCGCTCAGCTCTGCTTGACGACCACCGTGCAGGTAATGCCTGCCGCCAGCACGACACCGTCGGGCACCGAGTCGATCTTCACCCGCACCGGCACGCGCTGCGCGAGCCGCACCCAGTTGAAGGTCGGGTTGACGTCGGCGAGCAGTTCGCGGCTTTGCGGATTGTCGCGGTCGTAAATGCCGCGCGAGATGCTTTCGACGTGGCCTTGCAGCGTGCCGCCGCTCATCAGCCGCACTTCGGCCTTGTCGCCGATATGCAGGTGCGGCAGCTTGGTTTCCTCGAAGTAGCCATAGACCCAGAACGAGTGGCTGTCGACGATCGCGAGCTTCGCCGCGCCGGCCGTCGCGTAGTCGCCGCGAAACACGTTCAGGTTCGTCACGTAGCCGTCGACGGGCGACACGACGCGCGTGCGGGCGAGATTGAGCTTCGCGGCGTCGAGCGCGGCGAGCGCCTGCTGATAGGCGGCCTCGGCGGCCGATGCCGTATGCGCCGCATTTTCCTGGCTCTCCTTCGACACCACGAGCGAATCCATATCCGCGCGACGCCGCGCGTCGTCGCGCTTCATCTGCAATTCGGCCTTGCGCGCGGCCACCGCGGCCTGCGCCTGCTCGACGGCGATCTCGTAGTGCGACGGATCGATCTGCATCAGCAAATCGCCTTTCCTCACCAGTTGATTGTCCTTGACCGGCAACTCGACGACGGCGCCCGACACGTCCGGCGCGACGTTGACGATCTCCGCGCGCACGCGTCCGTCGCGCGTCCACGGTTCGTCCATGTAATGAACCCACAGCACGCGCCCCAGCAGGATCGCGACGATAAAAACAATGGCTGTCGCAACGAAGCCAACAAGATTTCGGATGGTCATGTTTCGACTCGGATCAACGGTAAACGGCAAGGCCCAGCACGCCGCATACGCAGACGAGCAGGCTGGCCCGGAACAGGGACGGATGCCACACCACGCGATAAACGCCCGTATAGGCGATCACGCGATCCAGCACCCAGGTAATCGCCGCGCCCGCGACGAACAGCAGCACGATCGTGGGCACATAGGCGTCGAAAACGGCAATGTCACGCGGCATGTGAGGCTCCTTTTTGCGTGTCCGTCCGTGTGTCCGCTCGCGCGCCCGTCCACGGTTCGAGCGGCGACTGCGGATCGAGCAGCGCGGTACGAATGAAGTGCAACTGGCTCAGAATGCGTTGCAGCCGATGGCGCTCGTCGCGCGGCGGGGCGAACGCCAACGCCGTAAGTAACGCCTGCATGGCGTCGATGGCTTCGCTGGTCGCTTTAAGCGCGCGTTCGAAGCGATCGCTGCGCGGCCGTTCGAAGAGGGCGGTCAGCGCGTCGCACATCGCGCGCAGTGCAATGCGCCACGGCGTCGCTTTCGCGTAGCGCGCATCGGCCGGCAGCGCGGCCACTTCGCGGCGCAGATCGATCACCGCGTTGCCGATTTCGAGCACCGAGAACAGCCAGCGCAACGTGTCACGCCGCGCCGCCGGGTCGTTCTGCGCGAGCGCGTTGATCTGGAACATCAGGTCGCGCGCGCCGCTCTCGAAGTGCGAGCGCACGCGGCTCAGGTGCGCGCGGCTCGCGAGTACGACCTGGCGGCGCAGATCGGCGAGCAGCCGGTTGCGCAGCCACGGCGTGGACGGCGGCAGCAACACGGCGAACGCCACCGAGGACACCAGCATCGACAGCACGAGCGCCATCGCGTCGTTGATAAAGCTCGTCGGGTCGTAATGCATCACGTTGTCCGGGCCGGCGAGAAAGCAGAAGAAGATGCAATAGCCGACGCCGTAGCCGACGAGCGCGGGCCGCGTCGTCATGAATACGCCGAGCAGCAGGAACGGCGCGAGCGCCGCGCACAGCAGCGGGAAGCCGTCGATGCGCGGAAACACGCCGTACACCGCGAGCATGCCCATCACCGAGGCCGCGAGCGTCCCGCCGGCCATCTGGAACACGGTGCGTTTCGGGTCCGGCGACGACGACGCCAGCGCGCATACGGCCGCCGCGTTGAGCGTGAGCGTCGAGCCGCTCGGCCATGCGGTGGCGATCCAGAAGGCGCCGAGCGCCATCATCACGAGCGCCGCGCGCAGGCCGGCGACGCCCGCCGCGATTGCGTTCGTCTTCGGCTCGTAGCGCTCGACCCAGCGCTCGCGCGCGTGGGTGTCGACGGCCAGCGACGCGTAAGTGGCCGCGTACGCATGCAGGTCGTCGATGAAGCGGTACAGCAGTTCGGCGCCCGTGTCGAAGTCGAGCAGCGGCGCGCCGGGATGCGTTTCGAGCGCGGCGCGCGTCGCGCGCACGCGGCGCGGCAACTCGGCCTTGTACGCTTCGAGTTGCGCGGCGGCATGCGCGGCGTCGGCGGCGCTTCGCACCGGCTCGCCGGACTTCGCGAGCAAGGGCGCGATCTCCTTGAAGTACGGCTCCAGCGCGTCGATGGCGATCACGGCGCCATGCGTGCCGGCGTTGCGCAGCCGGTTCATCAACTGATGCAGCGCGTGAAAGCGCGTCGACGCCGTCATGAACTCGCTGTTCAGGCGCGCGAGACGGCCGGCGCGCATCCGCGAATCCGGGCCTTCGAACACGGCGACGCTGCGCGCCGCCTCGAAGCCGACGATGTCCGCGACGAAGCGCGCATTGGTCGCCTCGATCTGCGCGCGGTCGATGCGCCCGGCCAGCGACGCCGACACATAGTCGACGAACGAGGAGAACCGCGCCCGCACCGCGCCGCGCATCTGCAAGCCGGCGAATTGCGGGAACACGAGGCCGCTAACCGCGCCCGCGCAGACGATGCCGAGCACGACTTCCGCGACGCGCGTGAGCGCGGCGAGAAACGCGCCGTCGGGATGCTGCGAGGCGGGGATGCCGATCAGCGCGGCGGTGTAGCCGGCGAGCACGAATCCGTACGACCGGAAATTGCGGTTGCGCGCGGCGCCGGCGGTGCAGATGCCGACCCAGATCGCGGTCGTCGCGATAAAGAGCTCCGGCTGCTGCGCGAAAAGTCCGATCAGCGCGAGCATCACGACGAGGCCGACGAGCGTGCCGCAGATCCGGTAGAAACTCTTCGCGAACACCATCCCGCTTTGCGGCTGCATCACGATGAAGACGGTGGTCATCGCGGTGCGCGGCTGCGGCAGGTCGAGCTTCATCGCGATGCCGAGCGCGAGGAAGCACGCGGCCAGCGCCTTGAAGAGATAGATCCACGTGAGGCCGTCGGTGCGGGCCCAGTCGGCGGCGGCGCGCGACCAGGTAGCGAGTGACGGGGGGCGCGAAGCGGAAGCAGGGGAGGCTGACATGGCGGGCTTCCTTAGTCGGCTGCGGCGTGGGGCGCGGGGCTTGTTGCTGGGCGCGGTGCCGGGCCTGCCGCCTCCGGCGCAGCGGTTCGGTTCGAGGCGGCAGCGGAGTTGCCGACACTGCCCTCGGCGCCGCCCTTGCCCTTGCCATGCCCCGGCAGCGTCTCGTTCGCCGCCGGCCCGTTCGCCGGCTCGTCGAGGCCGCCGCCCAGCGCGGTAACCAGCGACGCATGCGCGCCGAGCCGCTCCGCGTGGACTTTTGCGACGCCTTCCTGCGCGCGCAGCAACTGGTTTTGCGCCGTCAGCACGTTCAGATAGTCGGTCAGCCCGCGCCGATAACCTTCGCGCGCCAGTTCGTAGTTCTTGCGCGCGGCGGCCACCGAGCGCTCGGCGTCCTGCGCCTGCGTCGTCAGAGAACGGATGCGGATCACCTGATCGGAGACGTCTTTGAGCGCGCCGACGATCGACTGGTTGTAGTTCTCCACCGCCTCGTCGTAACCGGCGGAAGCCGCGCCCAGTTCCGAGCGCAGCCGGCCGCCGTCGAAGATCGGCAGCGACAGCGCCGGACCGGCGCTCCAGCTATGCGACGGATTCTTCAGGAACTGGAAGAGCGGCCCCATCGCCGCATAGCCGCCGATCGACGCGAGCAGATCGATGTCCGGATAAAACCCGGCCTTCGCGACGTCGATGCCGCGCGCCTGCGCCGCCACCGTCCAGCGCGCGGCGACGATGTCCGGCCGATGGCCAATCAGTTCCGCGGGCAGCGCACTCGGCAAGCCCGCGGGCGCGGCAAGCGAGAGCTTCGGCCGCTGGATCGAGTCGCCCGCGCCGGGGCCTTTGCCCGCGAGCGCCGCCAGTTGATTGCGGCCGAGCGCGATCCTTTCCTCGAGCGCATCGATTTGCCGCTCGTATTCCGGCAGCGGCGTTTGCGCCTGGCTCGCTTCGAGCTGCGTGCCGATGCCGCCCTTCAGACGCCGGTTCGCCAGGTCGGCGATTTGCTGCTGTTGCTGCAACGTGGCGCGCGCGATGTCGAGCAGCGCGTAATCGAGCGACATCCCGATGTAGGTCCGCACCACGTTGGCTTGCAGTTCGAGTTGCGCGGCGCGGGCATCGGCGGCGCGCGCGTGCGCCGCGTCGAGGGCGCGCTCGGCGGCGTTGCGGTCCTTGCCCCACAGATCGAGGTGATAGGAGAGCGCGAGCGTGCCGGTGTTGTTCCACGATTGCTCGCCGGCGAGCGGACCCGGACCGTAGTACAGGTTGTCGGCCCACTTCTGGCGCTTGATCGACAGATCGCCGTTCACCTGGGGAGCCAGCGCCGAACGGGCGACGCCCGCCATCGACATCGCTTCGCGCACGCGCGCCTGCGCCGCGGCGAGGCTCGGATTGTTCGCCTGCGCGGCCTCGATCCACGCGTCCAGTTGCGGATCGCCATAGACGCGCCACCAGTCGGCGGCGGGCCACTGGGCGTCGGCGTCGGCCGCGCGGATCGCGTTGCCCGCGTCGAGCGAGGCCGGGTCGGTACGGCTCGCCTGCGGAGCGATGCCTCCGGTACTTGCACAGCCGGCAATTGTTAATAGGATCGTAAGAGCCGCGGCTGCGGCGATCCTCGTGGCGACCGGAGACTGCACGATTTCCTCCAGAAATGACTATAGAAGCTACCGCGCAATTATATTTTTCGATCGATTGGGGAATAACCGGTAAAGATGCAAGGGATTTTTACGGGAATTGTGATAATCGCCTTTGCATTGCGTGTAACAATCGACGGGTTGGCTTGGATGCTGGATAAGGATCAGGTATGGATACGCTTCAAAACATGCGCGTATTTGTCCGCGTCGTCGAGGCGGGCAGTTTCACGGGTGCCGCGCAGCACCTCAATACGACGACCGCGTACGCGTCGCGCGCGGTCTCCGATCTGGAAGCGCATCTGCGCACGCGCCTGTTGAACCGCACCACGCGCCGTATCGCACTCACCGAGGCGGGCGAGCGCTATTTGCAGCGCTGCGAGCAGATTCTCGCGTATGTCGATCAGGCGGAAGCCGAGGCGAGCGACGCGCACGCGCGTCCGTCCGGCAAACTGAAGGTTCACGCGATGACGAGCTTCGGCCAGCACTACGTCGTGCCGGCCGTGGGCCGCTATCAGCAACGCTACCCGGAAGTGCATGTCGAGCTCACGCTCGCGCAGCGCATGCCCGATCTGCTCGACGAAGGTTTCGACGTGTCGCTGACGCTCGCCACGGGTCTGCCGGATTCGGGACTGGTGTCGCAGCGGCTGGGCAGCGCGTTCAGCATCGTGTGCGCGTCGCCGGCTTATCTGGAGAAACACGGCGTTCCGCAAACGCCGTCCGATCTCGCGAGCCACGCCTGCCTGCAAATGGTCACGCCGGTGTTTCCGCCCGACAAATGGACCTTCGACGGCCCCAACGGCGAGGAAACCATCGCGCTCGGGCCGGCCACGTTTCAGGTGAACGTCGCGGAGGCGATGGCCGTCGCGGTGACGAGCGGCATGGGCATCGGCCTGATTCCGATTTACTCGGCGATCAGCGGCCTGCGCAAAGGCGACCTGGTGCGGCTCCTGCCCGACTACACCTCGCAGGAGATGAACCTGTACGCGTTGTATCCGTCGCGCCAGTATCTGGACGCGAAGATCCGCACGTGGATCGAGCATCTGCGCGACGAACTGCCGGCGACGCTCGCGGTCGACGAAGCGGAGTTGCGGCAGTTCGCTCGGACCTGAGCCGGCGAGCGGTTTCGGCTCGTCCGGTTGGGTGACGGGCGGTTGAATCGGCGCGCTGTTACATCGGCGCCGCGCCGCAACATTTCCTTACTTCCGCGCGCGAATCGATTTGCTACCGTGTGGTTAATGCGCGGCGCGTCAAACCGGCGCGTTGTTGTCGCCGCCACGTTCGGCAATCGCAATCACCGAAGGACGAGGATTTCATGGATACGCATCTGATGATCGGCGTGGCCGTCATGTTTGGACTGATCGGCATTGCCGCATCTCGCGACCTGCTGCGCCGCCTGCGTCAGCAGCAGCCGCAACTTGCGCCGATCAGGATCGAGCGTCCCGAAGCCGGCAAGCAGCGGAGCGGGCGGTAGCCGTTTGGGCTTGCGGCGGGGCGCGTCTGCGGTTTGAGGCCGCAGCGCCGCCGCGCTAGATCTCGACGACCTTATCCCACGCGAACTGCGGATTTTCCCACTGCCTGCTGCGCCGCTCGAAGTAACCTCGCGGATTACACACCACGCGCGTGCCGTTCACCGTGTAGTCGAACGACGTATGCGTGTGCCCATGAATCCATAGCGTGACGGGTGCCCGCACGAGCTCCGGCAAATGGTTGACGAAGCCCGCGGACACGCGGTCTTCCGCGTAACGCTCCGCGAGACTCAAACGATGCGGCGCGTGATGCGTGACCACGACCGTCTGCCCGGCAAACGGTTTCGCGAGTTCGCTCTCGAGCCACGCGCGCGCCTGGCGATGCAGCGCGAGCGCGTCGCCGGGCGTGAAGTCGCGCGCGTCGTCCTCGGCGCGGTTTTCCAGCCCGTGCGGCCAGTTGATCTGAATCGGCCCGCGAAAGTCGAGCATGGCGCGCCGCGACGCCTCCATCGATTCTTCCAGCGCCGCGCTGTCCGCGCCGAACAGCGCAAAATCCGTCCATAACGTCATGCCGAGCACGCGCCAGCGTCCCTGCGGATCGACGAGTGCGGCGTTGTTCAGCACGTACACGTTGTCGACCTGCGCGGCCGCGTCGTACAACGCGGTTTCGAGCGCGCCGAACTCGCCGTCGTAGTACTCGTGATTGCCCGGCACGTAGATCACCGGCGTCGCGCCGTCGAAGGTCTGCGCGGCCCAGCGCGGGCCCGCCGCGTGATTGTGAATGTCCCCGGCCAGCACGATCAGATCCGCTTCTGCGTGCGGAATCAGTTCAGGCTCGTCGTTCTCGAGATGCAGATCGGACAGCACGCGAATTTTCACGAAGAAGGCTCCTGCGAGTGGCTCGGTTGCGGCCGGTTTCAACCGGTTGCTTCACGCTTTTAGCGTAGCACTTTGCCTGGGTTCATCAGGTTCAGCGGATCGAGCGCGCGCTTCACCGCACGCATCATCTGGACCTCGACGTCCTGCTTGTAGTGCATCGCTTCATCAATTTTCAACTGCCCGAGCCCATGTTCCGCGCTGATGCTGCCGCGGTGCCGATGCACGCTGTCGTACACGATACCGTTGATCGGGCTCTGGAATTGCGCGAGGAACGCCTTCGCGTCGACACCCTCCGGCGCCTGCACGTTGTAATGCAGATTGCCGTCGCCGAGATGGCCGAACGTCACCATGCGCGCGCCGGGCGCGGCCTGCGCGATCGCGGCATCGGTTTCCTCGATGAAATGGCCGATGCGCGAGATCGGCACCGCAATGTCGTGCTTGATGTTCAGACCTTCCTCGGCCTGCGCGAGCGGAATATGTTCGCGCAGGTTCCAGAACGCGCGCGATTGCGCGAGGCTTTCCGCGACCACCGCGTCCTGCACGACGCCGTCTTCGAGCGCCGTTTCCATCAGACGCTCGAAGAGCGCGCGCGCGTGCTCCTCGCTTTCGCTGTCGGACAATTCGAGCAGCACGATTTGCGCGTGCGGTTCGGCAAACGGATAGCGCATCTGCTCGAAGTGCCGGCCGACTAGCCGCAGGCAGAAGTCCGACATCAGTTCGAAGCCCGTGAGCAACGGCCCGGCGATGCGTTGCGCGAGCGACAGAAAGTCGAGCGCCGCATGCGGCGACGCGAGCGCGGCGAGCGCCGTGACGCGCGCGGCCGGCTGCGGATGCAGCTTCAGCACGGCTGCGGTGATGATGCCGAGCGTGCCTTCCGCGCCGATGAACAGATCGCGCAGATCGTAGCCGGTGTTGTCCTTGCGCAGCCCGCGCAGACCGTCCCACAGTTCGCCTTGCGGCGTGACGACTTCGAGGCCGAGACAGAGTTCGCGCGTATTGCCGTAGCGCAGAACGCCGGTGCCGCCCGCGTTGGTCGCGAGATTGCCGCCGATCGTGCAACTGCCTTCGGCGGCAAGACTCAGCGGGAACAGACGGCCGGCTTCGTCGGCGCGTTTTTGCACTTCGGCGAGAATCACGCCGGCTTCGACGGTCATGGTGTTGTTGTGCGGATCGATGTCGCGCACGCGGTTCAGCCGCCGCAAGCTGACGACCGCCTGCGCGCCGCTCGCATCGGGCGTGGCGCCGCCTGCAAGGCCCGTGTTGCCGCCTTGCGGCACGAGCGGGACGCCATGTTCGACGGCGAGCTTCACGAGCGCCGCGACTTCGGCGGGCGTCGCCGGCGACAGCACCGCGCAGGCCGCGCCGGTGTAGCGGCGGCGCCAGTCGGTGAGGTAGGGCGCGGTGTCGTGCGCGTCGGTCAGCACATGGGCGGCGCCGATGGCGTCGCGGCAGGCAGTGAGGAAAGCGGATTGAGTCATGTCGGTTGGGTGCGGGATTGGGCGGCGGATGCTGAGGCGCAAGTCGAGCGTATTACGTTCAGACGTCCGCGTTTTCCGGATGTTCGCGGGGCGGCTTCGCGGCGCCGTTCGATACCTTTTCCGCTGCCGTTTTTTCCGCGTCTCGTTCGGCCTCTCGTGCCGCATCTTTCGCCGCCGTTTTCGCCGCCGTTTTTGCCGCGCGTTTGAACGGCGCGACATACGCGAGCGTACAGACGAAAAAGAGCACGCTAAGCATCGCTTCCAGCCAACCGAAGCCCGCGCTCAAGCCACGCTCGCTCCAGCCGCGCACGACGCCCTCGGTAAAGTAAAGCAGGATCAGCATCGACGCCCATTGCATCGTATAGAGACGCCGCCGCCACACGCCCGGCAGCGCGAGCAGCAGAGGCACGGCCTTCAGTACGAGCGCCGAGCCGCCCGGGCGCAGCGGCGCGAGCCACGCTTCCCAGGCAATCGACAACGCGATCAGCGTGACGAGCGAAGCCGTCGCGCCGAGCGCGGCGTGCAGGTTTGGCGACGGCGGCAGCGTGCGATTCACGGTCTTTCGCTCATGGATGCCGCCGTGCGCGCGACACGTGCGCCGAGCGCGACGGCCAGCGTTTTCTCGTCGGCGGAAATGCCTTGTGCGGCGCTGCCCGCGCGCGCGAAATGCGACGCGCCGTAGGGCGTGCCGCCGCTTTGCGTTGTGCTCAATGCGCTCTCCGTGTACGGGATGCCGACGATCAGCATGCCGTGATGGAGCAGCGGCAGCATCATGGACAACAGCGTGGACTCCTGGCCGCCGTGCAGACTGCCGGTGGACGTGAACACGCAGGCCGGCTTGCCCGACAGCGCGCCCGAGAGCCACTGCGGCGTGGTGCCGTCGAGAAAGTACTTCAGCGATGCGGCCATGTTGCCGAAACGCGTGGGCGAGCCGAGCGCGAGACCGGCGCATTCCTCGAGGTCGCGCAGTTCGGCGTACGGCGGTCCTTCGGCGGGAATGTCGGGCTGCGTCGCCTCGCAGACGGTGGAAACCGCCGGCACGGTGCGCACGCGCGCCTGCATGCCGGGGACGCTGTCGACGCCGTGCGCGATCGCCAGCGCAAGCTCGCGCGTGGCGCCGTGACGGCTGTAATAGAGCACGAGAATGTCTTTCATAAGCCTCATCAGTGAACGGGTATTATAGGGCTTGGGTCCGCTCTAGAGGCCGTTCCCAGCCATTCATAGCCATTCGGCCAGGGCTCGCGTAAGGTGCGTCGAGGGTGCGCTCAGAATGCTTTACGAGTGCTTTGAGAGTTCGCTGAAGATTCGGCCGGGCGGTCCTGAAACACAGTCAGACAAAGCAAGGAGGCAGGTTTGTTGTCCAGGGTGCGTTTCGACCTCGATACGCTCAAGCGGCTCGCGCAGTTCGCCGCGAAGCGCAGCAGCGAAGACCGCATTGCGCAGGTGGCCGGCAGCCTCACGTTCACCACGATGCTCGCGCTGGTGCCGCTCGCCACCGTCGCGTTCGCGCTCTTCACGGCGTTTCCGCTGTTCAGTTCGTTCCAGGAGTCGCTGCAGTTTTTCCTCGCCGACCACCTGATGCCCGCGCAACTGAACAGCCAGATCTTCAAGTATCTGAATCAGTTCGCGTCGAAGGCGAAGGGCTTGACGACCATCGGCATGGTGCTGCTGTTTCTCACGGGCGTCATGACCATGATGACGATCGAATCCGCGTTCAACGTAATCTGGCGCGTGCGCAAGGCGCGGCCTATCGCGCAGCGCATCCTCGTGTACTGGGCGATCATCACGCTGGGTCCGATTCTGATCGGCGTGAGCCTCTCGATCTCGTCGTATCTGTTCACGCAGTCCATGACGTTCAGCGCGGCCCAGCGCATGACGCCGGTGATCGAATTCGCGCTCGCGGGCGCCGCGTTGCCGCTGACGGCGCTCGCCTTCACGATTCTCTATGTCTATCTGCCGAACTGCCGTGTGGAGTGGCGCGATGCGGTGATCGGCGGCGTCACGGCGGCTATTGCGTTCGAACTCGCCAAGCGCGGCTTCGGCTATTACGTGCGCCGCATGCCGACCTATACCGCGGTGTACGGCGCGTTCTCGGCGGTGCCGCTGTTTCTGCTGTGGATGTACCTCTGCTGGTTCATCACGCTGGCGGGCGCGATGATCGCGTCGGCGTTGCCGGCCATTCGCATCGGCCAGTTTCATCGACCGACTTTCGAGGGCAGCAATCTGTTCGATGCGCTGGAATTGCTCGCGCGGCTTTGCGAAGCGCGCGATGCCGGCAAGCGCGGCTACACGGTGACAGAGCTTTCGCGGATGCTTCGCCGAGATATGGACACGACGGTCAATCTGCTGCAAAAGCTCGAACAGATCGAATGGATCGCGCAGTTGCAGGAAGACGCGTCGCGCCCGCACTTCCTGCTGCTGGCCAATCCCGCGCAGATCACGGTGCAGCAGCTATACGACCTGTTCGTCATGGATCGCGCTGAGCTGGAGTATCAGCTTCAGCTCGCGTCGACTCGTGTGGACGGCGCCACGCTGCTCGCGGCGCTCGAGAACGACAAACTGCGGGTGACGCTCGCGACGCTGCTCGCCGTGCGTGCCGCGGCGCGCGCGGCGGCCGCGGAAGAGAACGAGCGCGGCACGTCGTCGATGCCGCATCA
Organism: Paraburkholderia sp. RL17-368-BIF-A; assembly: GCF_046054045.1. Taxonomy (NCBI): domain Bacteria; kingdom Pseudomonadati; phylum Pseudomonadota; class Betaproteobacteria; order Burkholderiales; family Burkholderiaceae; genus Paraburkholderia; species Paraburkholderia sp. RL17-368-BIF-A. The sequence continues at coordinate 120,175 of NZ_JARESN010000013.1, forward strand.
GGCGGCCTAGCGCTCAGAATGCAGCGAGGCGGCGGTTCCAGCGCCGCGCGCCCGCTCGCTCGCGCTACAACGAAATCTTGCCGACGCAGATGTCCTTGAACATCACCCAGTCGCCCATCAGGCTGTAGAGCGGATGGCGAAACGTTGCGGGCCGGTTCTTCTCGAAGAAAAAATGGCCGACCCAGGCAAAGCCGTATCCGCAGACGACGGCCGCGGGCAGCCACAGCCAGTCGCCGGTGGCGAGCGCCATCGCGAGGCAGCCGATCACGCCGAGCGAACCCACGAAATGCAGCCGCCGCGAGACCAGGTTGCGATGCTCGCTCAGGTAGTACGGGTAAAACTCCGCGAAGTTCGCGAAGTGATCGGTATGCGCGGTATGAGCCATAACGGCCTCCGGATTGCTACGCGTTGCGAATCATCGCCTGTTGTTGCGAACTGCGTTTTCGCGGCGCCCCGACGGCGCGCGAAATGACAGGCTCGATTCATTGTCCGGCTATCGCGTGCCTGGCGCAACCTGGCCATTCGGACGATGGCGAAGGCGCTTCGGGGCGGTTATCGTGGGTGCGTGAATTGGCTGGCGAGCGGGCTGGCGAGCGGGCTGAAAAAATCAACTCGCGACGAAGCGCAGCAGCCCCGCGTTAATCCGCCGCGTGAGCCGGCCTAGAAGCGAAGCTGAACAGCGCGTCGAGCGTGGCGTCGGGCTGTTCGGTCATCAGCGCGTGTCCTGCTTCTAACGTGACGGTGTCAACGGGCGCGCCTGCCTGCGCGAGCGCATCGGCGAGTGCCTTGGCGGCGCGCGGCGGCGTCATCGCGTCGCGGCGGCCGACCACTAGGCGCGTCGCGCAGCGAACCTGCGCGGCACGCGCAAGGCCGTCCGCGTAGCTATTGCACGCGGTGAAGTCGGTATGAAAGAGATGCGTCTCGCCTTTTGCCGAAACGCGCTCCATCAGCCGCTGGTTCATACCGTGCAGCCAGAAGCCAGGACCGGGGCAGGACGGTTTGGCCGCGAGCGTCGAGTGCGACCATTCGTTGACCATGCCGATTGCGTCCGGCTCTCGATGTAGGGCGGCTTCGAGCAAGGTATCGGAGACCGCCATCGGCAACGCGGTGGCGAGGAGCGCGAGATGCGTGGTTCGCGGCGGGAAGCGGCCGGCGAAGTCGAGCGCGATCAGCGACCCCATGCTATGGCCGGCGACGAATGCGCGCGCGACACCGGCGGCGTCGAGCAACGCGGCGAGCCAGTCCGCCAGCGCGTCGATGGTGTGCAACGCGGGGCCGGCGCTGCGGCAGTGGCCGGGGAGATCGACGGCCAGCACGCTAAAGCCGTGGTGCGCGAAATAGCGCGTTTGCAGCGCCCACACGCTATGGTCGTGCTCGGCGCCGTGGATGAAAACGGCAGTCGGCAGACTCCGGTCGAACGGTTTGCCGCCGGTGTAGGCATAGGCGGCCTTGCCTTGAACGGTCAGGATCATGGCGACTCCGGGCGCGGTTGCGAAGCGGTGCTGCTGTCTGTCTTCGGCGCGCCGTCCTGCGCGGGATTCTGCGCCGGCTTCTGTGTCGGCTTCTGTGTCGGCTTCTGCGTCGGCTTCTGCGTCGATTTCTGCGCGGCTTTCAGGCCGCGCTTCAGATCGTCGATGAGGTCGTCGGGGTCTTCGAGACCAATGGAGAGCCGGATCGTGCCTTCCGCGATGCCGGCCGCGGCGAGCGCGGCCGCGTCCATCCGGAAGTGCGTGGTGGAAGCAGGGTGAATGACGAGCGAGCGCGCGTCGCCGACGTTCGCGAGATGCGAGAACAGCGACAGCGCTTCGATGAAACGGCGGCCGGCCTCGCGGTCGCCACGCAGATTGAAGCTGAACACGGCGCCCGCGCCGCGTGGCAGCAGGCGTTGCGCGAGCGCGTAATCGGCATGCGTCGGCAGTTCGGGATAGGCAACGGCTTCGACCGCCGCATGGCCGGCGAGGAACTCGACCACGCGGCGCGTGTTGGCGACGTGCCGTTCCATCCGCAGAGGCAGGGTTTCGATGCCTTGCAGAAGCTGCCAGGCGGCTTGCGGATGCAGGCATGCGCCGAAGTCGCGCAAGCCCTCGCGGCGAGCGCGCAGCAGGAATGGCGCAACCGTGCTTTCCTCGCTGAACACCATGCCGTGGAAGCCGTCGTAGGGTTCGGTGAATTCGGGAAAGAGCCCGGAGGCGTCGAAGTCGAACGTGCCGCCGTCCACCAGCACGCCGCCAATGGTCGTGCCGTGGCCGCCCAGGAACTTGGTCGCCGAGTGATAGACGAAGTCCGCGCCGTGCTCGAACGGTTTCAGCAGATACGGCGTGGTGAACGTGGAATCGACGAGAAGCGGCACGCGATGCTCGTGGGCGAGCTGCGCGACGGTGGCGATGTCGAGCACGTCGAGGCCCGGATTGCCGAGCGTTTCGCCGAACAGCAGGCGTGTGTTCGGGCGCAGCGCCGCGCGCCATCCGTCGATGTCGCCGGGTTTGACGAACGTCGTTTCAATGCCGAAGCGGCGCAACGTGTAGTGCAGCAGATTATGCGAGCCGCCGTACAGCGCGCTCGAAGCGACGATGTGCGAGCCCGCGCCCATCAGCGTGACGATCGCGAGGTGCAAGGCGGCCTGGCCGCTCGCCGTGCCGATCGCGCCCGCGCCGTTTTCGAGCGCCGCGACGCGCTCCTCGAACACGGCCACGGTCGGATTCGAGATGCGCGAGTAGACATGGCCGGCGCGCTCCATGTTGAAGAGCGCGGCGGCGTGGTCCGCGTCGCGAAACGAGAACGAAGTGGTCTGATAGATTGGCGTGGCGCGCGCGCCGGTGGTGGGGTCGGGCGCGGCGCCGGCGTGCAGCGCAAGCGTGTCGAAACGGTTGGCGGACATGCTGGTCGGCGAGGCCACGGGCGGTCTCGCGAAAGGTCAAGGTGGCGGCCATCGTATCACCGGCGCAGGCTGCTTCAAGCGCGGTTTTCCCGATGCGCGAGTGTGTGCGTGCGGGTGTGCGTGCGGGTGTGCGTGCAGCCTTTGCCTGGCGGCGGAAGGCCGCCCCGCCTTGGTGGGGGGGCCGCTTTCCTTTTATGGGCCTTTCCGATAGGATCGAAAGTCATTGATGCATTACCATGCCTAGCGGGTATTTCGGGAGACAGATCATGCGAGTCAGCGACATTCTTAAAGTCAAAGGCAACACCCTTTTCACGGTCACGCCGGATGCCACGCTGCACGACGCAGTCAACACCATGGCCGAACATGACATCGGTTCGCTCGTCGTCATGGAGTACGGCGACCTGGTCGGCATGCTGACATTCCGCGAGATTATTCTGACGCTCAAGGAGAACGGCGGAAGCGTGGGCACGTCGACCATTCGTAAGGTTATGGACGATCATCCGCTTACCTGCACGCCCGAAACCGACGTCAACGAAGTGCGCCGCATGATGCTCGAGCATCACGTGCGTTATCTGCCGGTCATGGAAAGCCGCACGCTGATGGGTGTCATTTCGTTTTACGACGTCGCGAAGGCGGTGGTCGAAGAGCAGGGCTTCGAAAACCGCATGCTCAAGGCGTATATCCGCGACTGGCCGGAAGAGCAGGGGCAGCAGCCGGCGCGTTAAGGCGGCAGGACCCAATATTGAATGAAGGCGTGCGCGAGAGCGCGCGCCTTTTTTGTGCGCGCGGCGCTCGCTCGTTACGCGCGTTGCGGAACTGCCCCCACTGGCGCGCACTCCAGACGCGCATTTCCCCATCCGTTCGTCAAACTTCATGAGTCAGAGCCCCACGCCTCCTACGCCGCCAACGCGCACGCTACCCGCCGCGGGGCGCGCCGCGCGCCGGCATGGCGGCCATGAATCGCAGTTCAAGCTGCTGGGTGAGCGCCGTTTCGCGCCGTTTTTCTGGACGCAGTTCCTCGGCGCGATGAACGACAACGTCTTCAAGATCGGGTTCACGTCGCTCGTCACGTTTCAGGCGGCGCGCTTTTCGGGCGTCGATCCGAAAACTGCGGCGTTTCTGATCTCGGCCATCTTCATCCTGCCTTTTGTGCTGCTGTCGGCCACGTCCGGGCAGATTGCCGACAAGTACGACAAGGCGCTGCTCACACGCTTCGTCAAGACCTTCGAGATCGCCGTCATGCTGATCGGCGGCGCGGGTTTCCTGCTGCATAGCGCGCCGCTGCTGTATTTCTGCACGTTTCTGATGGGCGTGCATTCGACCGTGTTCGGGCCCGTCAAGTATTCGTACCTGCCGCAACATCTGTCGAGCCACGAGCTTGTCGGCGGCAACGGGATGGTCGAGATGGGCACCTTCGTCGCGATTCTCGTCGGCACGATCGTCGGCGGCGCGAGTGCGGGGTTCGTCGAACATGGCGCGCTGCTGCTGGCCTGCGCGTGTGTCGCGATTGCGCTGGCGGGGCGCGTGGTGTCGAGCTTCGTTCCGGTGACGGCGGCGCCGCAGCCGGATCTGCGCATCAACTGGAATCCGGTCAGCGAGACCTGGCGCAACCTGAAGCTCGCGCGCGAAAACCGCACGGTGTTCCTGAGTCTGCTCGGCATATCGTGGCTGTGGTTCGTGGGCGCGACGTTTCTGTCGTCGTTTTTCAGCTTTGCGAAAGACGTGTTGTCCGCCAATCCGGACGTCGTGACGGTGCTGCTCGGCACGTTCTCGATCGGCATCGGCCTCGGCTCGCTGATGTGCGAAAAGCTCTCGAAGCGGCGTATCGAGATCGGCCTCGTGCCGCTCGGTTCGATCGGCATGAGCGTGTTCGCCATCGATCTTTTTTTCGCCAGCCACGCGTTGCCGCCCGTCGGACACCTGTTGAGCGTGGCCGAGTTTCTCGGGCGCGCCGCGCATTGGCGCGTGCTCGCCGATCTGTTCCTGCTCGCGATGTTCGGCGGCTTCTACAGCGTGCCGCTCTATGCGCTGATCCAGAGCCGCAGCCAGCCGAGCCACCGGGCGCGCATCATCGCGGCGAACAATATTCTGAATTCGCTGTTCATGATCGTCTCCGCGCTGATGGCGGTCGGCCTGACGGCGGCGGGCTTCAGCATTCCGGCAATTTTCCTCGTGACGGCGCTGCTCAATATTGTGGTGGCGACTTACATCTATTCGCTCGTGCCCGAGTTTCTGCTGCGCTTCATCGCCTGGCTGCTGGTGCACACGTTTTACCGGATTCGCCTCGTGCACGCCGAGCGGATTCCGGACGAAGGCGCGGCCGTGCTCGTCTGCAATCACGTCAGTTTCGTCGACGCGGTCGTGATCATGGCCGAGAGTCCGCGGCCGATCCGCTTCGTGATGGATCATCACATTTTCAGGACGCCGTTCGCCGGCTGGGTGTTTCGTCACGCGAAGGCGATTCCGATCGCACCCGCGCACGAGGACGCGCAGTTGCTGACGCGCGCCTACGAGCGCTGCGCCGAGGCGCTTGCCGAGGGCGAACTGGTGTGCATCTTCCCTGAGGGCAAGCTCACTCGCACGGGCGAGATGAATCCGTTCCGTCATGGCGTGACCGAGATCATTCGGCGTACGCCCGCGCCTGTGATTCCGATGGCGCTGCGCGGGCTGTGGGGCAGCGTGTTTTCGCGCGCCAACGACGCGCGCTGGCCGCGGCCGGTGCAAAAGGGCGTGATGAGCCGGCTGACGCTCGCGGTCGGCGAGCCGATCGAGCCGGCGCTTGCCACGCCGGAACTGCTGCAGAAAACCGTCACGGAACTGCGCGGCGCGCGCAAATAGGCCGGCTTGTCCGGAAGTCATAAGCCGGCGCCGCGGGCGGCCTCGTGCCCCAAGGGGCTGGCATAATAGCGTCTTCCCCGCATCCTTTGGACGACGCTCATGTCCGGCAACACCCTCGGTACGCTTTTCACTGTCACGACCTTCGGCGAATCGCACGGGCCGGCCATCGGCTGCGTGATCGACGGTTGCCCGCCGGGCATGGCGCTCGACGAAGCCGACATCCAGCTCGAGCTCGACCGCCGCAAGCCCGGCACGTCGCGGCACGTCACGCAGCGTCAGGAAGAAGACAAGGTCGAGATTCTGTCGGGCGTGTTCGAGGGCAAAACCACCGGCGCGCCGATTGCGCTGCTGATTCGCAATACCGATCAGCGCAGCAAGGACTACGGCAATATCGCGGACACCTTCCGTCCGGGTCACGCCGACTACACCTACTGGCAGAAGTACGGCATTCGCGACTATCGCGGCGGCGGCCGTTCGTCGGCGCGGCTGACGGCGCCGACGGTCGCGGCGGGCGCGGTGGCGAAGAAGTGGCTGCGCGAGAAATTCGGTACTGAAATTCGAGGCTATATGGCGGCGCTCGGCGAAATCGACGTGCCGTTCGTCGACTGGGCGCAGGTGCGCGAGAACCCGTTCTTCGTGCCCAACGCGGACATCGTGCCGCAGCTCGAAGCGTATATGGACGCGCTGCGCAAGGACGGCGACTCGATCGGCGCGCGTATCAACGTGGTGGCGTCGGGCGTGCCCGTCGGCCTCGGCGAGCCGCTGTTCGACCGGCTCGATGCGGACATCGCTCACGCCATGATGGGGATCAACGCGGTGAAGGGCGTCGAAATCGGCGCGGGCTTCGCGAGCGTCGCGCAGCGCGGCTCGGTGCACGGCGACGAACTCACGCCCGAGGGCTTTGTGGGCAACCACGCGGGCGGTGTGCTCGGCGGCATTTCGACGGGGCAGGACATCACGGTGTCGATCGCGATCAAGCCAACGTCGAGCATCCGCACGCCGCGCCGTTCCATCGACAAAGCGGGGCAGCCGGCAGTTGTCGAGACGTTCGGCCGGCATGACCCGTGCGTCGGCATTCGCGCCACGCCGATAGCGGAAGCCATGCTCGCGCTGGTACTGATGGACCACGCGCTGCGTCACCGCGCGCAATGCGGCGACGTCTCGGTCAGCACGCCGAAGATCGCGGCGAGCGCGCCTTAACGGGCGCCGTTAGCGCCTCTCACATCGCATTGCATAAGCGGCGCGCGGCGCCTTCCTCGCATGAATCATCCTCCTATCGAGCCAGCGGGCGACGTTCTGACGGCGCTGCGCTCGCGTGCCTCGGCGCCGCACGCGAGCGCGCACGATTACCTCGCGTTCGGTCAGGCGCTGCTGCAACACGCGGGCCGCGACAAGGCGCTGCAACGCGAAGCGCTCGTGGCGCTTGTGCGCGCCTATCAGGCCGAGCCGGCCTGCGAGCCAACGCTGCTTCACACGATTGCGCAGACCGCGTTCATCGTGCGCGATTGGGCGCTTGTCGAATCCGCGACCGCGCTGCTGCTTGCGCAAAATCCCGCCGATGCCAACGCATTGGTCTGGCGCGCGGCAGCCGTTCAGTATCGCGACGACTTCATTACCGCCGAGCAGTTGCTGCGTGAAGCGGTGCGCGTCGTGCCCGGCAATCCGGTAGCGCTTCACAAGCTCGCGTTGTGCGTGAAGGAGCAGTCGCGTTTCGCGGAAGCGGAAGCCTTGCTGCGTCAGGTGCTCGCGTCGTCGCCGGAAAACGCGCATGCGTGGTTCGATCTTTCGGAACTCGAAATCCGCAATGGACGTTTCGCCGAAGGCTGGGCGCATTACGAGTCGCGCAACGCGTTTGCCGGCGAACTGAACAACGCGCAGCAGGCGCTCGCCGCGATCAGCGCGCACTGGCAAGGCGAGCCGCTGACGGGCAAGACGCTCGTTGTGTACGGCGAGCAGGGCAACGGCGATTGTCTGTGGGCAGTGCGCTTTTTGCCGCTTCTCGCCGAGCGTGCGCGGCGCGAGGGCGGCACTGTGATCTTCGGTCACGACGGGCCGTTGCGGCATCTCTTCGAACGGACGTTGCCCGCGGATCTGCGGCTCGAAACGAGCCTTGAAACGCAGCCTGATTTCCATTGCGGGCTAATGAGCTTGCCGCTGCGTCTCGGCATTGTGGATGCGAGCGGCTGGGGCGCGCCTTATCTGAGCGCCGACCTGCAGCATGTGCAGGTGTGGCGGGATCGCGTAGAAGCCTGCATCGCCGGAAAGCCTGGCGGCAATCGCAAGGTCGGGCTGGTGTGGAACGGTAATCCCGACCATATTCGCGACGCGCGACGGTCGGTGCCGGCGGAACAACTGGAACCGTTACTGGATGTCGCGGGCGTGACGTATTTCGCGCTGTCGCCGGGACGTGGCGAGACCGTCGCGCAGTGGCGTGCGAAGGGCCTCGACGTCGTGGACCTCACGCAGCATTTCCAGTCCGGATTCGACGACGTCGCCGCGTTGCTGGCGAATCTCGACCTGATGGTCACGATCGACAGCGGGCCGGCTCATCTGGCCGGCGCGCTCGGCGTGCCGACCTGTTTGATGATCGACCATGTATCCGCGTGGTTCTGGGGCAGCGATTCGGCGGCTACGCCCTGGTACGATTCGATCGAACTGTTCAGGCAACCCACGGTGGGCGCGTGGGCGCCGGTGGTCGCGCAGGTGCGCGAACGTATCGAACGGATGGCGCGCGGCTGACGCCATTGCTTTCGCAGCGCAGGCGTGGGCCGCCTGCGCCTTGAAGCTATAAATCCCGACCTTACATGTTCGGATAGTTCGGCCCGCCGCCGCCTTCAGGCGTCACCCACACGATGTTCTGCGTCGGGTCCTTGATGTCGCACGTCTTGCAGTGCACGCAGTTCTGCGCGTTGATGACGAGCCGTTCGCCGCCGTCGTCGTTCTTCACGAACTCATAGACGGCGGCCGGGCAATAGCGCGCTTCCGGGCCCGCATACGTCTGCCAGTTCACGTTCACCGGCACCGTCGGGTCCTTCAGCGTCAGATGCGCGGGCTGGTTCTCTTCGTGATTCGTGTTCGAGATGAACACCGAAGACAAGCGGTCGAACGTGAGCTTGCCATCGGGCTTCGGATACTCGATCGGCGTGCATTGCGACGCGGGCTTCAGCATCTCGTGATCCCAATGCTGGTGATGCAGCGTCCACGGCACGTTGCCGCCCAGCAGCTTCTGCTCGATGCCGACCATCAGCGTGCCCAGGTACAGGCCCTTGCTCATCCACTGCTTGAAATTGCGGGCGCGGTACAACTCGGTATGCAGCCACGAAGTCTTGAAGCTCTCCGGATAAGCCGCGAGTTCGTCGTTATGACGACCGGCCTGCACGGCTTCGAACGCGGCGTCGGCGGCGAGCATGCCGGTCTTGATCGCCGCGTGCGAACCCTTGATGCGCGATGCGTTCAGGAAGCCCGCATCGTCGCCGACCAGCGCGCCGCCCGGAAACACCAGCTTCGGCAGCGACATCAGGCCGCCTGCGGTGATCGCGCGCGCGCCATACGACACACGCTTGCCGCCTTCGAGGAACTGGCGGATCGCCGGATGCGTCTTGTAGCGCTGGAATTCCTCGAACGGCGACAGATACGGATTCGTGTAGCCGAGACCCACCACGAAGCCGACCACCACCTGGTTGTTGTCCATGTGATAGAGGAACGAGCCGCCGTACGTGTCCGTTTGCAAAGGCCAGCCGGCCGTGTGCATCACGAGCCCAGGCTTATGCTTCGACGGATCGATCTCCCACAGTTCCTTGATGCCGATGCCGTAGACCTGCGGATCGACGCCGTCGCGCAGCCTGAACTTGTCGTTCAACTGGCGACCGAGATGCCCGCGCGCGCCTTCGCAGAAGAGCGTGTATTTGGCGTGCAGCTCCATACCGAGCTGGAAGTTTTCGGTCGGCTGGCCGTCCTTGCCGATGCCGAGGTTGCCGGTCGCGACGCCCTTGACGGAACCGTCGTCGTTATAGAGCACTTCGGCCGCCGGAAAGCCGGGGAAAATCTCGACGCCCAGCGCTTCCGCCTGCTGCCCCAGCCAGCGCGTGACGTTCGCGAGGCTGATCACGTAGTTGCCGTGGTTCTTGAAATTGTCCGGCAGCGCCCAGTTCGGCACGCTTTTCGAACCCGTTTCGGTGAGGAACAGGAAGCGGTCTTCGGCCACGTCGACCGTCAGCGGCGCGCCTTTTTCCTTCCAGTCGGGAATCAGTTCATTCAGCGCGCGCGGGTCCATCACCGCGCCGGAGAGGATGTGCGCCCCGATCTCCGAGCCCTTTTCCAGCACGCAGACGCCAAGCTCGACGCCCTTGCCGGCCGCGAGCTGCTTCAGGCGGATCGCCGCGGACAAGCCTGCCGGGCCGCCGCCGACGATCACGACGTCGTATTCCATCGACTCGCGCGGGCCGTACTGCTCGATGAGACTTGCGGGGGTCATTGATGCTCCTCTTACCGTTAGAATGCTTTTTTCGGGATCGTATTGTGGGCGATGGATTCTTGCACTGCAACCGCATCGACGGAGATTAGCACGAGCGTTCTATTCTCGTGATACGGTATTGACCCGAGTGCAGCGCGGGCCGCGACTGACAACCGCATTCGTAACTACAACCGAACAAGGAACCACAATGGGCCGTTCGATCAATCTGGAAGGCAAGGTCGCGTTGATAACCGGCGCGTCGAGCGGGTTGGGCAAGCGCTTTGCGCAGGTGTTGTCGCAGGCGGGCGCCAAGGTCGTGCTGGCGAGCCGGCGCACCGAGCGGCTCAAGGAACTGCGCGCCGAAATCGAGGCATCGGGCGGCGCGGCGCATGTCGTCTCGCTGGACGTAACCGATTATCAGAGCATCAAGTCGGCGGTCGCGCACGCGGAGACCGAAGCCGGCACCATCGACATTCTGGTGAACAACTCGGGCGTGTCGACCACGCAGAAGCTCTCCGAAGTCACGCCCGCGGACTTCGAGTACGTGTTCGATACGAATACGCGCGGCGCGTTTTTCGTCGCGCAGGAAGTGGCCAAGCGCATGATCATGCGCGGCAACAATGCGCAGAAACCGTCGTACCGGATCATCAATATCGCGTCGATGGCGGGGCTGCGCGTGCTGCCGCAAATCGGCCTTTACTCGATGAGCAAGGCCGCCGTCGTCCACATGACGAAAGCGATGGCGCTCGAATGGGGCAAGCACGGCATCAATGTGAACGCGATCTGTCCTGGCTATATCGACACGGAAATCAATCATCATCACTGGTCGACCGAGCAGGGGCAAAAGCTCGTGTCGATGTTGCCGCGCCATCGCGTCGGCAAGCCCGAGGATCTCGACGGCCTGTTGCTGCTGCTGGCGGCCGACGAATCGCAGTTCATCAACGGCTCGGTGATCGCCGCCGACGACGGCTTCGGCCTCGCGTGACTTTCACTCGTTTCAGGCCGGATTCAATCACTTAAGAAGCAGGAAGAGCAGAAGCACAATGAGCGATTTTCACGCAGTCTTTGAGATGTCGATGCCGATCCGCTGGGGTGACATGGACGCATTCGGCCATGTGAACAACACGGTCTATTTCCGCTACATGGAGCAGGTGCGCATTTCCTGGTTCGAGCAGTTGGGGCTGAGCGGCAGTCAGGCGGACGGGCAGGGGCCGGTGATCGTCAATGCGTCGATGGAATTTCTCAAGCAACTGCATTATCCCGGCGACGTGATCGGCCGCATGAGCGTCGCGACGCCGGGCCGCAGCAGCTTCGACACCGGCTTCGAGCTGGTGCGCGCGGACGATCCGAACACGGTTTATGCGCGCGGCGCCGCGCGCTGTGTGTGGATCGACTACGCGGCCGGCAAGTCGGTGCCGGTTCCCGATCTGCTGCGCGCGACCATCGAGCGAGCGGCTCTGGTGAAAGCGGCCGAGCGCGCGGCGTAAGTTCGCGAGGGGCGACGTTCGGAGCGCGGTCTGTCTCCGACTCAGTGCCCAAGCAGCCGCTGCAACAACTCGGTCGCGTTCCCCGTATCGTATTTGCGCATCAGGCGCGCGCGGTACACATCCACCGTGCGCGGGCTGATGGCGAGCGCGCGGCCAATCTGCTTGCTGGTTTTTCCCGTCACCAGTTGCGCGGCGATTTCCCGTTCGCGAGGCGTCAATTCGACCGCCACGCGCCGCGTCGCGCTCAGATCCTCGAACGTCCAGACGCCCGCCGCGTGCGGGTCGGTGCGCCGCTGCGCGCGGCCCGTCACGTGGCACCAGAACAGTTCGCCGTTGGCGCGCTTCATGATGCGGTCGTCGGCGTAGCTGCCTTGCGCGGTCATGATCGGCGGAATGCGTGCGCCGATCCGCTCGAATTCGTCCGCCGACGGATACAGAATCTGAAACGACTGGCCGATCAGCGCCTCGCGCGGGCAGCCGAAGATCGACGCGAGCTCGTCATTGCAGTCTTCGATAATGCGTTCACGCGACAGCACGAGCCCGATCGGCGCGAGATGAAAAGCGGTTTGATAGTCCAGGGCGGGCATGGGCTGGCGGCAAGTACTTATGTATTTTTGCGTATTGTGCCGCATGGCGCGGCGAGCGTACTCTTTCGGGCACATGAGAGCGCGGTGAAGCGTCCGTGAGCGCGCGTGCGCGAGGGTTTGTCCTCTCTCCACGCGATGCGTCTCCCGGATGACTAGAATGACGTGTCGGGCCTCGGCCTGTACGCGTCGTATCAGCCGCAATAAACCGGTTTCGGGTTTCCATAAAGGAAGGGACATACTGATGAACAAGGTCTATCCAGGCGCCGCCGAGGCGCTGAAAGACATCGTCAAGGACGGGCAGACATTCGCCGTCGGCGGCTTTGGCCTGTGCGGCATTCCCGAGGCGCTGATCGCCGCGTTGCGCGATACGAAGGTGCAGGGCATTACGTGCATCAGCAACAACGCGGGCGTCGACGGCTTCGGTCTCGGTCTGCTGCTCGAGACGCGCCAGATCAAGAAAATGATTTCGTCGTATGTCGGCGAGAACAAGGAGTTCGAGCGCCAGTATCTGGCCGGCGAACTCGAGCTCGAATTCACGCCGCAAGGCACGCTCGCCGAGAAACTGCGCGCGGGCGGCTCGGGCATTCCGGCGTTCTTCACCAACACCGGCTACGGCACGCTGATCGCCGAAGGCAAGGAAACGCGGCAATTCGGCGAGAACCACTACGTGCTCGAACATTCGCTGACTGCGGATGTCGCGCTCGTCAAGGCATGGAAGGCCGACAAGTCGGGCAACCTGATCTATCGCCGCACCGCGCGCAACTTCAATCCGATGTGCGCGATGGCCGGCAAGATCACGGTCGCGGAAGTCGAAGAGATCGTCGAAGTCGGCGAACTCGATCCGGACGCGATTCACACGCCGGGCATCTTCGTGCAGCGCATCGTGCTGAATGCGCATCCGGAAAAACGCATCGAACAACGCGTCGTCCGCGCGAAAGGAGACTGATCATGGCATGGACTCGTGACGAAATGGCCGCGCGCGCGGCGAAGGAATTGCAGGACGGCTTTTATGTGAACCTCGGCATCGGCTTGCCGACGCTGGTGGCGAACCACGTTCCGGCGGGCGTCGAAGTGTGGCTGCAGTCGGAGAACGGCCTGCTCGGCATCGGCCCCTCGCCGACCGAAGACGAAGTCGACGCCGACCTCATCAACGCGGGCAAGCAGACGGTGACCACGCTGCCGGGCTCGTCGATTTTCTCGTCGGCGGATTCATTCGCGATGATCCGCGGCGGCCACATCAACCTGGCGATTCTCGGCGCCATGCAGATCAGCAAGAAGGGCGATCTCGCCAACTGGATGATCCCCGGCAAGATGATCAAGGGCATGGGCGGCGCGATGGATCTGGTCGCGGGCGTCAAGCGCGTGGTCGTGCTGATGGAGCACGTCGCGAAGGGCGATCAGCACAAGATCCTCGAAGAATGCACGCTGCCGTTGACGGGCGTGGGCGTGGTCGATCAGATCATCACCGACCTCGGTGTGATCGAAGTCACGGACGACGGCCTGAAGGTGACCGAATTGGCGCCGGGCGTGAGCGTCGACGAGATCAAGGCGAAGACAGGCGCGCCGCTGGATGTGAGCGCGGTTAGCTGATACGCGGTTGTTGATGGCGCTGCCGGCCTGACGTATAGGCGCTGGCTGACGGTGTCGACCATTCGCGTTATGTGAGGCATGCAAGAAAGCGGGCGAGGCGCGAGTCTCGTCCGCTTTTGTCTTATGCAGTGGATGTTTTGGGTCGTTCGTCCTATGCCGTCTGGACGATCCTTGTCACGCGGCAAAGCGGTTTACAATCGTCCGAAGCAATCATTTGAAGATTCGACGCGGGCGATATTTCGCAGCATTCGCTGCCCGCACGCAAGCTCAATCCGCAGCGCTTTTGCAAGGACCCCAAGATGACTGCAACGACCGCCTTCGCCGGTGAGCGGCCCACGCCGCGCCAACGTTATGTGCAGTGCGCGAGCGCCGCGGGCCTGCATCGTATTGCGTACACGGAGTGGGGCGATCCGGACAATCCGCGCGTGCTGTTGTGCGTGCATGGCCTGACCCGCTCGGGGCGCGACTTCGACCGGCTGGCCGCGCAATTCGCCGGCACGTACCGTGTGGTGTGTCCGGACGTGGCGGGCCGGGGCTTGTCATCGTGGCTTGCCAACCCCAATCTGTATAGCGTGCCGCAGTATGTCGCCGACATGGTCACGCTGATTGCCCGGCTGGACGTGGAAACGGTCGACTGGTTCGGCACGTCGATGGGCGGCCTGATCGGGCTCGGTCTGGCGGGCCTTCCTGATACGCCCGTCCGCAAGCTGTTGTTGAACGACGTGGGGCCGCATCTCGAGCCGGAAGCGGTCAAGCGTATCGGCGACTATCTCGGCAAGCCGGCGCGTTTCGAGTCGCTGCAGCAAGGCATCGATCACGCGGCGTTTCTTGCGACAACCTTCGGCCCGCTCACGCCCGACGAATGGCGCGAGATCAATACGCCGCTCTTGCGCGAGGAGAACGGCACGTGGCTGTTTCGTTACGATCCGCGCATCGCGCAGCCCTTCGCCGCGACCACCGAAGAAACCGCGAAACTCGGCGAGGCCGCGCTATGGCATTCGCTCGCGTCGTTCCAGGGACCGGTGCTGGTGGTGAGAGGCGAGCAGTCCGATTTGCTGTCGCGCGAGACGGTCGCGAAGATGGTCGAGACGGGGCGCGACGTGTCGAGCGTCGAGATTGGCGGCGTCGGGCATGCGCCGGCGTTTCTGTCGGCGGATCAGATCGACATTGCGAAGCGGTTCTTTATCGGCCCCGGCAACGACGCGTCATAATACGCAGTTGCGCGTGACGCTTTCGGGTCATGCAAGCGGCATTTCCATTCAACCTTCTTCTATCTACGTCAGGATTCTCCATGGCAGTCATTCGTCACCATGTTGGTAAGCGCCTCTCGGAAATCGCCGTGCACAACGGCACGGTCTACCTGGCCGGCCAGATCGCCGAAGATGCGGATCAGGACATCACGGGGCAGACGCGCGAAGTGCTCGGCCACATCGACCGCCTACTGGCCGAGGTCAACAGCGATAAATCGCATCTGCTGTCCGTGCAGATCTACATCTCGGACATGGTGCATTTCGCCGGCATGAACGCGGTGTGGGACGAATGGGTCGCACAAGGCGCGACGCCGCCGCGCGCGACAGTCGAAGCGAAGCTCGCGAATCCGAAGTGCCTCGTTGAAATCGTCGTGGTCGCGGCGCAGCGTAGCTAAGCAACGCAGTTGGGCGACGCAGATAAGCGACGCACCAAGCAACGCAGCATCGTGCAGTCGTAGTTGAAATTCCGTTGATTTGCCAGGGCCCGCTGGGCCGCGCACCATGAATACCGAAACCGTTACGAACGCGCCGCATCCCCTCCCGTCTTTCGACGAAGCGATGGCATTCGTACGGCTGCATGCGGGCGAGGTGCGTCTGTCATCGGGCGAATTGCTGGCGGATCACGCGGCGGGCACCGCGTCCATCATGCGCACGCTCAATGTCGATCCGGCGGCCGTGCTGGCAGCGGCGCTGTTCGCGTTGACGCCGCATTTGCAGGACCCCGAACGCGTGATCGCCGACAACTTCGGCGAAGAAGTCGCGCAACTCGTCAGCGACGTGCGCAAGCTGCTGCGCCTTGGCACCGTGAGCTTGCGCGCCGCGCAGAACACGATGCCCGAAGCGGGACGCGACGCGCAGGCCGCACGGCGCGCGCAGGTCGAGGCATTGCGCAAGATGCTGCTCGCGTTCGCGCAGGACATTCGCGTGGTGTTGATCCGGCTCGCGTCGCGGCTGCAGTCGCTGCGTTATTACGCGGCGGCCAAGCTCACGCCGTCGCCGGATGTGGCGCGCGAAACGCTCGACATTTATGCGCCGCTCGCGAACCGCCTGGGCATCTGGCAACTGAAGTGGGAACTCGAGGACCTCGCGTTCCGCTTCGAGGAACCGGTGGTTTACAAGCGCATCGCCAAGCTGCTGGATGAGAAGCGCGTCGAACGCGAAACTTATGTGGCGCAGGCCATTGAACGCCTGCAGCAGGAACTCGCCGCCGCCAACATTCGCGCGGAAGTGAGCGGGCGCCCGAAGCATATCTTCAGCATCTGGCGCAAGATGCGCGGCAAGGAACTGGACTTCGCGGAACTCTACGACGTGCGCGCGTTTCGCGTGATCGTGCCGGACATCAAGGACTGCTACACCGTGCTCGGTATCGTGCACAACCTGTGGCAACCGGTGCCCAAAGAGTTCGACGACTACATTTCGCGGCCCAAGCCGAATGGCTACAAGTCGCTGCATACAGTCGTGATCGGCGACGACGGCCGCGCGTTCGAAGTGCAGATCCGCACGCACGAAATGCATCGCTTCGCCGAATACGGCGTGGCCGCGCACTGGCGCTACAAGGAGGCCGGCACGCGTGGTTACGGCGGCCAGTTCGCGGCCAATGAGAAGTACGACGAGAAGATCGCGTGGCTGCGTCAATTGCTCGCATGGAAAGACGATGTGTCTGAGGGGGAGCACGGCGAAAAGCGCGCGGCGCAACCGTGGGAACAACTGCGCCAGGCCACGCTCGACGACGACCATATCTACGTGCTGACGCCGCAAGCCCGCGTGATCGCGTTGCCGCATGGCGCGACGCCGGTGGACTTTGCTTATCACCTGCATAGCGAGCTGGGGCATCGGTGCCGCGGCGCGCGCGTCGACGGCGCGATGGTGCCGCTGAACACGCAGTTGCAAAACGGTCAGACGGTCGAGATCGTCGCGGTGAAGGAGGGCGGTCCGTCGCGCGACTGGTTGAATCCGCAGCTCGGCTATCTGCATAGCCCGCGCGCGCGTCAGAAGGTGCGCGCCTGGTTCAATGCGGTCGAGTTGCAGGAGCACATCGCAAGCGGCCGCGCGATGGTCGAAAAGACCTTGCAGCGCGAGGGCAAGACGTCGGTCAATCTGGATCAGCTTGCCGCCAAGCTCGGCTTCAAGACCACCGACGATCTCTTCTCCGTCGTGGGCAAGGAAGAGTTCAGTCTGCGGCTCGTCGAGCAGGCGCTGCACGATGCGCCGCCGCCGGAGCCGGTGGTCGAGGCGCCGGAGCAATTCGAGAAGCGCAGCAGCGGAGCGAGCGTGGCGCGCGGCGCGTCGACGGGCGTGCTGGTGGTCGGTGTCGACGCGTTGCTCACGCAGCTCGCGCGCTGCTGCCGGCCTGCGCCGCCCGACGACATCTCGGGCTTCGTGACGCGCGGCAAGGGCATGTCGATTCACCGCAGCGATTGCCCGACGTTCATGCGCATGGCCGAGCGCGCGCCGGAGCGGGTGCTGCAAACCGCATGGTCCGCGGACGTGATGAGCGGGCGCGGGCAGTCGGTCTATCCGGTTGATCTGTCGATCGAGGCGACCGACCGCCAGGGACTGCTGCGCGACATCTCGGAAGTGTTCGCGAGAGAGAAGATGAATGTGATCGGCGTGAAGACGCAGACGCGCCGCAATGCCGCGTTCATGCAATTCACCGTCGAGGTGTCGAGTGCCGCGCAAATCCAGCGCGCCTGCACGCTGCTCGGCGAAGTGACCGGTGTCGTGCGCGCATCGCGTAAAGGGTGATAGCACGGTGTGTTGATGGACTCATGCGGTTATCGCGCGAGCCATGAAATGATGGGCAGTAGCGGATTTAAAGTCGGTGCATAAAAGTACTTGCCAAGCAGTGTGGTGCTCCATATAATCTCGTTTCTTCAGGCTCGTAGCTCAGCTGGTTAGAGCACCACCTTGACATGGTGGGGGTCGTTGGTTCGAGTCCAATCGAGCCTACCAACGAAAGTGAAATTCCGGCGCAGCCGGGGTTTCGCAAACTGCAGTAAGCGCCTCGGCGCAAAAGGCGAATACGGTTATGACACCGCGAACGTTGACCGAAACCACTTCGGAGCGACGCTAGTCGAGGACCACTTTCGCCAGTGCAGTTTGCAGGAAATGTGAATGCGGCCCCTCGAAAGCGGGGCCGCATTTTTTTTGGCTTGTTTGATGGTTGTATCTGCCGCCGCCGGTCGGCATCACGGAGAACGCAATGGTTTCGATACGTCTGCCTGACGGTTCTGTTCGACAGTACGAGCATCCGGTGACCGTCGCCGAAGTGGCCGCGTCCATCGGCCCCGGCCTCGCGAAGGCCGCGCTCGGCGGCAAGATCGACGGTGAGCTCGTCGATACGTCCACGTTGATCGACCACGACGTGTCGCTGGCCATCATCACCGAAAAAGACGCAGACGGTCTCGACATCATTCGGCACTCCACGGCGCATTTGCTCGCGTACGCGGTGAAAGACCTGTATCCCGAAGCGCAGGTCACCATCGGTCCGGTGATCGACAACGGCTTTTACTACGACTTCGCGTACAGCCGTCCCTTCACGCCCGAAGATCTCGAAAAGATCGAAAAGCGCATGCAGGAACTCGCGAAGAAAGACGAGCCGGTTTCGCGCCGCGTCGTGTCGCGCGGCGAAGCGGTCGACTACTTCAAGAGCATCGGCGAGAAGTACAAGGCGGAGATCATCGAGTCGATTCCCGCTACCGACGAAATCAAGCTGTACTCGCACGGCGGCTTTACCGACCTGTGCCGCGGTCCGCACGTGCCGTCCACCGGCAAGCTCAAGGTCTTCAAGCTGATGAAGGTCGCGGGCGCTTACTGGCGCGGCGACTCGAAGAACGAGCAGTTGCAGCGCATTTACGGTACGGCCTGGACGAAGAAAGAAGACCAGGAAGCGTATCTGCACATGCTCGAGGAGGCTGAGAAGCGCGATCACCGCAAGCTCGGCAAGCAGCTTGACCTGTTTCACATGCAGGACGAGTCACCGGGCATGGTGTTCTGGCATCCGCGCGGCTGGACGTTGTGGCAGCAGGTCGAGCAGTACATGCGCCGCCGCGTGAACGACGCCGGCTATCTGGAGATCAAGACGCCCATGATCATGGACCGGTCGCTGTGGGAGGCGTCGGGCCACTGGCAGAACTATCGTGAAAATATGTTCACGACGGAATCGGAAAAGCGCGACTACGCGATCAAGCCGATGAACTGCCCCGGTCACGTGCAGGTGTTCAACCACGGCTTGCGCTCGTATCGGGATCTGCCGCTGCGTTACGCGGAGTTCGGCTCGTGCCACCGCAACGAGTCGTCGGGCGCGCTGCATGGCTTGATGCGCGTGCGCGGGTTCGTGCAGGACGACGCACACATTTTCTGTACGGAAGACCAGTTCATCAGCGAGTCGATCGCTTTCAATACGCTCGCCATGAGCGTGTACAGCGACTTCGGCTTCGATCATGTCGAGATCAAGCTGTCGCTGCGCCCTGATGCGCGCGCCGGCACGGACGAAACGTGGGATCGCGCGGAGCAGGGCCTGCGCGAAGCGCTGACCGCGTGCGGCGTGACGTGGGAAGAACTGCCGGGCGAAGGCGCGTTCTATGGTCCGAAGGTGGAATATCACATCAAGGACGCGCTCGGCCGCTCGTGGCAATGTGGCACGCTGCAGCTCGACATGGTGCTGCCGGAGCGTCTCGGCGCGGAGTACGTCGCGGAAGACAACAGCCGTCGCCGGCCGATCATGCTGCACCGGGCAATCGTCGGATCAATGGAGCGTTTTCTCGGCATCCTGATCGAGCACCATGCCGGTGCAATGCCCGCTTGGCTTGCGCCGATGCAGGTGGTGGTGATGAATATCGCCGAAAGTCAGGCCGAATACGCCCAGTCTCTAGCCCAATCGTTGCAAAAACAAGGGGTTAGAGTAGAGGCCGATTTGCGCAACGAGAAGATTAGCTATAAAATACGTGAGCACACGCTTGAGAAGGTGCCGTACCTGCTTGTGGTCGGCGACAAGGAGCGTGAAGCCCAAACGGTAGCCGTGCGTGCCCGTGGTGGTGTCGACCTTGGCGTGATGCCTGTCGATACCTTCATTGAGCGTCTGCGCCTGGACGTGCAGTCGTTCAACTGAGCCACTTGGCAGCCCGGCTCGTTTTTTTAATTTTTAGAGGAAACGTAACATCGCTACTGATAAGTCTGCGCACCGCATCAACGGTGAAATTACGGCACCCGAGGTGCGTCTGGTCGGAGTCGAGAACGAACCGCTCGGCATCGTGAAACTCGCTGATGCGTTCCGCATGTCGGAACAGCAAGACGTGGATCTGGTGGAAATCGCGCCGCAAGCGGTTCCGCCGGTTTGCCGCTTGATGGACTACGGCAAGTTCAAGTACTCGGAAGCGAAGAAGCAGCACGAGGCCAAGCTCAAGCAGAAGATCGTTCAGGTCAAGGAAGTCAAATTCCGCCCGGGCACTGACGACGGTGACTACAACGTCAAACTGCGCAACCTCATTCGCTTTCTCGAAGACGGCGACAAGACGAAAATCACGTTGCGTTTCCGTGGCCGCGAAATGGCTCACCAGGAAATCGGTATGCGCATGCTGGAACGCCTGCGCACCGACCTCGACGAAGTAGGTCAGGTCGAGCAAATGCCGAAAATGGAAGGGCGCCAGATGATCATGGTGCTCGCTCCGAAGAAAAAGAAGTAAGCGGTCAGAGCGGCGGCGCGCCATGTGGCGCGCGTTCTGGTTGTCAAGTTCGAGTGCGTCACGCCGGGTGTCCGGCGCGGCGTCAGCAGGTTTCGGAGCGGCGCTCGTGCAAACGTGCGCCGTTTCCTGAAAGCGGCTGCCGGCGGTATCGGCGGTCTGCATACCAAGTGGAATGGGTTTCGAAGGGCGGGTAATGGCCAACTGGCCGACCGCACACCCATATCCATCTAATAATGGAGTTGTCATGCCGAAGATGAAGACCAAGAAGAGTGCTGCGAAGCGCTTCGTGGTGCGTCCGGGCGGTACCGTCAAGCGCGGTCAAGCCTTCAAGCGCCACATTCTTACCAAGAAGACCACCAAGAACAAACGCCATCTGCGCGGTTCGACGGCAGTTCATGATTCCGATCTGAACTCCGTGCGCGCAATGCTGCCGTTCGCTTAACCCTTAACCGAAACTCATAGGAGCAAGACATGCCTCGAGTAAAACGTGGGGTTACCGCACGGGCCCGTCACAAGAAGATCATCAAGCTGGCCAAGGGTTACCGCGGCCGTCGCAATAACGTCTATCGCATCGCCAAGCAGGCGGTCATGCGCGCAGGCCAGTACGCCTACCGCGATCGCCGCAACAAGAAGCGTGTGTTCCGTGCATTGTGGATCACGCGTATCAACGCGGCGGTGCGTCAGCACGACATGACGTACAGCGTGTTCATCAACGGCCTGAAGAAGGCTTCGATCGAACTGGACCGCAAGGTGCTGGCCGACATGGCTGTGTTCGACAAGGCTGCTTTTGCTGCGATCGTTCAGCAGGTGAAAGCCGCCGTTGCAGCCTGATTGCGCTTCTGGCAATTAACACTGCGTGGTTCGTTGCAGCGAACATCCGGTAGTCTCGGTGACGCTGCAACAAAAACGGGGCTCCTCACCGAGCCCCGTTTTTGTTGGTAGAACCAGTTTTGTTTCGATAGAACACTGACGTTGAAATGATGGGATCAATGGATCTGGACCAGATTGTCGCCGACGCGCAAAAAGCCTTCGCAGAAGCCTCCGACGTCACCACGCTCGAGAACGAGAAAGCGCGCTTTCTCGGTAAATCGGGCGCGCTGACAGAACTGTTGAAGGGCCTTGGCAAACTCGATCCCGAAACGCGCAAGACCGAAGGCGCACGGATCAACCTCGTCAAGCAACAGGTCGAAGCCGCGTTGACGGCGCGCCGCCAGGCGCTGGCCGACGCGTTGCTGAACCAGCGCCTCGCCGCCGAAGCGATCGACGTCACCTTGCCGGGACGCGGCGCCCATGCCGGCAGCCTGCACCCGGTGATGCGCACATGGGAGCGCGTCGAACAGATTTTCGGCAGCATCGGTTTCGACGTGGCCGACGGCCCCGAGATCGAAACCGACTGGTACAACTTCACCTCGCTGAACAGCCCGGAAAACCATCCGGCGCGTTCGATGCAGGACACGTTCTACGTCGACGGCAAAGATGCCGACGGCCGTCAACTGCTGCTGCGCACGCATACGAGCCCGATGCAGGTCCGCTACGCGCGCACCAACACGCCGCCTATCAAGGTGATCGTGCCGGGCCGCACGTATCGCGTGGACAGCGACGCGACTCACTCGCCCATGTTCAACCAGGTCGAAGGCCTGTGGATCGAAGAGAACATCAGCTTCGCGGATCTGAAGGGCGTCTATACCGACTTTCTCAAGAAGTTCTTCGAGCGCGACGATATTCAGGTGCGTTTCCGCCCGTCTTATTTCCCGTTCACCGAACCGTCGGCTGAGATCGACATGTTGTTCGAAACGGGCAAGAACGCGGGCAAGTGGCTCGAGATTTCGGGTTCCGGCCAGGTTCATCCCACGGTGATCCGCAACATGGGCCTCGACCCGGAGCGCTACATCGGCTTTGCCTTCGGCAGCGGCCTCGAGCGGCTCACCATGTTGCGCTACGGCGTGCAGGACCTGCGTCTGTTCTTCGAAAACGACCTGCGTTTCCTGCGTCAATTTGCCTGAGCGCGCCTATAAGCGCGCCTACTGAGCGCGCCCGAGCGAACGCGCACGGCGCGACGACGAGCATAGAGCGCGGCAACACACGCAGTGCCTGCCGCCAAAGCGTCCCGCAGTGACAAGCAGTGACAAGCAGTGACAGTTGGCCTCTGCGTCACGTGGACCTAAACCGATCAGAACGTACACAGAACCATGCAATTCCCGGAATCCTGGCTGAGAACCTTTGTCGATCCGCAACTGACCACGGACGAGTTGTCGCACGCATTGACGATGGCGGGTCTCGAAGTGGAAGACCTGCGGCCGGCCGCGCCGCCGACCTCGAAGATCGTGGTCGGTCAGGTGCTGGAAGTCGTCAAGCATCCGGACGCGGACAAGCTCAACGTCTGCCAGGTGAACGCCGGCACGGGCGCGACGCTGAACATCGTATGCGGTGCGCCGAACGTGGCGCCCGGCATCAAGGTGCCGGTCGCGCTGGTCGGCGCACAACTGCCGCCGGCCGAAGAGGGCGGCGCGCCGTTCGCGATCAAGCTTTCGAAGCTGCGCGGCGTGGAAAGCCAGGGCATGCTGTGCTCCGCGCGCGAGCTGAAGCTGTCCGAAGATCATAGCGGCCTGATGATCCTGCCGGAAGACACGCCGATCGGCCAGGACATCCGCGAAACGCTGAATCTCGACGACACCATTTTCGAAATCAAGTTGACGCCGAACAAGGCGGACTGCCTGTCGGTGTTCGGCGTGGCGCGCGAAACGTCCGCGATCACCGGCGCACCGTTGCGTCCGCTCGAGATCAAGCCAGTCGAGGTCAAGCTCAACGAGACGCTGCCTGTCAGAATTTCAGCGCCCGATCTGTGCGGACGTTTCTCGGGTCGCGTCATCCGCGGCGTGAATGCGCGTGCGAAGTCGCCGCAATGGATGATCGAACGTCTGGAGCGTTCGGGTCAGCGCAGCATCTCGGCGCTCGTCGATATTTCCAATTACGTGATGCTCGAGTTGGGCCGTCCGTCGCACGTGTTCGATCTGGACAAGATCCACGGCGGCATGGACGTGCGTTGGGGCCGCAAGGGCGAAACGCTCAAGCTGCTGAACGGCAACACTGTCGAAGTCGACGAAACCGTGGGCGTGATCGCCGACGAGCGGCATATCGAAAGTCTCGCGGGCATCATGGGCGGCGACAGCACGGCCGTCACGCTCGACACCACCAACATCTACCTCGAAGCCGCGTTCTGGTGGCCCGACAGCATTCGCGGCCGCTCGCGCAAGTACAACTTCTCGACGGACGCCGGCCATCGCTTCGAGCGCGGCGTCGATTACGCGAGCACCGTCGAACATATCGAGCGCATCACGCAACTCATCCTCGACATTTGCGGTGGCGAGGCGGGGCCGGTGGACGACCAGATCGTCAACGTGCCGCAGCGCGAGCCGGTGAAGATGCGTGTGTCGCGTGCGAACCGCATCATTGGCGTTGCGATCGGCGCTGACGAAATCGCGCAGATCTTCACGCGCCTCGGCCTTAAATTCGAACGCGACGGGGACACCTTCTCGGTCATGCCGCCGTCGTACCGTTTCGACATTGAAATCGAAGAGGACCTGATCGAGGAAGTCGCGCGCATCTACGGTTTCGAAAAGATTCCGGCGCGTCCGCCCGTCGCGAAGAGCGAGATGCGCGCGACCCACGAAACGCGCCGCTCGATCCACACTATCCGCCACGCGCTTGCCGCGCGCGATTACGCGGAAACGGTGAACTTCAGTTTCGTCGATGCCGAGTGGGAACAGGACTTCGCCGGCAACGACAAGCCGGTGCGTTTGCTGAACCCGATCGCGAGCCAGTTGTCGGTCATGCGCACGACGCTGTTCGGCAGCCTCATCCACGTGCTGCGCACGAACCTGAACCGGCGCGCCGCCGACCGCGTGCGCGTGTTCGAAGCGGGCCGCGTGTTCCTGCACGATCCGTCGATCAAGGCGGGCGAGCTGACGGTCGAAGGCTTCGCGCAGCCGAAGATGATCGGAGGCCTCGCGTACGGTCCGGCGCTCGACGAACAGTGGGGCGCACCCGCGCGTACGGTCGACTACTTCGACGTGAAGGCCGACGTCGAGACGTTGCTCGCGCCGGCGGCGGCGCGCTTCGTGAAAGCGGAGCATCCGGCGCTGCATCCGGGGCGCAGCGCACGCATCGAACTCGATGGCCGCGCGATCGGCTGGATTGGCGAATTGCATCCGCGCTGGATGCAAAAATATGATTTACCGCATGCGCCGATTCTGTTTGAACTTGAAGCGGATGCATTAATGCAACGCGTATTGCCCACGCCGTCGGAAGTGTCTAAATTCCCGCCGGTGCGACGCGATATCGCAGTGGTTGTCGATCAGAAAATCGAGGTGCAGGCGCTTCTCGACGAGCTCCAGAAGGCCCAGTCCGAGCCCGCCTGCAAGACCGTTCAGAAGGTTGCGCTTTTCGACGAATTCCGTCCAAAATCAAACACTTCCGGCGGTCTGGCGGCTCACGAGAAAAGCCTTGCGTTCCGAGTTACCTTGCAAGATACTGGCGGGACCCTTCAGGACGAAACGGTCGATCTGGCCATTCAGACTCTGGTGGAACGTCTGGCTCGAGTATATGGCGCACGGTTGCGCGGATAACCCGCATTTAACAATTGCACGGCTGTTTCCGCATCCTTTGTTTTCTGTCTGGCGCGCCATTTGATAGATATGAATGAAATGAACTCGAGTGATTTCGAAGCCCTTCTTACGGCGCAACGCAGCGCCATGATTCGAGAAATTCCGACATCACCCGCCGCCGTTTCAACTGAAACGCCGACGCTCACCAAAGCGGAACTTGCCGAGTTGCTGTTCGACAATGTCGGGCTCAACAAGCGGGAAGCGAAAGACATGGTCGAGGCGTTTTTCGAGGTGATCCGCGACGCGCTCGAGAGCGGCGACAGCGTCAAGCTGTCGGGCTTCGGCAACTTCCAGTTGCGCGACAAGCCGCAGCGTCCCGGCAGAAACCCGAAAACCGGCGAGGCGATTCCGATCGCCGCGCGCCGCGTTGTGACGTTTCATGCAAGTCAAAAGCTGAAGGCTCTGGTCGAGAACGGCGCGGAAGCGAGCTTCACGCGCTGATCGACTGGCGCGTTCCTGCGCAACCCACCACGACGGCTAACTGACGATGACAGCGACGATGGAAAAAGTCGTCTTGCCTCCGATTCCAGCGAAACGCTACTTCACGATTGGTGAGGTCAGCGAACTATGCGGTGTGAAGCCGCATGTGCTGCGCTATTGGGAGCAGGAGTTTACGCAGTTGCGGCCGGTGAAGCGGCGCGGTAATCGCCGGTACTATCAGCATCACGAGGTGTTGTTGATCCGGCGGATTCGCGAGCTGTTGTACGAGCAGGGTTTCACGATCAACGGTGCGCGCAACCGGCTCGATTCGCATGGCGGCGGCGCGCACGGTGCGCCGGCCGCAGCGGGCGACCAGGTCGAGGGCGTCGCACCGCCGGCGCCGACCACGGTTGCCGTCGACGTCGAACAGTTGCGCAAAGAGCTGCTTCACGTGATCGACCTGTTGAATCGCTAATGGCTTTGTTGGTGGCGGCGGTTCTCATCGAATGAAGTGTCTGTTATAATTTCTTGCTGTTCGGGGCGTAGCGCAGCCTGGTAGCGTACCTGCATGGGGTGCAGGTGGTCGGAGGTTCAAATCCTCTCGCCCCGACCAAAGAATCAAGGCCTTACAAGCATCGCTTGTAAGGCCTTTTTCATTTGCACCACAGCGTGCCCCGCCAATCGCGCATTCAGTGCGACGCATTCAGTGTGACGCATTCAGTGTGAAATACTCTCCAAAGATTTCCCCAACGTCCGCGGCCCCATCAAACCGATCGCGACAATCACCAGCGCCATCGCGCTCGCGATAAACACAAACACACCCGTCACGCCGAACTCCCTCAGCATAAACGCGATCACAAACGAACTGAACACAGCAGACAACCGGCTCCACGAATACACGAAGCCCACCGCACGCGCGCGGATCGCCGTCGGATAAAGCTCCTGCTGATACGTGTGATAGGTGAACGAGATGATGTTGCCGGCGAGCGTCAGCAGCACGCCGAGCGTCACGATCATCACCGCCGCCGAGGCCTGGCTGAACAGCAATCCGCTCACGATATTGATCGCGGCCATGCACACGATCACATGCTTGCGTTCGAAGCGGTCCGCGATCCAGTAGCCAAGCAACGGACCGAGCGGCGCGGCCAGGCCGATCACCGTCGTATAGAGCAGGCTCGAGGTCACCGTGATGCCTTGCTTGACCAGCAGCGTCGGTACCCAGTTGGCGAAACCGTAGAAGCCGACGGTCTGGAAAATATGGAAGACGATTAGCATCAGCGTGCGCTTGCGATAGGGCGGCTGCCACATGTCGGCGAATCGCGCCTTGCGCGGCACCGGCGCCGCGGGCCCAGGCTCAGGCAGCGGCTTGCCGTATTGCTGTGCGACTTTTTCTTCCAGACGCGCGAGCACTTCGTCGGCTTCGCGAATTCGCCCCTTGCTCGCCAGCCAGCGCGGGCTTTCCGGCAGATTTCGCCGGAAGTACCAGACGAAGAGTGCGCTGATGCCGCCGAGCAGCACGACCCAGCGCCAGCCGTCGAGTCCGAACGGCGTTCTCGGTACGAGCAGATACGAAAGAAACGCCACGACAGGCACCGCGGAAAAGCCGATCGCCTGACACACCGCAAAAGCCCTGCCGCGCAAGTGCTTCGGCGCGAGTT
This sequence comes from Paraburkholderia sp. RL17-368-BIF-A, assembly GCF_046054045.1. Classification (NCBI taxonomy): domain Bacteria; kingdom Pseudomonadati; phylum Pseudomonadota; class Betaproteobacteria; order Burkholderiales; family Burkholderiaceae; genus Paraburkholderia; species Paraburkholderia sp. RL17-368-BIF-A. The sequence goes on from NZ_JARESN010000013.1 coordinate 147,684, forward strand.
CGGACAGGTAGGTGCCGATGGTGATGAGTTCAACGCCGATGCCCATGCCTGAAACGAAGCGCCATAAATTGAGGCCGTGTGCGGTGTCCTGGAAGGCCATCACCGTGTTCGCCGCCATGTACCACAGCAGCGACCACGTGAAGATCGCTCGCCGGCCAAAACGGTCGGCGAGAAAGCCGCACGCGATCGTGCCGACGAACAGCCCGGCGAACAGGGCGGCGACGAAGCTCGCGACGCCGGACGTGCCGAAGAGCCCCGACGTCGTGGGCGTGAGAATGCCGCTTTTCACGAGACCGGGCGCGACGTAGCCCGTGAAGAGAAGATCGTACAGCTCGAAAAAGAATCCGAGACTGAGCAGCAGGATCAGCTTCCAGACCGCGCGCGTCGCGGGAAGTCTGTCGAGGCGGGCGGAAATTGTTCCGATGCCGGCGACCGTGGCCGCTTCGGCTTGTGCTGCGTCATTACCGACGCGTAGCGATGACGCGCCCTCCAGAATGGCCATGCCTGTCTCCTGTATCTGCATCTCTTTTTGAATATGTCACAACTTGCCCCGCGGCCGTTAGCGGTGCTGTTCCTGCAATTCGGCAAACGAAGCGATTTTGCCCGCAAGCGCGCTTGCAACGACCGTCGGCGGACTCGCGAGCCATACTTGCCCAGGCCCGGAGCGGCCCGAGAAATTGCGGTTGATCGCGCTGATCGTGACCTGGTCCGCGTCGGTGGACGAGCCCGGTCCGCAATTGGCGCATGCGCCGCACGAGGGTTGCAGCAGGATCGCGCCGGCCTGCTCGAACGCGTCGATATAGCCGCGTTTCACGCAGTAATCGCGAACCTCCGACGTGCCGAACTGAAGAAACAGCTTCACACCTGACGGCACCCGCAAGCCGCGCGCGAGCGCCCATGCGAGCACCTCGTGATAGTGATCGAAGTCCTCGCGCTTGCCTGCCGTGCACGAGCCGCCATACGCGATGTCCACCTTCGGGCGTTGCGCTAGATCGCGCAGCGCAATGCCGTTGCCCGGATCGCCGGGCGCGGCGAGCATCGGCGAAATGTGCGTGCAGTCTATATCGATGACGTCGGCGTATGTCGCGCCCGCATCGCTCTGCATCCACGGTTCGAGGCCGAAGTCGATGCCGCGGCGCTCCTTCAAAAAGCGCACGGTTTCTTCATCGGGCGCGACAATGCCGGAGAAGCCGCCCAGCTCGGCCGTCATGTTGGTGAGCGTGGTTCGCTCGTCGGTCGTCAATTGATGGACAGCGCTGCCGGCGAACTCGAACACCTTTCCGACGCCCGCACCCGCACGTATGCGCGGTTCGGCCAGCAAGTGCAGCACGAGGTCTTTCGCGGTGACGCCCGGCGCCACCGCGCCGTTGAAATTAACCCGCAGCGATTCGGGCACGGTCATGCGCACCGCGCCTGTGACAAACGCATTCGCCATGTCGGTCGTGCCGACGCCGAACGCGAGACAGCCCAAGGCGCCGCTATGCGGCGTATGCGAATCGGTGCCGACAATCAGTTGCCCGGGCAGCGCGTAACGCTCGGCCATCATCGCGTGCGAGATGCCTTCTGAACCTTCGGTGAAGCTGCCGTCGACTTCGCTCAGATAGCCGTGATTCGTGATCGCGTAGTCGCGCGCGAACTGACGATGCGCCGCCGACAGTTCGCGCACGTCGGGCAGCAGGCCGTTGCGCACATGAAGCTCGCTCTTGTGCGAATACGACAGGTGATCCTCGAACGCGAGAATCGTGTCGGGATCGCTCAGCGTGAGCGGCTTGCCGAATGTGGCATGCAGCATGTGCGTGGCCATGCCCGTGTAGTACTCGTGGATGAAGCGCCAATCCGCGCGGACGAACGCGCCGCTGCCGGGCGTCGGCGTGTCGCCGGTTGCATCGGTGGAATGCGCGTGACGGTCGAGGATTTTTTGCGCGAGCGTGCGCGGCTGCGCGTTGTTGGCGTCAGCGACATTTGCATCGGCATTGGCCGCGGAAGTTGTCGAGCGGATTTGGCGCATGTTTTGCGCGCCGTAACGCAGCAGGCCGCCGCTTGTCAGAATCGCAGCGGCGAGGCTATCGCGCGAGGCGACGAGCTCTTCGACGTCGATCGGCTCGCCTCGCTGGATGCGTTCGATCAGGCCGAAGTCCGTCGACGTAAAGAGCCCGAGGTTGTCCGCATTCTGACGATAGATGCGCTCGAAGCTCCGCGCGATCACGAGCCGGATGCCGGCGCGATATTCCGCGAGCGGACTATGTTCGCGCGACGATCCTTTGCCGTACCGGTTGCCCGCCACCGTCACGCGAAAGCCGCCGTTGCGAATGGCGTCGATACCGATCGGATTTGTATCGCCTGCACGGAACCCCACATAAGGCACCCGGCCAAGGCGTTCGTCGAAGCGGGTCAGCACGCTCATCGGCGTGATCTCGTCCGTCGACACGTCGTCTCTCAAGCTGCCTGCCGTCGCGGGGTTCAGATCCGTACCGTCGAGCTGTTGCGCGATCCGTTCGGGGTCCGCGCAAAGAAACAGTACGCGGCCAGTCAAATCCAGTTTTGCCATCCACTTCTCCTTCTACCCGAATCTAGATGGCGGCGAGAGCAGCGCGAAGTGCTGGATCGGCAAACGGGGCATCGCGATTGGCGATGGCCTCACGAAGGGCTTGCAAGGGGCTTGTGATGGTCCGCCGACGTCTCTTTAACTGGCAGGACCTGTCAGCGCTTCAATCAACGCCTGGACCGCCTTCAGACGCGACGATTTGCGCAGCGCATGAACCCGCAGCGTGCGGCTCGTCGCCCAGATTTCATCGAGCGGCCGGCGCACGAACGCATGCGATCCGGCGAACGCGGACGCGGCGCTCGTCGGCACAATACCGATGCCAAGTCCTGCTTCGACCATCCGGCACTGCGCGTCGAAACTGTTGACGGTAACGGACAGCTTGAGCGGCGTTCGCGCTGCGTCGGCGCGCTCCTTGATGAGCAGATCCAGCGAGCCGCCGGCCTGCAGCGCAACGAGCGGAAAGCGGAGCAGGTCGCTGAAGGTCGGCGCCTCGAGCGCGGCGAGTTCATGATCGAGAGGGAGCACGACCATCAGCGGGTCATCGGCGAAGTGCCATGATTCCAGTCCGCCGGATGCTTTGCCGCTTGCAGAAATGCCGACGTCGGCGCGGTCGTCCATGCAGGCGCGGATGACCTCGTCGCTGATCTGCTCGGTGAGTGCGATTCGCACGAGCGGGTAGTGGGCCTGAAATGCCTTCAGCCGCTCGGGCAAAAAGCCGACAATCGCCGATGCGTTCGCATACAGACGCACGACGCCGGCGACCTCGCCGCTGAGCGACTGCACCTCGCGGGCGAATGACTGCAACTGATCGTGGACCGACACCGCACGAGAAAAGGCATGCCGCCCGGCCTCCGTCAACTCGACTCCCGACGGCGAACGAATCAGCAACGCGAGGCCCATTGCCGACTCCAGATCCGCGATACGCCGGCTCAATGCGGAAGCGGCAATGTGATTGCGGCTGGCGGCGCGAGCAATCGAGCCTTCCTGCACGACGGAGATGAACAGCTCGAGGCTGTACGGATCGATTCGCATACGGCCGGCGTTGCGCCTGCAAAGTCTGAACAGCCAATTCTAGCAGCGGCAGTCCTAAGCCCCCGGACGACTGCGTTCAACAATCGTCACTCTCGCCCCAACTCCACAAACCGCTCCAAATGATGATCCTCATCCCCAAGCTGATGATCGATCATCACAAGCCGCTTTGCGTAATGAGCGAGCGGCAGTTCCCACGTCATGCCGATCCCGCCATGCAGTTGAATGCACTCCTGCGCGACGAGCGCACCGATCCTGCTGATGCTGTATTTCGCCGCCGACACCGCGCGCTCGCGCACCTTGCGTTCCGCACCTAACGCGGCCGCGGCGTTGATTACCGCTGAGCGCGCCTGTTCGATTTCGAGCAGCATGTCGGCCATTCTGTGCTGCAATGCCTGGAAGCTGCCGATCGCCACGCCGAACTGCTTGCGCGTGCGCAGATAGTCGAGCGTGTAGTCCTTCGCGACGTCCATCGCGCCGACCGCTTCCGAGCAGAGCGCGAGCACGCCGCATGCAATCGCATATTCGAGCGTTGCGAAACCTTCGCCCGCTGCGCCGAGCAAAGCGTCGTCGCCGAGTATGACGTTCTCGAAGCTCACTTCGGCCGCGCGCCCGCCGTCGATCTTCGGATAACCGCGCACGCTCACGCCCGGCGCATCGCGAGGCACCAGAAACAGCGTCACGCCGGCTTCGGAATCGTCCGCACCTTCGGGGCGCGCCGACACGAGGAAGAGGGCAGCCTGCTCGCCGTGCTGAACCACCGCCTTGGCGCCATTCAATCGCCACGCGCTGCCATCGCCATCGCCATTGCGCTCGGCGCGCGTCGTCACTCGGGCGAGTTCGTAGTGACTATCCGGCTCGCCGTGCGCGAGCGCCACAATACGCGAGCCGTCGATCAATCCGCCGAGCAACGCCCGCTGCGCGTCATTGCCGCTGCGAGCAATGGCCTGGCCGACGATGAGCGTATCGAGAAACGGCTCGACCACGAGCCCGCGCCCGAGGCTCTCGAACACGACTGCAATATCAAAGCCGCCGCCGCCGAAGCCGCCGCTCGCTTCATCGAACAACGCGCCGATAATGCCTAGCTCTCCGAAACGATTCCACAACTCACTGCTGAAACCATGCGCCGATCGCGCGATCCGGTCGCGCGTCGCGAAGCCATACTGTTCGCTGATAAAGCGGTTCAGCGTATCGGCGATCATCCGGCGATCTTCGGTGTGCTGGAAGTTCATGATGTCCGTTTCCTTCTACAGTCCGAGGATCATTTTGGAAATGATGTTCTTCTGAATCTCATTCGATCCGCCGAAGATCGACAGCTTGCGATTGTTGAAGTATTGCGAAGCCGCGCTCGCCGCTTCGTCGGGACCAACGGGCGCGCCTTGATAACCGTCGTGCAACGCTTCTTCGATAAAGGGCTGCGCATACGGTCCCATCGCGCGGCGCGTGAGCGACGAGATCTCCTGGCGAATCTCCGTGCCGCGAATTTTCAGCATCGAACTTTCGGCGCCCGGCACGCCGCCGCCCGCCACCGCGGCGATCACGCGCAGGTTGGTCGTCTTCATGTTCTCGAGATCGATTTCGACGCGCGCCATGCGCGCCGCGAACGACGGGTCGTCCGCGAGAGGCCGCCCATTGCGCCGCTGTTTCGCCGCGATCTTGCGCAGCCGGTTGAATGCCGCCACCGAAAAGCCGACGCCCGCGATATTCGTGCGCTCATACGTCAGCAAATATTTGGCGTATGTCCATCCCTTGTTTTCTTCGCCGACGAGATTGGCAGCCGGCACCCGCACGTCCGTGAAAAACACTTCATTCACTTCGTGCTCGCCGTCGAGCGTGATGATCGGCCTTACTTCGACGCCCGGCGTTTTCATGTCGATCAACAGGAAGCTGATGCCTTCCTGCTTGCGGACGTCGGTCGCGGTGCGCACGAGGCAGAAGATCATGTTCGCGTAGTGGCCGAGCGTGGTCCACGTCTTCTGTCCATTGACGATGTAATGCTCGCCGTCCGCATCGACGCCGCGCACGGCCGTGGTTTTCACCGACGCGAGATCGGAGCCCGCGCCCGGTTCCGAATAGCCCTGGCACCACCAGTCGGAACCATCGAGAATGCGCGGCAGCCAGTGGCGTTTCTGCGCGTCGCTGCCGTATTTGATCAACACGGGTCCGAGCATATTCACGCCGAAGGGCACGACGCGCGGTGCGCCGGCCAGCGCGCATTCGTTCTCGAAGATGAATTTCTGCACCGCGTTCCAGCCGGGCCCGCCGTATTCCTTCGGCCAATGATTCGCGAGCCAGCCGCGCTCGTTGAGGATCGCGTGCCACTCGGCCATGTCCTCGCGCGTGAGCCGCCGGCCGCCGTGCACTTTGTCGGCGAGACGCCGCGGGAGTTTGTCGCGCAGAAACGCGAGTACCTCGGCGCGGAACGCTTCTTCTTCGGGCGTAAAGTTCAGGTCCATCGCAGTTCCTTTGTGATTCGAATGCTTCTGCTGACAAGCACGGACAAGCACCGGCAAGCGGCGTCAGATTGTCTGATTGAGGCTCGCAAAATCCGCGCCGCGCTCGACGAGTTCAACGAGCAGCGGCGACGCTTGCCAGAACAACGGGTCTTCTTTCGCGAACCCGCGAATGTCCGCGAGAATGCTCGGCAGGCCAACCATGTCCGCATATTTCATCGGACCGCCGCGATAGCGAGGAAAACCGTAGCCATACAGCAGCGTTACGTCGACGTCGAGCGGACGCAGCGCGATCCGCTCATGCACGACGTTCGCGCCTTCGTTGATCATCGCGGCCATGTAGCGGCGAATGATCTCGTCGTCGGTGAAATTGCGCGGCGTGATGCCGGCGCGCTCGCGCTCGGCGTCGATAATCGCCTCCACTTCCGGGTCCGGCTGGCCGCTGCGCGATCCTTCGGGGTACAGATAGAATCCACGGCCGGTTTTTTGGCCGAACCAGCCGCGCTCGCAGAGGCGGTCGGCGATCTGCACATAGCGCGCCGTGGGATCGCGCGTCGCGGCGCGCCGTTTGCGCGCGGCCCAGCCGATGTCGCCGCCCGCGAGATCGACCACCTGAAACGGTCCCATCGGAAAGCCGAATGCGCGCACCGCAGCGTCGATCTGGTAGGGCGACGCGCCGTCTTCCATCATCGCGTCCGCCGCGCTGCGATAGACGGCCAGAATGCGATTGCCGATAAAGCCGTCGCATACGCCCGCACGCACCGGCGTCTTGCGCAGCTTCTTCGCGAGTTCGAACGCGGTCGCGACGACGTCGGCGCTCACGGCTTGCGGCACGACGACTTCAAGCAGCTTCATGATGTTGGCCGGCGAGAAGAAGTGCAGGCCGATCACGTCGGCGGGCCGCGAAATGCTGGCGGCAATCGCGTCGATGTCGAGATACGAGGTGTTGGTCGCGAGCACGGCGCCCGCTTTGCAGACGCGGTCGAGTTCGGCGAAGACTGCCTGCTTGACGGCCAGGTCTTCGAACACGGCCTCGATCACGAGGTCCGCGTTCGACAGTGCATCGTATGAGGTGCTGCCGGTCCAGCGCGCCATGAACTCGTCTTTCTTTGCGGCACTCAGGCGGCCCTTCGCGATGAGGCCGTCGTAGACCTTCTCGATGTGCGCGCGGCCCCGCGCCAACGACGCCTCGTCGCGTTCGATCATCGTCACTGGCAGGCCCGCGTCGAGCACCGCGACCGCAATGCCCGCGCCCATCGTGCCGCCGCCGACCACGCCGACTGCATTCAGTGCGCGCGGTTTTGCATCGCGTGTCTCGGGCGCTTTCAACACTTCGCGCTCCGCAAAAAACGCATGAATCAAGCCGGCGCGCTGCGGACTGTCGAGACATTGCAGGAAGAGCTGACGCTCGACACGCAAGCCTTCTTCGAAGCGCTGCGTGATCGCGGCCTCGATTGCATCGACGATCTTCAGCGGCGAGAACAGACCGCGGGATTTCTTCGCGGTCTCGGCACGCGCCGCGGCGACCGCCGCGAGACTGGCGGCGCGATCGCTCAACGCGCCGGCGTCGCGCGTGCGACGCACCGCTGCATCGCCGGCAAGCAGTTCATGCACATAGGCGAGGCCTTCGGCGAGCACGTCGCCGCTCGCGCCCAACCGGTCGACGAGTCCGAGCGCGAGCGCTTCCTTCGCGCTCGCATGGCGGCCGCTCAGGATCAGATCGAGCGCGGCCTCTGCGCCGATCAGGCGCGGCGTGCGCTGCGTGCCGCCCGCGCCGGGCAGCAGGCCGAGCTGCACCTCGGGCAAGCCGAGCTTCGCGCCTTCGACGGCAATCCGGTAGTGCGCGGCGAGCGCCACTTCGAGACCGCCGCCGAGCGCCGCGCCGTGAATCGCGGCGACGACCGGCTTCGTGCACGCCTCGATGCGGTTGCACACGTCCGGCAGCGACGGCGGCACCGGCGGCTTGCCGAACTCGCGAATATCCGCACCGGCGATGAAGTTGCGGCCCGCGCCGACGAGCAGCACCGCTTCGACCGAACGGTCGCTGTCGGCGGCTTCGATTGCGGCGAGCAGGCCACGCCGCACGTCGGCGGAAAGCGCGTTGACGGGCGCGTGGTCGATCGTGACGAGCAGCACCTTGCCGCGCAATTCGCGCGTGACGACGTCGGCTGAAGTGTCGGTGGAAGAGGTGAGGGTCATGGGCGCGTCTCCTTTGATTGTCTCGGCGCGCAGACGGTGGGCTGCCGCATGCCACGTCTCGCGAATGCTCACGATTGTGGAGCGGTCAAGGTTCATTGACAATCACATCAACGATTGACAGACTGTCAAAATAACTTTGACAAAGGCCGGTTTTGTGGACGTCAATTCGCTAACCCTGCTGGTCGAGATACTCGACGCGGGCAACCTGAGCGAGGCCGCGCGGCGCCTGAAGATGAGCCGCGCGAACGTGAGCTATCACCTCAATCAGCTCGAGCGCTCGGTCGGCCTGCAACTCGTGCGGCGCACCACGCGCCGGGTCGAGGCTACGGAGATCGGTCTGCAGTTGTACGAACATGGCCGCGCGATTCAGAACGCGTTGCTGGCCGCGCGCGAATCGGTGACGACGCTCGGGCAAAGCCTGCAAGGGCGAGTGCGCCTCAGCGTGCCGAGCGGTTACGGTCAACTCGTGATGTCCGAGTGGCTGATCGGGTTCAAGCGCCTTTATCCCGGCATCGTGCTCGACGTGCTGTTCGAGAATCGCGTCGAAGACCTGATGCGCGACGAAGTGGACATCGCCGTGCGAGTGATGTCCGAGCCGCCGCAAAATCTCGTCGCGCGCGACATGGGAGCGGTGCGCTACGTTGCGTGCGCGTCGCGCGCCTTCGCCGACACGCATGGCATGCCGACGCAACTCGACGATCTGCGCACCACGCCGTTGATCACCGCCGCAGTGGTCGGCCGGCAATTGCGCGTTGCCGCGTATCTGCGCGACGAGCGCCACGAGGTGCTGCTGGAGCCGACCATCATCTCCGAGAACTTTCTGTTTTTGCGGCAGGCGGTGCTCGCGGGACTCGGTGTGGGCATCGTGCCCGACTATGTGGTGCATGACGATCTGCAACGCGGCGATGTCGTGACGACGCTCGACGAATGGCGCCTGAGCATCTTCGGCACCAACATGTACCTGCTTTATATGCCGAACCGCCATCACACGCGCGCGGCGGCAACCTTCATCGAATTCATTCTGGAGCAGGCACGCGCGAGCGGAAGAGGCCGCGTCGCCTGAAGCGCGGTTTGCGGGTTAAAGACCATTGCGCATTCGCGCGCTTGCCGCGAGTATGCTGAGAAAAAGAGCGCGCACGCGCCGGCACGCAGCACGTCAAAACGTCAGGGGACACCAGAATGAAGCGGTCAAATGCATTGCTCGTCGTGCTCGCGGTTCTTGCATGCGCCGTTGCCGCGCTGCTGGTCGCGCGCTTACCGGGCGAGCAAGCCATTCGCCTCGCGGGCTATGCGGCCACGGCCGCGCTGGCGGCGCTGATCGGCTTCGTGGTTCGCAGGCGCAATAGCCGCGCGCAGAAGGCCAAGCGCGCGGGATAACGCGGGGATAAGCGTCGCCCGAAGAAGAGGGCGGGAAAAGGCGCTCGCCGGAGGCCGCATTGCGCGTGCTACGATGCTTCGCTCATTGCGCAGCACGCCGGAGAATGAGATGCGCCCAGACACCGCCGACCGTTTCGATATTGAGTTCGCGCCTCGCATTGCCGAGGCCATCGCTGCGTGCTTCGCCACGACCGTGCATACGGAAGTGCTGCCGTATGGCGGTCCTGGTCGTCCGACACGACTTCGTATTCATGCGGCGCCGCTCGAGCACATCGCGCATTACGCGCATCCGTTGAATCTGTATCTGACGTGGGACAGCGACGAAATCGAGCGGCTCATGAAAGACGAAGGGCAGGCGCGTTTTGCGCGCTATCTGGCCGCGCTGCCTCGCAAGCTGCAGGCATGGCGCCACGCGCGCGAACTCGATTTTTCGTCGCACACGCAAGCGGAGCCCGTGTCATTAATCGGCGGGCTCGACTTCGAGGCTTGAGCCCGCGCAGCTCACTTCCTGAATGCCGCGCGTCTGCTCGTCGGCAGCATGGGTGATCTCCGCGACGATGGTCGTCACGTTCGCGGCGTTGCTCACAATGTCCGACCTCGCGATGCAGACGCAGCAGCAAAAACCCTCGGCGAAATAAAAAACGGCCACTGCATTTCTAATGCAGCGGCCGTTCGAGCTTGCCCGATTGACTACGCGATCACGCGCCCAGTGCAGGATCGCTCATGCTGCTCTTGCCGGTCTCCACATGGCCCGCGAAACGGCGCGCGAACAGCGGGTCCGTATCGACGGTGATCGACAGATCGTACCAGCCGTGCGCATTGCGAAGATCGAGATACAACTCGTCCGTATCGCCGCCGCGCACCACGCGTTTGATCGCGTGCTTCGGGTCGTACGCATTGACGATCGTGAACTTGCAATGCGCGCTGCCCACGTTTTCAAGGCGCAATTGCAGATTGCCGTTCGCGACGTCATAGCCTTCGAGTACTTCCGGACGAGCGATGTCCGAGCCGTCCCACCAGCTACGCGCAATCGGCCGGCCTGTAAAGCGGCGCAAGAAACCGTTCGGACCATGCACGGTGAAGTCGTAAGTACCGTCCACGTTCAGCGCGAACGCGTCCTGCAAGCGCTTGCCGGCTTCCACGGTGTACGTGCGCGGCGCGTCGGCGCTATTCGCTCGATACACCTGAAAGACCGCGGCCGCGCTGCCCGTATTCACGAAGCGCATGGTCAGCGTTTTTTCCGCACCTTCGCCGTGGACGCGCACAAACATCTCATACGGCAACGCACGGGCAGGGCGCACGCCGGGTTCCTGGCGCGGCACGGCCTGTATCGCCGGCGGCAGCGGCACATAGTCCGGATGGCGGTTCTGATCGGCCGGCACATAAGCGCTCGTGCTCGGCAGGCTCGGGAACGCGTCGTTCGGATTGCTGAAGTTGAACGCCGATGTAAGATCGCCGCACACCGCGCGACGCCACGGCGAAATGTTCGACTCGGCGAGATTGTGCTGCTCGCCAAAGCGCTGTTCGATGAAACGGATCACCGACGTATGGTCGAACACCTGCGAGCACACATAGCCGCCTTTGGACCACGGCGAGACGACGAGCATCGGCACGCGCGGACCGAGACCGTAGGGCGCGGCAACGTTCTTCGCGTCGCCCGGATAAATCTCGTTGACGGTATCGACGGTGGAAAGACCGTCCGCGTTCGAGCTCGGCGCGCATGGCGGCACCATGTGGTCGAAGAAGCCGTCGTTCTCGTCGTAATTGATCAGGAGTACGGTCTTGCTCCACACCTCGGGATTCGACGTGAGAATCTGCAACACCTGGTCGATGTACCACGCGCCGTAATTGGCGGGCCAGTTCGGGTGCTCGGAATAGGCTTCCGGTGCGACGATCCACGAGACTTGCGGCAGCGCGTTGTTCTGTACGTCGCGCTTCAGAACGTCGAAGTAGCCGTCGCCCTTCAATGCGTTGGTGCCCGTGCGCGCGTTGTCGTACAGCGGGTTGCCCGGCTGCGCGTTGCGGTACTGGTTGAAATAGAGCAACGAGTTGTCGCCGTAATTGCCGATGTACGGGTTTTGCGTCCAGCCCCACGAACCTTTGGCGTCGAGTCCCGTGCCGACGTCCTGATAGATCTTCCAGCTAATGCCGGCGTTTTGCAGGACTTCGGGGTAAGTCGACCAGCCGTAGCCGAGCTCCGAATTGTCGATGACCGGTCCGCCGCCCGTGCCGTCGTTGCCCACGCCGCCCGCCCACATGTAGTAGCGGTTCGGGTCGGTCGGGCCCATCAGCGAGCAGTGATACGCGTCGCAGATGGTGAACGCGTCGGCGAGCTGATAGTGAAACGGAATGTCCTCGCGCGTGAGGTAGGCCATCGTCGTCGCGCTTTTGGCGGGCACCCATTGATCGTAGCGGCCGCCGTTCCATGCGGCGTGCGTCGTGTTCCAGTCGTGTGCGAGGTCTTGCAGGAACTGCAGGCCGAGGTTCGGCGCGCTCGGGCGGAACGGCAGCACGTAGCCGGCATCGGCGGCGAGCGGCTGATACCACACCGGCTTGCCGTTTGGCAGATTGACCGCGCGCGTGTCGCCGAAACCGCGCACGCCGCGCAGCGCGCCGAAGTAGTGGTCGAACGAGCGGTTTTCCTGCATCAGCACGACGATATGCTCGACGTCGCGGATCGTGCCCGTCTTGCTGTTCGCGGGAATCGCGAGCGCGTTGCGGATGCCGGCCGGCAACATGCTCAACGCGGTGAACGAGCCTGCGGCCTGCGCGGCCGAACGTAGAAAATCACGGCGGTTTTTTGAAGTCATGGTATGAGCCTGGGTGTCTTCAGTGGGGAGCGCTCCGCGCGGCGCGCAAGCATGAGCCGCGCGTCGCGTGAAACGCGGGACTCAGTCAACAGTATGGATCACGGGTGTGGCAAGCGGCGTCGGCGCGGCGGCGGACAATGCCACGTCGGCGTTTGGTGCGGGTAGTGCTGGGCTTTGAATCGTGACGGCGGCAAGCGCGGGCGATACGGAAGACGGATTCGCCGATAGCACCGGATTGGTGCCGTTATCGGCCGCGTTTGCAGCGGAGCTGGACTTGCTCATGTCGGCCGCGTTCGTGTCGTCGTTGCCGCAGGCGGGGAGCAGCGCGCAAAGCGGCAACGCCGCGAGCGCGATCGCCAAACGTTTGCGATGCAGGGCAATGCACGGCTTCCACAGAAAGGACATGGCGATGTCTCCAGCACGGGGAACGCGCGGGCATCGGTATGCCCAGCTCAGCGATGCAAGGAGAATAGCCGCTTACCTGTGTAACTTTTATGAAGTTTTGGAAATTTGAGGATTTGATGAATATTGGGGATTCGCCGCGGTAACGACTGCTCAGGAACCGCGGCATAACGGCGGCATAACGGCGGCTACTGGTGTTCCGACACGAACGCGGCAATCACGTCGTTCAGCCGATCCGGCGCGTCGCGATGCGGCGAATGCCCGCACGCGTCGAGTCTTGCGAGTTGCGCATGCGGCACGTACTCCTGGATCGTATCGATCTGCGCCATCGTGCCGTAGTTGTCGTCATGGCCTTGCACGGCGAGCAGCGGCTTGTCGATCGGCGCGAGTTGCTCCGCAATCGACCATTGCCGGAAGGCCGGGTTTAGCCAGACATCGTTCCAGCCATAAAAAGCGGAATCGACGTCCGCGTGATAACGCGAGAGCTTGTCGCGCAGATCGGTGGTTTCGTAAAGCACCTTGGTCTGCGCAATGCTTTGCACGGACACGTCTTCCACGAACAGGTGCGGTGCGATGGCCACGGCACCGGCCAGCGCGTTGGGAAAAAGCGCCGCGTACAGCAACGCGATCGAGCCGCCGTCGCTATGGCCGATCACCCACAGGCGTCGGCGTTCGCGCGTGTCGATGTGAAGCGCGTCGAGAAGCGCGGGCAGAACATCGCGCGCCTGGTCGGTCATGAAATGCATCGGCCATTTGACGTGATGCTCTCGCGGTGTCGACCTTCCGTAACCGGGACGCGAATACACGAGCCCACGCATGCCCAGACGCTCGCACAATGTTTGCGGCCAGTCGCGCCACATTGCAATCGAGCCGAGTCCTTCGTGTAGAAACACGGCGATGGGCGCCGCGTTCGCCGCAGCGTTAAGCCAACGATATTCGATGCGCAACGGTCCATGCGACGCGGTAGCAGGCAAGTCGGCGAAGTGACTGGCGGGCGTCTCGACAGCGGGATTCTGCATGTATCACCTTATGATATTTCGCGCAGCTTGAAGCGTTGAATCTTTCCAGTGGCGGTTTTCGGCAAGTCGTCGGCGAACACGATGTCGCGCGGGTACTTATGCGGCGCGAGCCGCTCTTTCACGAAGGCCTTCAACTCGTCCGCCAGTATCTCAGAGGCCGCGAACTCGCGCTTCAAGACGACGAACGCGCGCGTCTTCACGAGGCCGCCGTGATCGACGCCGACCACCGCCGCTTCGAGCACTGCGTCGTGCTGCACGAGCACCATTTCCACTTCGACCGGCGACACGTATTGACCGCTGACTTTCAGCATATCGTCGCTGCGGCCCGCATACACGTAGCAGCCGTTCGGCAGACGACAGTACTTGTCGCCGCTGCGGATCCACTCGCCGAGAAACGTCGCGCGCGATTTTTCACGGTTGCTCCAGTACATCAGCGCCGCGCTCGGTCCTTTGATGTAGAGGTCGCCCACTTCGCCGTCGCCGACCGCATGACCGGTCTCATCGCGCAACTCGACTTCGTAGCCGGGCACCGGGCGCCCCGTCGTGCCGTATTCGACCGCACCCGCGCGATTCGACAGAAAGATATGCAGCATTTCAGTCGAGCCGATGCCGTCGAGAATCTCGCAGCCGAAGTGCTTCGTAAAGCGCTCGCCAATTTCGCGCGGCAACGCTTCGCCCGCCGATGTGCACACGCGCATCGCGACATCGTCGCGTGCGGGCAGATTCGGCGACACGAGCATGCTTGCGTAGAGCGTCGGCACGCCATAGAACACCGTCGGACGATGGCGCGTGAGACGGGCAAAGACGGCGTCGGCGGTAGGGCGCTCGGCCATCAGAATGGCGGTCGCGCCCACCGAAAGCGGAAAGGTCAACGCATTGCCGAGTCCGTATGCAAAGAACAGCTTGGCCGCGGAAAACACCACATCGCTTTCGACAATGCCGAGCACCGGCTTCGCATATAGTTCCGCGGTCCAGTAGAGGTTCGCGTGCGTGTGCACGGTGCCTTTCGGTTTGCCCGTCGAGCCCGATGAATACAGCCAGAAGGCGATGTCGTCGCAACCGGTTGCCGCGGGCTTCGCAGCGGGCGCGGCCGCGTCGATGAGCGCTTCCAACTCAGGCGCTGCCGCAAGCGGCGTGCTGTCGGCCGCGGCCGATGCGCGCGTCGAAACGATGAGCTGGCAGCCGTCGTGCTCGGCGGCCTCCATCGCTTGCGTGACGGTTGCCACGAGCGCGCTTGATGCGATCACCGCGCGCGCATGACTGTGCGTGAGCATGTACACATAATCGGCGGGCGTGAGCAGCGTGTTCGCGACGACCGGCACGACGCCGGCGTACAACGCGCCGAGAAACGCGATCGGCAGTGCAACGCTGTCGAGCATCACCAGCAGCACGCGTTCTTCGGGATGCACGCCGAGATCGCGCAACGCGGTCGCGAAGCGTCGCGCGCGTTCTTCGAGTTCGGCGTAGGTCGTGTTGCCGTTGTCGTCGATATAAGCGGTTTTGGCCGCGCGCGACGCGTTCAGCGCGAACAGATGAGCCGCGAAATTGAAGCGCGCGGGCGGCGGCTCGGCCGTCACGGCGGGCTGGCTCGCAGCCGGTTCGAACAGGGCTTCCATATGTCTCCTCCATCGAGTGGGGGCGGTCCGGCTGTTATGTGCTCATGATCCGCTGAATGCTTGCGTGCGCTAGCTGGTGCGTTGGGTCGGGCTCATTTGCGTGTCATGCTTAAAGATGTTCAGGCCGCAGGCAAATGAGTGATCTGCGAGAGTGCTTCAAGTGCCGTTGCCGACGCCTGAACGGCCGAGCGCCGATGATAAAAACCGAGCGCGCGCAGGCCACCGAGTTCTTCGCCGCCGCCCGCGCGGCCAGGCCCGCCGTGCAGCGACATCGGCATCACATTGCCGTGGCCGGTCTGGCTCTGCTGCACGGAAGGGGATACGGCATGCACGCGCCCATGCGAATCGGCGAGTTCGAGAGCGAGCCTGCCGAGGTGGGCGTCGTCGTTCGAATAGATCGACGCGACGAGCGATCCCTGGCCACGTCGCGCGAGTGCCACTGCATGCGCTTCGGGCAAGCCGGATTCGCCTGCGTTCTGCACAACGCGATACGGCGCGATGCTCGCAACGGGGCCGAACACTTCGAGGTCATGCAACAGCGTCGCGTTATCCGGATCGTTGACGACGAACAGATGCGGCGCGATGCAAGCCGCGATAGTTGCATCGGCATCGATAAGCGGCGTCGACGAACCGTCATACGCGAGCATGGCTTCCTCGCGCAAAGCGGCGATGCCGGCCAGCACGTTCTCGTATTGCGCGCGGCTCACGAGCGAGCCCATGCGCACGGCGTCGTTGCGCGGATTGCCGACGGCCACTTTGGCGAGCTTCGCCTTTAGCGCATCGACCACCGCTTCGAGCATGTTCTCCGGTACGAACGCGCGCCGGATCGCCGTGCATTTTTGCCCGGATTTCACGGTCATTTCACGCGCGACTTCGTTGATGAAAAGCTGAAACACGGGCGTGTCGGGTGCCGCATCCGCGCAGAGAATCGCGCTGTTCAAACTGTCCGCTTCGACGTTAAGCCGCGCGCCGCGCGCGACAAAAGCCGGATGCGCGCGCAACGTGGCGGCCGTTTCAGCCGAGCCGGTGAACGACACGACATCGAATGCCTGAATCTGATCGAGCAGCCCAGCCGAGCCGCCGCAAATCACCGAGAGCGCGCCGCGCGGCAGAATGCCTGCGTCCACGACATCGGCGACCATGCGTTGCGTGAGCCACGCCGTCGCGGTCGCGGGCTTGACGATGACGGGCACGCCCGACAGCAGCGCGGGCGCCGCTTTTTCCCACAAGCCCCACGACGGAAAATTGAACGCGTTGATAAAAAGCGCGACGCCGCGTGCGGGCGTCAACACATGCTGCGCGCTGAACGACTGATCCTTGCTCAGCGCGCTTGCGTTGCCGTCGCGCAGCGCATGCACGTCGCCGAGCGACGCGCCGAGCTTCGCGTAATACGACAGCGTGAAAATGCCTCCGTCGATATCGACCGCCGAATCGTTGCGCGTCGTGCCCGAGTTTGCGATTGCGATCGCGTAGTAGTCGTCGCGCTTCGCCTGCAGCAGCTTGACGATTTCGGCGAGGCGCGCGGCGCGTTGCGCATAGGTCAGCGCGCGCAGCGCGGCGCCGGCCTCATCGCGGGCAAAGCGGAATGCGTGCGCGAGATCGAGACCTTCGCTCGAGACGCGCACCAGCGCTTCGCCCGTCACCGGGTCGCTTAGCGTCACGCCTTCGCCGGCGCCGGCAACCCATTCGCCCGCGACATGGTTCTTCAATAGTTCGGTCATGGCAGCACTCACGCGGCGGTAAATTCGATTGCGCCTTGCGGCAGGAGATAAAGCACGAGCGCTTCGCCGTTCGCCACCGTCGGCCGATGTGCGGAACCCGGTTCGTAGACGCACCAGCCCGCAGGGTGGCCGTCGAAAGTCGCGCCTTCGGTGAGCGGCATGATCAGGTCGATCTCGCCGTGCGGATGAACGTGATGCGGACCGGCAATGTCTTTCATGTCGACGACGTCGACGGAAAAGCCGTGCGTGTCGGGCAGCGCCTTAAAGATGCGGCCGTAGCGAATGCCGCCGCCTTCGCGGTTGCAGAGCCAACCTTCGGCGACGCCGGCGCGGCAGGCGTCGGCGAGATCGCGAAACGTCTGACTGTCCGCGGGATACGTGACGTTGAGCCACGCGGCGAGGTCGGCGTTTAGCGGCCGGCCGGCCAGTTGCGCCGTGACCTGCGCGATAAGCCGCTGGAAATCGGATGGGGACATGCGAGCCTCCGGACTGTGCGCACGCACGTTAATGCATGTGACGCGCTGCGCGGTCTCCGTGACGCCGCGCGAAAAATCGCGGCAATCTTTGTAAGTGGATCAATGTTCGGCGAAAATTAACCGTTCACGAGGTGTGTGTCAAGCACTATAGTACATGTAACGTGGTTTGGAGGTATAAAAACATGAACCGGAATTACACTGAGTTGCCGCCGGACGCGCGTCCACGCGATGCCGCCGACGACGAAGCGGGCCGCCCGGAGCGCGCCGAGCGCGGCGGCGAACGCGAGGAGCGCGACCCATTCCTCACCGCGATGGGCGAACGCGTGCGTCTATTACGTGCAAGGCGCGGCATGACCCGCAAGACGCTGGCCGCCGAAACGGGCTTGTCCGAGCGGCATCTCGCCAATCTCGAGTCGGGCGTCGGCAATGCGTCGGTGCTGGTGCTGCGGCAGATTGCGGCGACGCTGAACTGTCCGCTCGCCGAAGTGATCGGGGATGAAACCACGGCGTCGGCGGAATGGCTGCTGATTCGCGAACTGCTGCACGGGCGCGACCAGGCCGCGTTGCAGCGCGCCCGCATTGCGCTCGCCGAGATGTTCGCGCAGGCGCCGCGCGACCCGCATCGCAAGGACAGGATCGCGCTGATCGGGCTGCGCGGCGCCGGCAAATCGACGCTCGGCCGGATGCTCGCGCAGGAGCGCAAGGTGCCGTTCGTGGAGCTGACGCGGGTCATCGAGCAGCTCGCCGGATGCCCGCCCGCGGAGATTCATTCGCTATACGGAGCGAGCGCTTACCGGCGCTACGAACACCGCGCGCTGGAGGCGGTGATCCAGGAACACGAGCGTGCGGTGATCGCGTCGCCGGGCGGACTCGTGTCGGAGTCCGGCACGTTCAACGCGCTCTTGTCGCACTGCTTTACGGTGTGGCTGCAAGCCACGCCGGAGGAGCATATGCGCCGGGTCGTCGCGCAGGGCGATTTGCGGCCCATGTCCGGCAACAAGGAGGCGATGGACGACCTGAAGCGCATTCTCACGGGGCGCAGCGAGCTGTACGGCCGGGCGGACATGACCTTCGACACGAGCGAGAAGACCTTGGCCGACGCCTATCTGCAACTGCGCGACCGGCTGGCCGCGAGGCTCGCCGCCGAAGCGCCGGACGAAGCACCAGCCGGTTGACGACTGCATTCGGCTTCGGGGTTTACTCGCAGATATGCACTAAAGTGCTTTACATGGGTGTGACGATGCACTATTGTTCGATCAACAACTCGCATCGTCCAGTCAGGAGACGCCCATGTCCACAGCAGAAACCGCCATCGCGCCGGTCGACTACCGCACCGATCCCTCGCAATACAAGCATTGGAAGCTGAGCTTCAACGGCCCGGTGGCGACACTCGCTATCGACATCGCGGAAGACGGCGGCATTCGCGACGGCTACAAGCTGAAGCTGAATTCGTACGACCTTGGCGTCGACATCGAACTGCACGACGCCATCCAGCGCATCCGTTTCGAGCATCCGGAAGTCAAGACCGTCGTGTTGACGAGCCTGAAGGATCGCGTGTTCTGCTCGGGCGCGAACATCTTCATGCTCGGTCTTTCGTCGCATGCATGGAAGGTCAACTTCTGCAAGTTCACGAACGAAACGCGTAACGGTCTCGAAGACTCGTCGCGCCACTCGGGGCTCAAGTTTCTTGCCGCGGTGAACGGCGCGTGCGCGGGCGGCGGTTACGAACTCGCGCTTGCCTGCGACGAAATCTATCTGGTCGACGACCGCTCGTCGTCGGTGTCGCTGCCGGAAGTGCCGCTGCTCGGCGTGCTTCCCGGCACCGGCGGACTCACGCGTGTCACGGACAAGCGCCGCGTGCGCCACGATCGCGCCGACATCTTTTGCACGGTGGTCGAAGGCATTCGCGGCGAGCGCGCGAAGGCATGGCGTCTCGTCGATGAAGTCGTGAAGCCGAATCAGTTCGACGCGGCCATTCAGGCCCGCGCGCTCGAACTTGCCGCGCAAAGCGATCGTCCTTCCGACGCGCCGGGCGTGAAGCTGACGCGCATCGAGCGCACGGATCGCGAAGACGGTCTGACCTATCAAATGCTCGACGTGACGATCGACCGCGCGAAACGTATCGCGACATTCACCGCGAAAGCGCCGCAAACGCAGCAGCCCACAACGACTGACGCGATTGTCGCCGCGGGCGCGAACTGGTGGCCGCTGCAATTCGCACGCGAACTCGACGACGCGATTCTGTCGATGCGCACCAACGAACTCGAAGTCGGCACGTGGGTGTTCCGCACCGAAGGCGACGCGCGCAATCTGCTCGCCGTGGATGCCGTACTGCTGCAACACAAGGATCACTGGTTCGTGCGCGAGACGATTGGCCTGTTGCGCCGCACACTCGCGCGAATCGACGTGTTGTCGCGGTCGCTCTTCGCGTTGATCGAGCCGGGCTCGTGCTTCGCCGGCACGTTCGCGGAACTCGCGTTCGCCGCGGACCGTTCGTACATGGCCGCGCTGCCCAGCAACGAAGACGAGGAGCCGGCCATCACGCTGTCGGAAGTCAACTTCGGTCTCTATCCGATGGTCACGCATCAGTCGCGACTCGCACGTCGATTTTATGAGGAAGCCGAACCAATCGACGCGGTGCGCTCGCTGATCGGTCAGCCGATCAAGCCGGTCGAAGCGGAACGTCTCGGTCTTGTCACGGCGGCGCCGGACGACATCGACTGGGCCGACGAAATCCGCATTGCGCTGGAGGAACGCGCGGCGATGTCGCCGGACGCGCTGACGGGACTCGAAGCGAATCTGCGTTTCAACGGACCCGAAACGATGGAGACGCGTATCTTCGGCCGCCTCACCGCATGGCAGAACTGGATCTTCAACCGGCCGAACGCTGTGGGCGAGAAGGGCGCGCTCAAGGTGTACGGCAAGGGCAGCAAGGCGCAATTCGACGTCTCGCGCGTTTGACGCATCGACGCGGACCTCTCACCTTCAGCATCGCAAGGAACCGACCATGTCAACGATCAACTACAGCGAAAAGATTCCGAACAACGTCAACCTCGCCGACGACCGCGCGCTGCAACGCGCGCTCGAACAGTGGCAACCGAACTTCCTGGCGTGGTGGGGCGACATGGGCCCGGAAGGCTCGCACGGCTACGACGTGTATCTGCGCACCGCAGTGAGCGTGGACGCGGGCGGCTGGGCGCATTTCGATCACGTGAAGATGCCGGACTACCGCTGGGGCATCTTCCTGACACCGGGCGACCAGGACCGCAAGATTCATTTCGGCGAGCACAAGGGCGAGGCCGCGTGGCAGGACGTGCCCGGCGAGCATCGCGCGAATCTGCGGCGCATTATCGTGACGCAAGGCGATACGGAGCCCGCTTCCGTCGAGCAGCAACGGCACCTCGGCCTGACCGCGCCTTCCATGTACGACTTGCGGAACCTCTTTCAGGTCAACGTGGAAGAAGGGCGGCACCTGTGGGCGATGGTGTATCTGCTGCATCGCTACTTCGGCCGCGACGGTCGTGAGGAAACCGAAGCATTGCTCGGCCGCCGTTCGGGCGACGAGGACAATCCCCGCATTCTGGGCGCGTTCAACGAAAAAACGCCGGACTGGCTCGCGTTCTACATGTTCACGTATTTCACCGACCGCGACGGCAAGTTCCAGCTTTCCGCGCTCGCGGAATCGGGCTTCGATCCGCTCGCGCGCACCACGAAGTTCATGCTGACCGAAGAAGCGCATCATATGTTCGTCGGCGAATCGGGCGTGTCTCGCGTGATTCAGCGCACCGCGCAGGTGATGAACGAACTCGGCACCGACGACGTCGCAAAGATCCGCGCTGCGGGCGTGATCGATCTGCCGACCATTCAGCGCTATCTGAACTTCCATTACTCGGTGACGATCGACCTGTTCGGCGCGGATCATTCGTCGAACGCGGCCACGTTCTACAGTTCGGGCCTCAAGGGCCGCTATGAGGAAGGCAAGCGCGACGACGATCATCAATTGAACGGGCAGAGCTACAAACTGCTTGACGTGCAGGACGGCAAACTGGTCGAACGCGAAGTGCCGATGCTCAATGCAATGAACGAAGTGCTGCGCGACGATTACATCAAGGATTCCGTGGCGGGCGTGGCGCGCTGGAACAAGGTGCTTGAAAAGGCCGGCATCGACTTTCGCATGACCGTGCCGCACAAGGCGTTCAACCGGCAGATCGGCACCTTTTCCGGCACGCGCGTGTCGCCCGACGGCCGCGTGGTCAGCGAGACGGAGTGGGCTGCGAACGAAGCAAAGTGGCTCGCCACGCCGGAAGATCGCGCGTTCGTTGCTTCGCTGATGGGGCGCGTGGTGGAGCCCGGCAAGTTCGCGAACTGGATTGCGCCGCCCGCGATGGGCGTGAACCGTCAGCCGGTCGATTTCGAGTACGTGCGCTTTAACTGAACGGACGCAAAGTAACGCGAAGTACGCGACGTAGGCGAAGCAAGAAACGCGCGGCGCGCCCGTGCAGCACTACATGGTGGAGGAAGTCATGAACGGCCCAGTGTCGATCGAGGTTCTCAGGCAGCATCTGATCGATCCGGAAATCTGCATTCGCTGCAACACCTGCGAAGAGACCTGTCCGATCGACGCGATCACGCACGACGACAACAACTACGTCGTGAAGGCGGATGTCTGCAACGGCTGCATGGCTTGCGTGCCGCCGTGTCCGACAGGCGCGATCGACAACTGGCGCACCGTGCTGAAGGCCGACGCGTATCCGATCGAAGAGCAATTCACGTGGGACGTATTGCCCGAGCAGAACACGATGGCGGTGCCTGCCGCCGACGAATCGCCCACCGCGGGCACGGCTAACGATGCCGCGGCAGACGCAAGCGGCATCGAAGTGGATACCGTGCGCGGCTCGGTCGTGCCGCCGTGGTCCGCTGCGAAGCCGTACGTGAATCTCTACACGCACAAAGCGCCGACCACCGCGACCGTGGTCGGCAATTACCGGCTCACGGACGCATCGACGGAAAGCGACATCCATCACATTGTGCTGGATTTCGGATCGATGCCGTTTCCTGTGCTCGAAGGCCAGTCGATCGGCGTGCTGCCGCCCGGCGCGACCGCTGACGGCCGTCCGCATCACGCGCGCCAGTATTCGATTGCGAGTCCGCGCGACGGCGAGCGGCCCGGCTACAACAACGTTTCGCTGACCGTGAAGCGCGTCTCGCAACAGCATGGCGATTCGATCGACGGCGTCTGCTCGAACTATCTGTGCGACCTGAAAAAGGGCGACGCGGTGACGGTAATCGGTCCGTTCGGCGGCACCTTCCTGATGCCGAACCATCCGAACTCGCATCTGCTGATGATCTGCACGGGCACCGGCTCGGCACCGATGCGCGCGATGACCGAGTACCGCCGGCGCCGTCGCCTGAAGGGCGCGACCGGCAAACTGATGCTGTTCTTTGGCGCGCGAACCAAGGAGGAATTGCCTTACTTCGGGCCGCTAACTAATTTGCCGAAGGACTTTATCGACACCAATCTGGCGTTTTCGCGCACGCCGGGTCAGCCGAAGCGCTATGTGCAGGACGCCATGCGTGAGCGTGCGGTCGACGTCGCGCATCTGCTGAAGGACGACAACACGCATGTCTATGTGTGCGGCCTGAAGGGCATGGAAGACGGCGTGCTGCAAGCGCTCAAGGAGATTGGCGAGCAGCATCAGATGGATTGGGACGCGCTGTGGGCGAGGCTCAAAAAAGAAGGGCGCCTGCATCTGGAAACGTATTGATTCAGGCCAGCCAAAGAAAAGCCCTATCTTGAAGGGTCCGCACCTTCGTCGCGCTGTGCGGGCGACACCGCGCCGCACGCGCGAATCACGAGTTGCACGACTTCTTCGGTCGTCGCCTCGAATGACTTCTTCGTCAACGCGCGCTTGCCTTTGAGCGCGCGAATCTGCGCGTCGAAATCGGCGTAGTGCTGCGTGGTCGCCCAGATCATGTACATCAGCGTGCGCGCATCGACGGGCGCCAGCAGTCCTCGCGCAATCCAGTCGTCGATCACCTTCACGCGCGTATCGAGCCACGGCTTGACTCGCTCAGTGAGGATGTCTTCCATGTGCTCCGCGCCGTGGATGATCTCGCTCGCCCACACTTTGGAGCCGAGCGGACGCCGGCGCGACAGTTCCATTTTCGCGCGCACGTATCCGCCGATTGCATCGACGGGGTCGTCGCTGCATTCGAATGTATCGGCCGCGCGATGCCAGTCTTCGAACAGGTCTTCGAGCACTCGCCGGTAGAGCGCGAGCTTGGTCGGAAAGTAGTAATGCACGTTGGCTTTCGGTAAGCCTGCGCGCTCGGCGATCATCGCGGTGCTCGCGCCATCGAGTCCGCGCTCGGCGAAAACCGCCTCCGCACACGCCAGAAGATGCGCTTCATTCGACTCACGAATGTGCGCCTTGCGCCGCCGCAAAGGCGCGCGTGTTTCGTCGTTTTGCGTGATACCCGCAGCCACGTCGTCGTCTCTCATGTTTGCCTTCGGCGGCATGCGTGCCGCGCCGCGCTTCATTCTAGTCGCTCGACGCCGCGCTCACACGCGTATTTGTCACGCGATGCCTCTTCGTGCTGCAACGCAATGGCACGCTTCTCGCTCTGTTTGTCTCTGTGCAAAAGGCATTGATTTGGCGATGTTAATCGTCTACAACCTGTCCAACTGGACAGGATTGAACGAGCGGGGCGCGCCTCAGGGTTTGCCCTTGTTCCCGGAGCCAAAGGGCGTATCGAATTTTGCACCGCGACCGTGCGGACACGCCCCATAAAGGCCAACAAATCCGCCGCCGATGCACCAGTTTCATGTCGGTTCACCGAAAGGAGCGAGACGAATGAACGCGGTTACTGAAGCGCTGAAGGGCGCCCCGAAGGCCACTGTCGCCGCGAACGCGGAACAGGTCACGTCGATAAAGGTCGATGGCAAACGTCTATGGGACAGCCTGATGACGATGGCGAAAATCGGCGCAACGCCCAAAGGCGGCGTATGCCGTCTTGCGCTGACCGATCTCGACAAGGAAGGGCGCGACCTGATAGTTAGCTGGGCGAAACAAGCGGGCTGCTCGGTCAGCGTCGATCAGATGGGCAACGTCTTCATGCGCCGCGCCGGGCGCAATCCGGACGCGCTGCCGGTCATGACCGGCTCGCATGCCGATTCGCAGCCGACGGGCGGACGCTTCGACGGCATCTACGGCGTGCTTGGCGGTCTCGAAGTGATTCGTAGCTTGAACGATCACGGCATCGAGACCGAACATCCTGTCGAAGTCGTGATCTGGACCAACGAGGAAGGCTCGCGTTTCGCGCCGGCGATGGTGGCGTCGGGCGTGTTTGCGGGCGTGTTCCCGCTCGAGTACGGTCTGTCGCGCAAGGACGTGGACGGCAAGACGATCGGCGAGGAGTTGCAGCGTATCGGCTATGCCGGCGATGTGCCGTGCGGCGGACGTCAGTTGCATGCGGCGTTCGAATTGCATATCGAGCAGGGGCCCATTCTCGAAGCCGAGCAGAAAACCATAGGCGTCGTGACGGACGCGCAAGGCCAGCGCTGGTATGAAATCACGCTGACCGGGCAGGAAGCGCATGCGGGTCCGACGCCGATGCCGCGGCGGCGCGATGCGTTGCTGGGCGCGTCGCGCGTCGTCGATCTCGTCAATCGCATTGGGCTCGACAACGCGCCGCTCGCGTGCGCGACGGTCGGCATGATGCAGGTGCATCCGAACTCGCGCAACGTCATTCCAGGCCGCGTGTTCTTTACCGTCGACTTCCGTCATCCCGAAGACGCGGTGCTTGCAAAAATGGATGCCGCGTTGCGCGAAGGCGTCGCGCGAATTGCGAGCGGCATTGGCCTCGAAACAGAACTTGAGCAGATCTTTTATTACGCGCCGGTCGCCTTCGACGAAGCCTGCGTGAAGTCCGTGCGCGCGGCGGCCGAGCGCTTTGGTTATTCGCATCGCGACATGGTGTCCGGCGCGGGCCACGACGCCTGTTATCTCGCGCAGGTCGCGCCGACTTCGATGGTGTTCGTGCCGTGCGTCGACGGCATCAGCCACAACGAAATCGAGGACGCCACCTTCGAATGGATCGAGGCGGGCGCGAATGTGTTGCTGCACGCGATGGTGGAGCGCGCATGCGAGCCGGTTTCGTAGCGCGTCGGAATTTGCTTTAGCTGCTTTACCGCAGTGCCAGACAAAACACGCCGTGCGGGCTTCGCTCATGCGAGTGCCGACAGATGCGGCTGCGTCCTCACATCGACAGAAGGAACGTGTATGGCCATCAAGCAAACCGGCGACATCGCCGCGCGGCGCCTGTCGCCCGAACAGCTCTCCTGCGAGTTCTCCGACATTGCGCCGTTGCTCGACGCGAGTGCCGCCGCGGCTGCTGCGAGCCGCTGTCACTACTGCTATGACGCGCCATGCGTGAACGCGTGTCCGACGCAGATCGACATTCCCGGCTTCATCCGCAAGATCGGCAACGGCAATCTGAAGGGCGCAGCCGTGGATATTCTGTCGGCCAATCCATTAGGCGGCATGTGTGCGCGCGTATGCCCAACCGAGATTCTTTGCGAAGGCGCTTGCGTGCGCAACCATCAGGACGCGAAGCCCGTGGCGATCGGCGCGCTGCAACGTCATGCAACCGACTGGGCGATGGCGCGCGGCGAAGCACTCTTCACGCGCGCACCGGAGACCGGCCGGCATGTTGCGGTGATCGGCGCGGGCCCGGCGGGACTCGCATGCGCGCATCGCCTCGCGCTCGCCGGCCACAACGTGACGATCTACGACGCGCACGAAAAGGCCGGCGGCCTCAACGAATACGGCATTGCGGCGTATAAGACCGTCGACGATTTCGCGCAGCGCGAGGTCGAGTGGCTGTGCTCGGTGGGCGGCATCGAGATCAGGCACGGTGTGGCGCTCGGCCGCGACGTGCAACTCGATGCACTGCGCAATCAATACGATGCGGTGTTCCTCGCGATCGGTCTCACCGGCGTTCGCGCGCTCGCGATGGCGGGCGAGGACCTGAGCGGCGTGATGAACGCCGTCGACTTTATCGAAGCGCTTCGCAGCGCGCGCGACTTCGGCACGGTGCCGGTCGGCCGCCGCGTCGTCGTGATCGGCGGGGGCAATACGGCGGTGGATGCCGCCGTGCAAAGCCGCAAGCTCGGCGCGGCCTCGGTGACGATGGTGTATCGGCGCGGCGTCGAATCGATGAGCGCGACGTGGGCCGAACGCGACTTCGCGCAGACCAACGGCGTGACGCTCATCACGCATGCAACGCCGCTGCGTTTGATCGGCGAGAACGGTGTGGTGACCGGCGTCGAGTTCGAACGAAGCTTCAACACCGGCGACGCGGAGCGCTTCGTGATCGAGGCCGACATGGTGCTGAAGGCAATTGGTCAGACGCTCGTGCCCGCAGGCATAGCACGCGAACTGCTGACGCTCGACGGCGGCCGCATTGCCGTCGATGCAAACGGCCAGACCTCGCTCGCGGGCGTGTGGGCCGGCGGCGATTGCGCGGCGACGGGCGGCATCGATCTGACGGTGCAAGCCGTGCAGGACGGCAAGCTCGCCGCCGAAGCCATACACGCTCAATTCGCGCGCGCCGACATCAAGGCCGCCTAGCGCGCATTGTCGCTAGCAACGAGTCACATAAAAAACAGCCGTTCCCAAGGAGCCGAACATGGCCGATCTGCGCTGTACGATTGCCGGCATTACTTCGCCGAATCCTTTCTGGCTCGCTTCCGCGCCGCCGACCGACAAAGCCTATAACGTGAACCGCGCGTTCGAAGCAGGTTGGGGCGGCGTGGTGTGGAAGACGCTCGGCCTCGATCCGCACGTGGTCAACGTGAGTTCGCGCTATGGCGCCGTGCAATGGAACGGCCAGCGCATCGCGGGCTTGAACAACATCGAGTTGATTACCGACCGTCCGCTTGACGTCAATCTGCGTGAGATCGCGCAGGTCAAGCGCGACTGGCCCGAGCGCGCAATGATTGTCTCGCTGATGGTGCCGTGCAACGAGCATGACTGGAAATGGATTCTGCCGCTTGTCGAAGACACCGGCGCCGATGCGGTCGAATTGAATTTCGGCTGTCCGCATGGCATGAGCGAACGTGGAATGGGTGCGGCCGTCGGCCAGGTGCCCGAGTACATTGAAATGGTCACGCGCTGGGTGAAGGAGGGCACGAAGCTGCCGTGCCTCGTGAAGCTCACGCCGAATATCACCGATATTCGCGTGGGTTCGCGCGCCGCATACAAGGGCGGCGCGGATGGCGTGTCGTTGATCAACACGATCAACTCGATTGTCGCCGTCGATCTCGACGCGATGTCGCCGTTGCCGATGGTCGACGGCAAGGGCACGCACGGCGGTTACTGCGGCCCGGCGGTGAAGCCGATTGCACTGAACATGGTCGCCGAAATCGCGCGCGATGTGGAAACGCCGAACCTGCCGATCTCGGGCATCGGGGGCATTTCGACGTGGCGCGATGCGGCCGAATTCATGGTGCTGGGCGCGGGCAGCGTGCAGGTGTGCACGGCGGCCATGCACTACGGCTTTCGCATCGTGACCGATCTCGCCGACGGCCTCTCGAACTGGATGGACGAAAAAGGCTACGTCACGCTCGACGATATTCGCGGCCGTGCGGTGCCGAACGTGACCGACTGGAAGTACCTGAATCTCAACTACAGCATCAAGGCGCGCATCGATCAGGATAAGTGCATCAAATGCGGCCTGTGCCATATCGCGTGCGAAGACACCGCGCACCAGGCGATCACAAAAGAAAAAGATGGCGTCCGGCATTTTGAAGTGGTGGACTCCGAATGTGTCGGCTGCAATCTGTGCATGCACGTGTGTCCGGTCGAGCAATGCATCACGATGGAGCGCGTGGACAACGGCGAGTATGCGAACTGGACCACGCATCCGAACAATCCGGCGCGCGTGAACGCGGCACAGAGCGAAGCGCAGGAAGCCGCTGCGAGCGCGGAACCGGCGCACGCAGCGAAAGCAGCCTGAAACAAGGGGTTTTTGTCGTTGCGCAGTGTTTGTACATAAGCCGTGTTTCCCTTTAACGCCCGACGCGTTCACAGAAACGCGCGGGCTTCGACGATCAAGTGGAGATCATTCGATGAAGCAGACCGCGAACTCCGTCGATCCGCAATTCGCGGCCGGCGCGCAAGGCAGCAGTCTTTATAACGACGACCTCGCGCCGACCGGCCCCGCGCAGCGCACATGGCGCTGGTATCACTTCGCCGCGCTGTGGGTCGGCATGGTGATGAACATCGCGTCGTACATGCTTGCAGCGGGCCTGACCGAGCAGGGCATGTCGCCGTGGCAGGCCGTGGTGACCGTGCTGCTCGGCAATCTGATCGTGCTGGTGCCGATGCTGCTGATCGGCCACGCCGGCGCGAAGCACGGCATTCCGTACGCGGTGCTGGTGCGCTCGTCGTTCGGCACGCAGGGCGCCAAGTTGCCGGCGATGCTGCGCGCTATCGTGGCGTGCGGCTGGTACGGCATTCAGACGTGGCTCGGCGGCAGCGCGATTTATACGCTGCTGAACATTCTGACCGGCAACGCGCTGCATGGCGCGGCCTTGCCGCTGCTCGATATTTCCGTTGGACAGCTCGCGTGTTTTCTCGCGTTCTGGGCGCTGCAAATCTACTTCATCGTGCACGGCACCGATTCGATCCGCTGGCTCGAAAGCTGGTCGGCGCCGATCAAGATCGTGATGTGCATCGCGCTCGTGTGGTGGGCGACGTCGAAGGCGGGCGGCCTCGGCTCGATGCTGTCCGCGCCGTCGCAGTTCGTGCCGGGCGGCAAGAAAGAAGGCATGTTCTGGGCGACATTCTGGCCGGGCCTCACCGCGATGGTCGGCTTCTGGGCGACGCTCGCGCTGAACATTCCCGACTTCACGCGCTTCGCGAGGACGCAGCGCGATCAGATGATCGGCCAGTCGATCGGCTTGCCTGTGCCGATGGCCTTGCTGTCGGTGATCTCGGTGGTCGTGACTTCGGCGACGGTGGTGATCTACGGCAAAGCGATTTGGGATCCTATCGATCTGACAAGCCGCATGACAGGCATCGGCGTCGGCCTTGCACTCGTGATCCTCACGCTCGATACGATGTGCTGCAACCTGGCCGCGAATCTCGTCGGTCCCGCCTATGATTTTTCGAGCCTGTGGCCGAAGGGTATTTCGTATCGCGCGGGCGGCATGATTACCGCGACCATCGCAATCGTCATGATGCCGTGGAAGATTCTCGCCACCACGCAGGGCTATATCTTCACGTGGCTCGTCGGCTATTCGGCGCTCCTCGGTCCGGTCGCGGGCATTCTGATGGTCGATTACTTTCTGATTCGCGGCACGCGGCTCGATCCGCGCGAGCTGTTCGACGAACGCGGCGAATACAGCTATACGGGCGGCTGGAATATCGGCGCGGTGGTCGCGCTCGTGATCGGCGTGTTGCCGAATCTGCCGGGCTTTTTGCATACCGCGTTTCCCGCTTCATTCGCCAACGTGCCGTCGATCTTCAATACGCTCTACACGTATGCATGGTTTGTCGGGCTCGCGTTGGCGTCGATCGTGTATAGCGCGTGGATGAAGTTCAGCAAGGGACCGAGCGCACGCGTGGCAAGCGCTTGAAGTCGTGGGGCGCGTGGCGCGCGTAGCATGCGTGGCCCAGACGGCAGCGAGATAAGCAAGTCAATTAAGGAGGCGGCAACATGACGACCCTGATTCGCGGCGGCACCGTGATCGATGCGGAAAACACCTACCGTGCCGATGTTTTATGTGCCGACCCGCAAGACGGCGGCACCATTCTGCAAATCGGTGTGGACCTCGAAGCGCCGGCTGACGCTGCAATAGTCGATGCGGGCGGGCAATACGTGATGCCAGGCGGCATCGATCCGCACACGCATATGGAACTGCCGTTCATGGGCACGACGGCGAGCGACGATTTCTATACCGGCACCGCAGCGGGATTGTCGGGCGGCACGACGAGCATCATCGACTTCGTGATTCCGAGCCCGAAGCAGAGCCTGATGGAAGCGTTCAAGGAGTGGCGCGGCTGGGCGGAGAAGGCATCGGCGGATTATGGTTTTCATGTGGCCGTCACCTGGTGGGACGATTCGGTGTATCGCGACATGGGCACGCTCGTGCACGAGCACGGCGTGTCGAGCTTCAAGCATTTCATGGCCTATAAAAACGCCATCATGGCCGACGACGAAGTGCTGGTGAACAGCTTCTCGCGCTCGCTCGAACTCGGCGCGTTGCCCACGGTGCACGCGGAAAACGGCGAACTCGTGTTCCAGTTGCAGCGTCAGTTGCTGGCCAAAGGCTTCACGGGTCCCGAGGCTCATCCGCTGTCGCGGCCGCCGGAGGTCGAAGGCGAGGCCGCCAATCGCGCGATCCGCATTGCACAAGTGCTGGGCGTGCCGGTGTATATCGTGCACGTGTCCGCGAAAGATGCGGTCGACGCCATCTCCCGTGCGCGCAGCGAAGGGCTGCGCGTGTTCGGCGAAGTGCTGCCCGGCCATCTCGTGATCGATGAAAGCGTGTATCGCGATCCCGACTGGACGCGCGCCGCGGCGCACGTGATGAGCCCGCCGTTTCGCTCGGCCGAACATCGCGAGGCATTGTGGCGCGGTTTGCAGGCGGGGCAGTTGCATACCACGGCGACCGATCATTGCGTGTTCTGCGCGTCGCAAAAGGCGATGGGCCGCGAGGACTTCACGAAGATCCCGAACGGCTGCGGCGGCGTGGAAGATCGCATGGCGGTGCTATGGCATCACGGCGTCAACTCGGGGCGTCTCACACCGAATGAGTTCGTGCGCATCACATCGACGAATGCCGCGCAGATTTTCAACCTGTACCCGCGAAAAGGCGCAATACGGGTCGGCGCGGATGCGGACATCGTCGTGTGGGACCCGCAGGCAAGCAAGACGATCTCGGTGAAGACGCATCATCAGAAAGTCGACTTCAATGTGTTCGAAGGCATGACCGTGCAAGGCGTGGCGATGCATACGCTCACGCGCGGCGCCCTTGCATGGACCGACGGCGATCTGCGCGCCGTGCGAGGCGCGGGCCAATATCAGAAGCGCCCGCCGAACCCGGCGTACTTCGACGCGATCCGCGTGTCGAACAAGCTGAAAGAGCCGCACCGCGTCGAGCGGTAGGGCTTCTGCCATCGTAAAAGGCGGCGCGGACATGGAAGCCCGCGCCGCCTTTTCCACGCTGCCGCGCATTCGCCGCGGCACGACCGTCTCGCGTTTTCCCCGATGGCGCCGCGCCCACGTTCCATGTTGCGATGCATGCCGCGTCTTCACATCTGCTGTAGAGTTGAAGTTCATGCGATGGCGGAGGTCACCGCTGCGGCTTAGCACGCATGCGCATATGGATTGGAAAGCTGATCCTTTGTAAAACGGCAAGCCGTTTGCTACAGTCCGCCCACTCCGCCGGGCGTGAGCGCCCGCGCGACTGCCAACAGAAGACCAGGCATACGGCCTGGCCACTTTAGGGAGCCACACATGAAGTCGATTCGTTCCATTTTGCTGGTTGCGCTGCTGCAGGCGGTCGCCGTGAGCCCGGTCTTCGCGGCCGACGAGTTCGCGCAGATCAAGTCCTCGGGCGTGTTCAGGATCGGCACCGAAGGCACCTATGCGCCGTTCACGTACCACGACGAATCGGGCAAGCTGACCGGCTTTGATGTGGAGATCGGCACGCAGATCGCACAGCGCATCGGCGTCAAGCCGCAATTCGTCGAAGGCAAATGGGACGGCCTGATCGCGGGGCTCGACGTGAACCGCTACGACGCGGTGATCAACGAGGTCGCGGTCACGGATGCGCGCAAGGCGAAATACGATTTCTCGGACCCGTACATCACGTCGCACGCGGCGCTGATCGTGCGCTCGGACAACACGACGATCAAGAACTTCGATGATCTGAAAGGCAAGAAATCGGCCAACACGCTGACCAGCAACTTCGGCAAGATTGCCGCGTCGCACGGTGCGGAAGTGATTCCGGTGCAGGGCTTTAACGAGTCCATCGACCTGCTGACCGCGGGCCGCGTCGATGCAACCGTCAACGATTCGCTGTCGTTCCTCGACTTCAAAAAGCACAAGCCGAATGCGAAGGTGAAGATCGCTACGCTGGATACGTCGCCGGAAAGCAGCGACAAGTCCGCTGTGCTGATCCGCAAGGGCAGCCCGGAACTCGTCGCGGCAATTAATAAAGCGCTCGCCGACATGAAGAAAGACGGTACGTACGCGAAGATTTCGCAGAAGTACTTCGGCAAAGACGTCTCCCAGTAAACGCCTTTCGCGAGTCTGAATCATGCCGGCATGGTTGCATCTGATGGCGCAGTCGCTGTGGCCGCTGCTGTATGCGGGGCTCGTGTTCACGGTGCCGCTTACGCTGGCGTCGTTCGCTATCGGGCTCGCTCTCGCGTTTATCGTGGCGCTCGTGCGGCTCTTCGGGCCGAAATGGGCGGTGGCGGCGGTGCGCTTCTATGTGTGGCTCTTTCGCGGCTCACCGTTGCTCGTGCAACTATTCGTGATCTTCTACGGCTTGCCGAACGTCGGCATCGTGCTCGATCCGTTGACGGCGGCGATCATCGGTTTCTCGCTGAACGTGGGCGCGTATAACTCTGAAGTGATACGCGGCGTGATCGAGTCGATTCCGAAAGGGCAGTGGGAGGCCGCGTATTCGATGGGCATGACGCGCGAACAGGCGCTGCGTCGCGCGATTCTGCCGCAAGCGACGCGTGTCGCGTTGCCGCCGTTGTCCAACTCGTTCATCGCGCTCGTGAAGGACACGTCGCTCGCGGCGGTGCTGACCGTGCCCGAGGTGTTCCAGGCCGCGCAGAGAATTGCTTCGGTGACCTACGAACCGTTGATTCTCTATACCGAAGCCGCACTCGTGTATCTGCTGTTCAGTTCGGTGCTGTCGTCGGCGCAAGTCAGGCTCGAGCGCAAATTCGGCCGTCATGCACTCTTTCAGGCGGGCAACTGATGATCCGACTGGAAAAAATCGACAAGTACTTTTCCGGGCACCGTGTGCTCGATTCCGTCGATCTGCAACTCGCGCAGGGCAACGTGACCGCGCTGATCGGACCGTCGGGCAGCGGCAAAAGCACGCTGTTGCGCTGCGTGAATCTGCTCGAGATTCCCGAGTCGGGTTCGCTCGAAATCGGCGATCAGAAGCTCACGTTCAGTCAGGACGAGCGGCCGTCGCGCGAAACAGTGCTGACGATTCGTCGCCGTACCGGCATGGTGTTTCAGAACTTCCAGTTGTTTCCGCATCTCACGGTACGTCAGAACGTGATGGAGGGGCTCCTCACCGTGCTCAAGTGGGACAAGGAAAAAGCGCGGGCCCGCGCCGATGAATTGCTCGAGAAAGTCGGCATCGCGCATAAGGCCGATGCGTGGCCCGTCACGCTGTCGGGCGGACAGCAGCAGCGCGTGGCGATCGCGCGTGCGTTGGCGCCGTCGCCGGAAGTGTTGTTGTGCGACGAGCCCACGTCCGCGCTCGATCCTGGTCTTGCTGCCGAAGTCGTCGAAGTGCTGAAGCAACTCGCGAGCGAAGGTATGACCATGCTGATGGCGACACACGATTTGCGTCTCGCCGCTACGATCGCGCGCGACGTCGTGTTCCTCAACAACGGTGTGGTGGTGGAGGCGGGGCCGTCGCGCGAGGTCTTCATGCGGCCTCGACAGGACGAGACCGCTCGTTTCGTGTCGACGCTCACGCATAGCTTGCCGGAAGCGTGGACGGAGTGAAGCGCCTTCGGTCAGGTAGGATGCCTGATTAAACCTGCTGCTTATCTTTGCGAAAAAAGAAGGGGCGCCCCGTCAATTAGCAGGGCGCCCCTTTCTTGTGTAGCCAGGCCGTCGCGGCCTGACTAGCCTCGCCTTATGCTTCCGCGCGCTCGGCTTCGTCGTTGAGCGCCGCGTCGAAGAAGCGCTGCTTCGCGCCGTCGCTCGCGCGAGCATACGCACGGTTCACGCCGCTGATTACCGCGCGAATCGACGCCGTAACCAGATTCGCGTCGATGCCCACGCCGAACGCGCTGCCCGTCAGGTCGGCGCCGGCCATCTCGGCGACGGCCACCGCGCGCGCATCGGCGCCTTGCGTCAACGCGCGCTCCTCGTAATGCTGGATGCGCACCGGCACGTCCATCGCGTGCATCAGGGCGTCGAGCGGTCCGTTGCCTTCGCCGTGCAGCACGCGGCGCCTGCCGTTGATCTCGACGGTGAGCTTGATGCGCTCGCGTCCGTCCTGCTCGGACAGGCTATGGCCGATGTAATGAACCGGCGCGGCGGTGCGCACGTATTCCTGCTGGAACAATTCCCAGATCTGCGACGGCGTGACTTCCTGGCCGCTCGTGTCGGTGAGGCGCTGCACAGCCGAGCTGAAGTCCACCTGCAAACGGCGCGGCAACACGACGCCGTAGCTCTGCTCGAGCAGATAAGCGATACCGCCCTTGCCGGACTGGCTGTTCACGCGAATCACCGAGTCATAAGTGCGGCCGAGGTCGTTGGGATCGATCGGCATGTACGGCACTTCCCACATCGCGTCCGGCTTCTGCACGGCAAGGCCTTTCTTGATCGCGTCCTGGTGCGAGCCGGAAAACGCGGTGAACACCAGATCGCCGACATACGGGTGACGCGGATGCACGGGCAACTGCGTGCATTCCTCGGCGGTGCGCGCGACTTCGTTGATGTTCGAGAAGTCGAGGCCAGGGTCGACGCCCTGCGTGTACAGGTTCAACGCGAGCGTGACGAGGTCGACGTTGCCGGTCCGCTCGCCGTTGCCGAAGAGACACCCTTCGATGCGGTCCGCGCCCGCCATCACAGCGAGTTCCGCTGCGGCGACGGCCGTGCCGCGGTCGTTATGCGGATGCACGGAGACGATCAGCGAATCGCGGCGTGCGAGATTGCGGTGCATCCACTCGATCTGATCGGCGTAGACGTTCGGCGTGGCCATTTCGACGGTGGCCGGCAAGTTGACGATGGCCTTGTGATCGGGCGTCGGCTGCCAGATGTCGAACACGGCGTCGCAGACATCCTTCGCAAATTCGAGCTCGGTGCCGCTGAATACTTCGGGGCTGTACTGGAGCGTGAAGTGCGTTTCCGGCGCGGCGTCGGCGAGACGCTTCATCGTGCGCGCGGCTTTTTGCGCGAGTTCCTTGACGCCGTTCTGATCGAGGCCGAACACGATCTTGCGGAATTCCGGCGCCGTGGCGTTATACAAATGGACGATCGCGCGCGGCGCGCCACGCAAGGATTCGAAGGTGCGTTCGATCAGATCGTCGCGAGCCTGCGTCAACACTTCGATCGTGACGTCGTCGGGAATGTGGCCGCCTTCGATCAGCTCGCGCACGAAGTTGAAGTCGGTCTGCGAAGCCGACGGAAACGCCACTTCGATTTCCTTAAAGCCGATTTGCACCAGCGTCTTGAACATGCGCATCTTGCGCTCGCCGTTCATCGGCTCGAAGAGTGCCTGGTTGCCGTCGCGCAAGTCGGTGCTCATCCAGATCGGCGCGCGCGTGATGGTGCGCGACGGCCACTGGCGATCCGTCAAATTGATGGGCTTGAACGAGCGGTATTTCGTAGCGGGATTCTTCAACATTTTCATCGTCCTTGAATTCGACAAGCTGGAAG
Organism: Paraburkholderia sp. RL17-368-BIF-A; assembly: GCF_046054045.1. NCBI lineage: Bacteria > Pseudomonadati > Pseudomonadota > Betaproteobacteria > Burkholderiales > Burkholderiaceae > Paraburkholderia > Paraburkholderia sp. RL17-368-BIF-A. The sequence goes on from NZ_JARESN010000013.1 coordinate 183,991, forward strand.
TCGACCGGACGACAAAAACGCAAAGCAGGGCCGCCGGTCGGGAACCGGGGCTGGGTCAGTTACTGGGAAATTACGCGGTGCTTCGGGTGTTTCAGATTCAGATGGAAGCGCGCAGCAGCAGACCTAGCCCGGTAGAGCGGGCTAGTAGTAGCGATAGGGTGGTCTGGGCGCGGTACATAGTGCGCAATAGGACCATATTATTGGGACTGCGTCAAGCGCAGGCTCGCGCGCAGCGCCCAGGCTACAATTCGCGACGGTTTCAAAAACGGAACGTCAATGAAGAATCGGATTCTCACAATCGCGTGCGTCTCGACCGCTGCGGCGCTGCTCGCGGCCTGTACCGCTGTCTACAAAAACTCGGACGCGTGCGAGCAACTGATGCGCAGCAAGTTTGCGGAAACTTCGTCCGATACGTTGAAGATCGGCCACACGGGCGCCGGTATCGACGGGTCGCGCGTGGTCGTGGAAGGGTCGATTGAACATGTCGTGACGGCCTCCGAAGTCGCGGCGGCGCGGGCTGCTTCGGTGGCGAAGGGCGGGTCGAAGGGGAGCGCGACGGCGGGCGCGATGGGCGGGTCGAAGGGCACGTCGGCAACAGGCGCGATGGCCGGTTCCGACGCCGCTGCATCGGGTGCGCGGGCGGCTGCGGCTCCGGCTTCGGGCTCGGCGACTTCGGATGCGCAAGCGCTAGCCGTCAAATCAGGCAAGCCGAAGAAGGTCATTCAGGCCGCAGCCGCCGAATGCACGTTTAGTGGCCCGAGTCTCAGCAGCTTTAGCTGGCTCGCCCCGGCGAAGCTCGCGGCGCCCTCCGAGCCGGATTCGGACGAAGCGGCCGAGTAAGGCGCTCGCTGTGAACTGAGTGTCGGCGTGGTCCTTGCGGTGGGCGCGCCGATGCATGTGGTCATGGTTATGCTTTTGCCAGGACGTTTCTCCGCACACGCCAACAACGTTGCAAGCGAGGCGTCTAACGTCGTGCCACGCACCCGCAGCACCCCGGCATCCCTACACCCGCACCCCGTCAATCCACCACTTCCACCTTGCGCCGGCTCCGCTTCTTCTTCATCAAGCCAAGCACGCTTTCTGCAAACGCCTCGGGCCGGCCTTCAAAGCAGCGCTCGACCGCCTTCGTATCGATCAAACGCTGCCGCAATGCGGTGCGTTCGTCGTGCCCGTCGATCATTCGCACCGCCGCTTCGATATAACTTTCGGTGGTCTCGGCTGTGGTCCACGGCGGCATGCCCACGCGTTCGAACAGCGCCCCGTCGATGCACTCGAACACTTCCGGCCCGCGTTTGCACACGCCCGGCAAACCGAGCGTGAGCGCGTCCACGATGCCATTCGTATTGCCGAACGGGAACGGACTCAGAAAAAGGTCCGCGCGATTCACACAGTCCAGGTAACTCGCGTATTGATGAAACCCGTGGACGACCGCGCCCGGCAGTGAGCGGCCGATAACCTCGCGCATATGATCGAGCGCGAGCCCGGCGTGCACGCCGCTCATGAAATGAAACTCGACAGGCGTGCGGGCACGCGCGCCGATCTCGCGGCACGCATCGAGAAACGCGGGGTTGAGCTTCATCGCGCTGGCCGTAATGATCACGTGCACCGTGGCGCGCGGCGGCGCAATGATCGGGACGATGACCGGCAGCGCCACCGAGTGGCGGTACGGCTGCCCGTCTTTCGGCAACTTCATCAGGCGTTCGCTGAAGCACGCGGGATCGCCGACGTAATCTTCCTCGACGCTGACATAGTCGATCTTGTCGGAGTGCGTGGTAGCCGGATGGCCGAGCCCCGCGATTTGCAGCGGCGCGACCCGCAGATTCGACATGAAGATGGTCATGACGAACATGCCGACGCTCGGCATATACAGCACGTCGGGTTTCTCGCGTTCGGCAAAGTCGCGAATGGTCCGCAGACATTCGCCGATGTACTCGGGCTGCTCGAGTTCGATGAAACGGTCGAACACCGCGCGCCCGATGTCGTCAGTCGCATAGCCGAAGCCGAAGGCCACCACCTCGAAATGCTCGCGCGCGGCTTCGAGCGTGCGCGAGTGCGTGCGGTAGATGGAATGCGCGCCGCCGAACCACTCGAGCACGACCAGCATCAACGGCTTCTTGCGCCGCTTTGCGTTGCCCGCCTGCTTCGCGTTCGCGTTCGCCGTGGCTGCTGCGCGCGGCGCCGCCACGTCGGTCAGGCCCAGTTGCGCGAGCTTGCGGCGCACCAGCACATTGATGTCCCGCTTGATCTCGTGACGGCGAGGCGTGTGTGCGTAGCTGCAGAACATGTAGGCGTTATGCAGCAAGGCGGTGGGCAGATCGTCAAGGTCGTCTAGCTGTTGCAGCTTGCCGGGCAGCCATTCGATCAACGCCTCACGCTTGACGTGCGCGCTTGCCGAGCCCTTGAAAACCGGCGCAAGCAGGACGAGCGCGAGGCACGCCGCGAGCACTTTGTCGTAAGCCCACAGCGCGGAAAACTCGAGTTCGAGCTCCGATTCCGTGGAATACAGCACGCACAGTTTCTCGACGAAGCTGTCGCCAGCCAGAAACTGCCGGTCTTGCGCACCGCGCGGGTTGAGGTGGCAGGCGACATGATCCGCATTGCCGAACGGCGTGGCGGAGAACACCAGGCCGACCCATTCGTGCAGCGTGAGAAAGAGCCTGAAGCATTCGACGGGCGGCTGGAATTCCGGATCGGCGAACAGCGTTGAAGCCGCGCTCGCGAGCCGCGTGCAGAAGCGCTGCTGTTGCTCCGCGGGCGTCAAGCCGCTCATGCCCGACGCAAGAAAGCTCTCGTCCAGCACGCCGCGCTTGTTCTGAAGCAGCGCGAGCGCGCACAGAAGCTGGATAGACGCCCGGATATGCTGCCGCGTAAAAACGAGCTGCTCGAAATCGTCGAGCGAGAAAGTGGGTTCGGCGGCTTGGCTGGCTTGGGTGGCGTCTTGCATCGGATAGCGAATGGCAGTTATGCATGACTAACTATCTTCAGGAAGCATTCTTGAATGCATTCCTGAAGCGTTAGCCGCGAACGGCGATTATCGCAGCCACCCCATACCGAATTTGCGCTGTCCGTCAGTTTCTGAATTTTCGGCAGTTTAAATGCGGCCTTACCTTCAGAACGCGTAGTACGGACCCGGTCCCGCCGACGTCGCGCGCGAAGCAATCGCCGTGTACACGCGCCGGCCGAAGAAGAACGGTAAGCCCCAGTCGAAGCCGCTCGCAGCCGCACCCGCGATATTGTTGAAGGCGTTATTGCCCGACGCAAAGAGAGCGCGCGAATTGCCGATAGCGAAGGTCACCGTGTTCGACGCGCCGTTCGTTCCGGCGATGCTCGCGCTCGCCGCTTGCGTCGAACTCGGGCAATACCAGAGGCCGCACTGCGGCAGTTGCGTGTCGCGATAGAAGAGCCCGTTCGAACCCGTATCCAGATAGCTTTGCGAAAAGGTCTGGCCGTTATGCGTCGTGCTGACGTAGCCGGTTTGCGAATTTCCCTTGAGCACGCCCGCGCTGCCGAGCGTGTTGTTCGCCTGGGTGTCGATGCCGAAGATCATCGAACCGGACACGGTCAGCGCGCCCCCGTCGGGGATCGCGGGAAGGTCGATCACCACGCCGTTGTTATCGAGTGCGAAGCGGCTGACCGGATTGGCCACCTGCTGCGCGAGCGGCTGGGCGCTTGCCTGGCAGGCGCCGCTCGCGTCGCAGTTGTAGTACCAGCGGGGCAGCGCGGCGTTCGCGCAGGCGCCGCCGCAGTCGGCCGCGAACACGCCGACGCCGAGAATGCCGTTGGCGCGCAGCGTGTCGACGGTGAGCATCGACGGGCCCGAGGCGGCGCAATCCGCGGGGACCGACGGCACCGAAGGGTCGGCGATCAGATGGATCGGGATCGACGCGGCCAGTTGTCCGGCCATGCGCACGTCGGCGCTGCGCACCGCGCCCCATGCATAGCCGCTGCCGAACACCGCGCATTCGCCCGATATGCCGCCTGATACGCCGCCTGATATGCCGCTGCCCGACGGCACGGCGTTCAGCGGCAGGGTCGCCGGCAACGCGGACGCGACAATGCGCAGACCGTGCGAGCCGGTGTCGACCTGAATGTTGTCGATGGTCGCGCAGTTGTCCGTGCCCGGCTGGCAGACCGTGACGCTCGTCGTCAGCATGTTGCGCGTGAGGCGCGGCGCCGCGTGCACGACGATCGGCTGAACGTTCGGCGTATTCGATTGCGGGACCGAGGTGCTGCTTGGGCTCGACGCGGCAGGCGGCGCTGAGGCAACAGGAGCGCTAGCCGTGCCGGCTGGCGCGCTCGCGCCGGAGGCGGTCGCGGTGTTGCCGCCTCCGCCTCCACCTCCGCAAGCCGCGAGGACGGTGCAGACGGAGAGCAGGGCGCAAAGGGAAGGAGTGGGTTTCATGGCGTCAGAAGGTCAGCGGTTGGTTTGTTGTGGTTGTTGCTGCTTGCTGCGGCGCGTTTCGCGGCTCGAGCGCCCGCTCGGAGAGGAAGTCCCCAGGCCCATCCACGCTGCGACAGACCGGCTTTCTCGGCGTGGGGGTATCGACCCGCGGACGCATCCAGGCGCGAGCGGATGCCCGTCAGCGAAGATCGTCGGCGGTCACGCCCGGCGGCAACGCGCCGGGCAGCCAGGCGCGGCCCGCGTAGCCGCGCATCGGCCCGCCCGACTCGACGACCACGTCTGGCCGCACGACGCGCGACGCGTGCAGATTCCCGTCCGGCGCCGTTGCCGCCTCCGCGGCTCCCGTGCGGTAAGAGTCGGCGTACTTGCCGAGCAGGCCGGCCAGATCGGGCATCGTCGGCCCTTGCCAGGTGTAGGCGACGATTTCGCCGCCGTTCGTCGCGTACTCGTTGATGGTCGTGTTGCCCGCATCGGTCGATGTGCGCAGCCGCAGCGCGCCGTTCAGCAGGCTTTGTTGTGCGCTCTCGCCTGATTTGGCCGCAATCACAGCGCCGAGCTGCGCGCAAGCGCTCGCGCTGCCGCATAACGCGGTCGCGGCAATAAGAGAGGCGGCGACATGATGAGAACGATGTTTTTTGTACATGATGAGGTCTCCTGCGCGCTGCTTCTGGGTTTTGTCCTACGTCAATTTGAAGATAGCACCCGCGTCGCAAAACTAAGCGTGGTGCGCGTTTCATCGCATGACGTCATCCCAAAATTGGGCGGATGCCGAATCGAAAAGTGCCTTTTAAAACAATGTTCTGACGACAAACTTGCAGATGTCTGACAGACCATTAGGAATAGTTGTGGAACGTTAAATGTGGCCCGGCAACCGAGCGCGGACAGCGGGCAAACCCCAGTTTTTGCACAGGGCCCGCCGGGATCGGTAAAATGTTGGGTTGATCCACGGAAACTTGCCGTGGCGTAGCGGAAGGATTCCCCGAACATGACTCATCTTCGTCTTACCAAGCGGTTTGCAGTAATGCTGATGGCAGGCGGGCTGGTCGCCGGCTGCGGCACGTCGTCGCCGACCAAAGTCGACTACAAGAGCGACTCGAAATCGAAGCAGGCTTCACTCGCCGTCCCGCCGAACCTGATCGACGAGACGGCCGATCAGCGTTCGCTGCCTCCGCAAGGCGGCGAAACCTCGTTGTCCGCGCTGCGTCAGGTGCAGGCCCAGGCACCGGCGGCCAACACGGTGTCCGTCGTGCCGGCCGTGAGCGGCATGCACATCCAGCGCGACGGCACGGAAAGCTGGCTCGTGATCGACAGCAAGACGCCGGCAGAGGCATGGCCGCAAATCCGCCGCTTCTGGCAGGAGCAGGGCTTCCTGCTGGTCGTCGATCAGCGCGACAAGGGCGTGATGGAGACCGACTGGAACGAAACGCACGCGCAAATCAACGACGGGCTGATCCGCAGCACGCTGTCGAAGGCGATGGGCAATAGCTACGTCACGTCTGAGCGCAACAAGTACCGTACGCGCCTCGAAACGGCGCCGAACGGCGGCACGTATGTGTTCATCAGCCAGAAGGGCATGCGCGAGGCGCTGACCGGCACGAACAACGATTCGAGCACGTGGCAGCCCAAGGCGAACGATCCCGGCCTCGAGCAGGAATATCTGAAGCGCCTGATGGCGGCGCTCGCGCTCGCCGATTCGCGCGCGAAGTCGGGCGGCGCCGACACTGCGGCGTTGTCGCCGGCTGGCGCGCAGGTAGCGCCCAATGCCGCGGCGAACGGCGCGAAATCGGCGGCTGCGGCCACGGCGGCGCAGAACGTGATGCTGTCGGCGCAGCAGCCCGTGCGCGATCCGGATGCGGCGAACGGGCCGGGGCAGTTGTCATCGAACGAACTGACGCTTGGCGAACCGTATGATCGCGCCTGGCTGCGCGTGGGCCTCGCGCTCGACCGCAGCAACTTCACGGTCGACGACCGCGATCTGACGCGCGGCCTGTACTTCGTGCGCTATGTCGATCCGAAGGACATGACGTCGGCTGAACAGGGCTTCTGGAGCCAGGTGTTCCACGGCAAGAAGGAGAAGGTCGCCAAGCAGTATCGCGTGAACGTGCGCGCGCTGACGCCGGACCAGACCCGCGTGGCCGTGGTCGACGACAAGGGCGGTCTCGACGAAAGCCCGCAGGCAAAGCAGATCCTGACGCTGATGGCCGATCAGTTGCGCTGAGGCAAGCGCGCCGCTGCGGCAGCGGCGGCAAGCTGTATGAAAAAAACCCGTCCGGGACATTCTTGTCCCGGACGGGTTTTTTTTATGGCTGTGGCCTATCCCAACACTGTTCCGCGATTCGACGTCACGTTACTCCGCTGACGTTACCCCGGTGACGTAACTCTCAGAGGCGTTGCGGCAGCGTGCCGAAGCCATCACACGCCACGAAAAATGCAGCGCAAATTCAACGAGTTACCGCCAATCTCTCGCGTTCAGTCCCAACTGGCATACATGCTGCTTTAGAAGTACATGGGGCCGGATTCCCGTGGCCTCACCCAGGCGAAGTCCCTTCTCAACCGCGCTTTTCATTCCATCGAGCATCGGCCGTCAAGCCGATGCCGAGCCCGATGACGGCCGCGCGCTCGACGCGCGGCCTCGGTGGCCCCGTCGCCTATCCTCGTAGGGCGACGGTTTTTGCCCGCACTCCGGTGGAGTGCGGGCTATTTTTTGCGCCGACCCACGCGACCGACGCAACGCGTTCACGTATCGGCGCGCCGCGTCCCCAGCCACGGCAAGCGCTTGATGACGCCCGTCGCCAACGCCGTGCCCACCAGAATCACGCCGCAGCCTTCGAGCATGCCGGCCGACACGCCTTCGCCCAGAAACAACGCGCCCCACAAAATGCCGAAGATCGGAATCACGAACGTGACGGTGATTGCCCGCGCCGGTCCCGCGACCGCGATCAGGTGGAAGAACAGCATGTAGGCGACGCCCGTGCACGCCACGCCGAGCGCGATCACCGCGCCCCACGCGTGCAGCGAGACGGGCGCGCTCGGCCAGTAGATCACGGCGAGCGGCAACAGCACGATGGTCGCGCCTGTCATGGTGCCGGCCGCGACGGTCAGCGCGTCGACGCCGGTCAGGTAGCGTTTCGTGTAATTGGCCGCGATGCCGTACAGAAGCGTTGCGCCGAGCGCGGCGCCCGCTGCGAGCGCGGTGGTCAGCGGCGTCGCTGCCGAGCCGCTCGGCGTGGCGATCTGATCCCACACCAGCATCAGCACGCCGAGGAAACCGATCGCGAGGCCGAGCGTGCGCAGTCCGGTCAGCCGGTCACGCAGCCAGACGAACGCGACGAGGCCGCCCCACAGCGGCGTCGTCGCGTTGATCACCGACGTCACGCCGGCGGACAGCGTCAACTCCGCATATGCGAACAGGCAGAACGGCGCGGCCGAATTCAGAATGCCCACCACGAGAAGCGGGAACGCCCGCGTGCGCAGGATCGTCGCGGATTGTTGCAGCGGACGTCGCGCGAGCAGCACGACGATAAGAAACGCGGCGCCGATGCCGACGCGCAGCGCCATCAACGGAGCAACGCCGAAGTCGGTCACGCCGACGCGGATAAACAGGAATGACGCGCCCCATAAGGCCGCGAGGATCAGCAACTGGAAGAGGTTTTTGGCATTCATTATGGTGGCGTCGCGCGCGGTTGAGTCGAGACGCCTGTGCATCGTAACAGCGCGATTACCCGAAACGTTTCACGTCTGAATGAAACGGCAAGTATCGGGAGAGGACGTCTGACACACGTGATCGTAAGCGTCGCGGCGAGGCGCGCATAGCGAGCAATTCTCACGCTGATGTGAGAAATATTGCGATCACCGGGAGGGAGGAAGATGAGGCGCCGGTGCGACCGGCGCCTCGCTGCTACGAGAAAAGTTTTCGGTTGCATGCCTGGCGGCAGAGCAACCGCCAAAGCCGCCCAACAACCGTCAATGCGGAATCATCCCCTGCAGCACGTTTTGCTGCAGCCACACCAGAATGCCGAGCAGCACGGTCAGCAGAATCGAGTGCTTGAAGGTCTTCGCGAACACCACGCCTTCCTTGCCTTTCAACTCGGTGGTCGCGACGCCCGTCGAAATGTTTTGCGGCGAAATCATTTTGCCCATCACGCCGCCGGACGAATTGGTCGCCGCCATCAGCACCGGGTTCAGGTTCAACTGATGCGCTGCGACCACCTGCAAATTGCCGAACAGCGCGTTGCCCGATGTGTCGCTGCCTGACAGAAACACCGCAACCCAGCCGAGGAATGCGGACACCAGCGGAAAGAACGGTCCGACGGACGCGACGCCGAGTCCGAGCGTATAAGTGAGACCCGAGTAATTCATCAGATACGCGAGTCCGACGATGGTCGCGACCGTCAGAATCGCGATGCGCGTCTGCACCCACGTATCGGCGATGGCCGCGCCGAATTCGCGCGCGCCGAGTCCGACCACGAGGCTCGTAATGATAGCCGCCACCAGAATCGCGGTGCCGGTCGCGAGCGGCTGGAAGTCCCAGATCGCGCCGTACGGCGTGTTGTACAACGTGATGAACACGGCCTTGTCGAGCCCCGGCCAGGGAATTTTCACGTCGCCGATCAGGAAGATTTTCGCCACCGTCCAGACGATCACCACGACGGACACGATGATCCACGGATACCAGCCCTGGCCGCCGGCGATCTTGCTGCGCACTTCGCCGGCCCGGTCGATGTCGATCGCGAACGCCGGGTCGACCGCCGGCTTCCACACGCGCAGGAACGCAATGGTGACGATCAGCGAGACCATCGACGACAACACGTCCGTCAGACTGTAGTTCACATAGTTCGACGAGACGAACTGCGTCAGCGCGAAGCTCGCGCCGGAGATCAGCAGCACCGGCCAGATGCGCAGCATGTTGCGAAAGCCGGCGTACACGGCGATCACATAGAAGGGCAGCAGCAGCGCGAAGAACGGCAACTGGCGGCCGACCATTTTCGCGAGCAAATCGGCCGGCAGATGCGTGACCGCGCCGAGCACCGTAATCGGCACGCCGAGCGCGCCGAATGCGACCGGCGCGGTGTTGAAGATCAGCGTGAAGGTGAGCGCCTCGAGCGTCGGAAAGCCGAGCAGGATCAGCAGCGAACTGGTGATCGCGACCGGCGTGCCGAAGCCCGAAATGCCCTCGAGCAGCGCGCCGAACGAAAAACCCACCACGACGAGCACGACGCGCCGGTCGTTCGGCAGATTGTCGATCATCCACATGCGGAAGGCGGCGAAGCGGCCGGAGCGCTGCGCGATGTTGTACAGCAGGATCGCGGTGAACACGATCCACATGACCGGCCAGCACGCGAACACGGCGCCCGCCGCGACGGAGTCGAGCGCGAGCCCCACTGGAAACTTCCATCCGGCAATGGCGACGATCAGGCCGACGACGAGTCCGGCGAGCGACGCCTGCCACGCAGGCCGGCGCGCCCAGCCGAGCAGCACGAGCACGACAATGATCGGCAACGCCGCGACGAGAAACGACGCAAGCAGTGAATCGCCGATGGGGGTGAGTAGTTGATGAAACATCACGTCTCCTTCGTTGTTGTTCGAAATCGACGCGAGATTGCCAATGACGGGACGCGTCGCTGGTGCAGGACGGATGAGCGCCGCCGGGCACGAAAGCGCCAGGCGGCTCGCTTTTAAACGCTTACTGTGTGAGGCTTAACCAAGCATAGAGCCCGAGGCCCGCGCGTCAAGAAGGGAAACTACGGGAGGAGCGAAAGCTCAGTGATGATGACCGTGCCCGCCGCCGCCCCACGACCAGCCGAAGCCGATCGACACGGCCGGCCCATACCAGCCCGGATAGCCGTAGCCGTACCAGGCCGGATAGACCGGTGGCGGATAGTAGGCGGGATAAGCCGGCGCAACGTACACCGGCGGCTGCGCGACCACATACGCGGGCGGCGAAGTGGCCGCGCCGGGCTGCGGCTGCTGGCCATATTGCGCCTGCGCCGACTGCTGCTGCATGGACTGCTGGCCCTGCGAGTCGCCGGTCGTGCCGAGCGGCACTTCACGCTGGGCAGCGCTCGCGGGCACGGTCGCGTAATACGACGGATAAGCGGCGTAATAGCCGGGGTAGTAGCCGTACGGGTAATAGCAGCCCGACAGCAGCAACGCGCTCGCAGCGCCGCTCAACGCGAGCCGGCCGCGGCCGATGCGCCGGCGAGGCGCAACCGTCGCGAACTGCATGCGAATAGTATGAAAAGTGTCGATGACGCGGGACTTCATGGCGCGCTCCAGTTTGCAAACAACGCAGCCGACGCCGTCGTCGGTACGTTATCGCACGAGCTTACGCCGACGGCGCGCGAGGAGGTTTGCAAAACCGTAACGGCGTATTTCGCCTCATTGCAGCCGCGCGTTGCGGCTCTTCATCCAGCGCCGTTTCGATGCGGCACATCCGCATAGATTGTGAGCAAAGCGGACGGGGCATGGCGCCCGGTCCGCTTTGCCCGGTCATACGAGGCGATTACTTGCCGACCTGGTTGCCGATCACGCCGCCGACGGCCGCGCCGCCCAGCGTGGACAGCGCGCTGCCGCCGATCACGGCACCCGCCGCGCCGCCGACGCCCGCACCGATCGCGGTGTCCCGCTGCCGCGTCGTCATACCCTCGCACGCGGAAAGGCTTGCGACAACCGCGACGATCATCGCAAGCGAACCTATCTTACGAATCGATCTCATGATGTTGACTCCCTGTTGTAATTCGAAACCGCCTGTCGTTATTGTTCGTTCGCTTTGATCTTATCGCCGGAACCGGTTTCCAGATGTATGCGGTTGTCAGCAGACTGACGGTTTCGTAATCAAATGTTTCCCTGTTTGCAGCATCGCGTGTGCCTGACCTAAGGACGAAAAAAGGCCCGCAAGCGCGGGCCTTTGCGTGGCGGAAGGTTGCGCGCGCATCGAGTGGGCGACGGCATGCGTCCCACGCGATGCGCGAACGCATCACTGCCGCTGATAAATTTCAGCGCCTTTCTTCATGAACTCGATCGACTTCACTTCCATGCCTTTCTTCAGCGCTTCGTCGTCGGTGACGCCTTGCTGCGCGGCGAACTCGCGTACGTCCTGCGTGATCTTCATCGAACAGAAGTGCGGGCCGCACATCGAGCAGAAATGCGCGACTTTCGCGGAATCTTTCGGCAGCGTTTCGTCGTGGAATTCGCGCGCCTTGTCCGGGTCGAGGCCGAGGTTGAACTGGTCTTCCCAACGGAATTCGAAGCGCGCCTTCGAGAGCGCATTGTCACGCACCTGCGCGCCCGGATGACCCTTCGCCAGATCGGCGGCATGCGCGGCGAGCTTGTACGTGATGATGCCGGTCTTCACGTCGTCCTTGTTCGGCAAGCCGAGGTGTTCCTTCGGCGTGACGTAGCAGAGCATGGCCGTGCCGAACCAGCCGATCATCGCCGCGCCGATGCCCGACGTAATGTGGTCGTAACCCGGCGCGATGTCGGTGGTGAGCGGCCCGAGCGTGTAGAACGGCGCTTCGTCGCACCATTCCAGTTGCAGGTCCATGTTCTCCTTGATCAACTGCATCGGCACGTGGCCGGGGCCTTCGATCATCGTCTGCACGTCGTGCTTCCACGCGATCTGCGTGAGTTCGCCGAGCGTCTTCAGTTCGCCGAGCTGCGCTTCGTCGTTCGCGTCGTAAATGGAACCGGGACGCAGGCCGTCGCCGAGCGAGAAGGCCACGTCATACGCCTTCATGATTTCGCAAATGTCTTCGAAATGCTCGTACAGGAAGCTTTCCTTGTGATGCGCGAGGCACCACTTCGCCATGATCGAGCCGCCGCGCGACACGATGCCGGTCATGCGCTTCGCCGTCAGCGGCACGTATTGCAGACGCACGCCCGCGTGAATCGTGAAGTAATCGACGCCCTGTTCAGCCTGCTCGATCAGCGTGTCGCGGAAGATTTCCCACGTCAGGTCTTCGGCCTTGCCGTTGACCTTTTCGAGCGCCTGATAGATCGGCACCGTGCCGATCGGCACCGGCGAATTGCGGATGATCCACTCGCGCGTTTCGTGGATGTGCTTGCCGGTGGACAGATCCATCACCGTGTCGCCGCCCCAGCGGATCGCCCACGTCATCTTGTCGACTTCCTCGCCGATCGAAGACGTCACCGCCGAGTTGCCGATGTTCGCATTCACCTTCACGAGGAAGTTACGACCGATGATCATCGGCTCGCTTTCCGGGTGATTGATGTTGTTCGGAATGATCGCGCGGCCGCGCGCCACTTCCTCGCGCACGAATTCAGGCGTGATTTCGGTGACGCCGTTCGGACCGAACGCGCTTGCACCGAACGCCTGGCCCGGATGCTGGCGGCCCATCATCGCGGCGAGCTTTTCGCCGTTCGGGCCGCTCGTCTTCAGGCTCTCCAGATATTCGGCGCGGCGCTGGTTTTCGCGAATCGCGATGTATTCCATCTCCGGCGTGATGATGCCTTTACGCGCGTAGTGCATCTGCGAAACGTTCTTGCCGGGGATCGCGCGGCGCGGCGTGCGATGCAGGCCCTGGAAGCGCAGGTCGGCAGTGGCCGTGTCGGCCGCGCGTTCGCGGCTGAAGTCGCTCGACAGACCCGTCAACGCTTCCGTGTCGCCGCGTTCCTCGATCCAGCGCTGACGCAGTGCGGGCAAGCCGGCGCGAATGTCGATCTTCGCGTCGGGATCGGAGTAGGGGCCCGACGTATCGTAGACATAGACCGGCGGATTCTTTTCGCCGCCGAAGCTGTCGGGCGTATCCGCCTGGCTGATCTCGCGCATCGGCACGCGGATGTCGGGACGCGAGCCCGTCACGTAGACCTTGCGTGAGTTGGGCAGCGGCGCGACGGCAGCTTCATCGACGTGGGCGTCGGCGGAAAGGAACTTCGGATTGGCGTTCATGCATGTTCTCCGTGTGTCGGCCGGAGTTAAGCGCAATGACGCCTTGCTCCGGTCCCATTCAATGTGGGGCCGCTAAGCAGGAGACGAGATGGAAGTAGTCGGAATTCGCGAGAGGTGAGGCTAGAGACTGGCTGCGAAATCCGTACGCTTCCCTGCGCTGGCATTATCCAGATCAGGTTCAAAGGGTATTTCTCACCCACGTGGCACGGACCTCCGACTTCCGTGCAACGCAGGACCCCCGCGTTAGCAGCGCACACGATACACCGGGCGGGCGCTGCTTGGCAACCCGCGCGCGATGCGTGAGTGCTAATGCGGGGCAGCGCGCGGTGGTTTGCTTCGGCGGCTGCGGGCGGGGAATCGCTGCGCTCTCGCATGCGCGATTTGCGCACTATGCTTGTAGTGACGCGGCATGCAGAACGCAGAACGCGGAATGCAGCACGCTATGACGCGCCGCAGCACCGGCACGCGTTGCTTAACGCGTGAAATCGTCCGCAGCTTCCGGCTGATACAGGATTTTCTCGAGCTTCAGCACTTTTTCGGCGCCGCTCGGCGGCATGAAGTGAATGTGCTCGCCGCGCTTCGCGCCGAGCAGCGCGAGGCCCACCGGCGAAAAAACATTCAGGCGGCCATGAGCGAAGTCGGCGTCGGGCGGATAGACGACCGTCCACGTCATCTGCTCGCCGCTGCTTTCGTCGACGAGCGTGGCCTGCGAGTTCATCGTGACCACGTTCGCCGGAATTTCGCGGGAGTCCACGATCACGGCGCGCTCCAGTACGTCGTCGAGCATCTCCTGAAAACGGGCGTTCGCGCCGGGCGCGGCGGCGTGCTTCTCAAGACGCGCGACGTCGAGTTCGGTGAGGTAACACTGCTTGGTCCTTCTGGTCGTCTTCACGGCGGCTACTCCAATTCGATCTGCAATCTCTGTACGAGAATAGGTCATGCGGATGGGATCGGCCCGGCGCTCCGACAGTCCCTTGAGGGACGACGCAGCTTCAGGCAAGGAGCAGGCTGCGTCAGTCGGGGTGCCGGGCGGCGAGAAGCGGAACCGTTGCCGGCAGAAGCGTTCGCGACGGTTCGCCGGCCCTTTGCGGCGCGAGTTCCACGCGCGCGCAGCCGGTTGCGCCACGAGGGCGCAAGCGGGTGAAGGCACGGGAAGTCGGGAAGCGCATGAGTGGCCGGCGGTTATCGAATGAAGTGGGTGGCGCGCCGCTTGAAAACAGAGTCATGAGAAGACCACAGCAAAGCGGCGCGATCGACACAAGCATGTTAGCACGGCGTCTTTCAGCGACCTTGGCAGACATTTCGTTGTTGTAAGTCGCAGTGTAGAAAGTTGGCGACATCGCGCAAGCACGCGTGGACGCCGCCCGCAAACAACACAAAACAAACGGGCGAAAAAAATTTGCGGCGCGGTGTCATAACCGGCGACGCGCTTCGACAAACGTGCAGATCCTGATCGGAGCACGTCATGCAAACAGTCATCAAACGCCGCGCGCATCGGCCGTTCAAGCGGGCCGTCGCACTCGTTGCCGCGCTCGCGTTGTTGTGCGCGAGCGGCCTCGTGAGCGCGGCGAGTGCGATGTGCAGCGCGCGCAGTCCCGCTCATCGCGTGGCGCTCGTCGAGCTTTACAGCAGCGAAGGCTGCAATAGCTGTCCGCCCGCGGACGCATGGCTCGGTCAATGGAAGAACAGCGGCGCCACGCGAAGCGTCGTGCCGCTGGCGTTGCACGTCGACTACTGGAACGGTCTCGGTTGGACGGACCGTTTCTCGCAGCACCGTTTCACCGAGCGTCAGCAGACGCTTACCGATCTTGCCGGCGGCCACACGATCTATACGCCTGAAGTGTTCGTCGGCGGACGCGAGTTGCGGACGTGGTCGCAGCAGGACAGTTTCCAAAGCCGCGTCGACAAGCTGATCGCCGAGCCGGCGCAGGCGAACATCGCGCTCGACATGAAGCCGCAGCCAGGCGGCGCGTTCGATCTCGCGGCCCGCTTCGACAGCCGGACTGCGGATAGCGCAGCACGGCTCGACGCCTATGTCGCCGTCTATGAAAACGCGCTGAGCTCGCAGGTCGGCGCGGGAGAAAACCGCGGCGCAACCTTGCATCACGAGAGAGTGGTGCGGCAGTGGATCGGGCCGGTGCCGCTCGTCGGCGGCAAGCTGCAGATTCGCCGCGATATACGGCTCGACAGGGCGGACGCGAGCGCAAACGCCAATCCGTCAGTCGATAAATTCGGCGTTGTCGCCTTCGTCGAAAACGCTGCAACGGGCGACGTGCTGCAAGTGGCTGATCTACCGCTCTGCCATTGAACGCACAACGCACGCCGCCAATCACAGGAGAGTCTCATGGCCACGCCTCACGTCGTTCGCGGCAACGCGCCGCCTGCCACGCCCGCGAGCGGCGCAGTCCATCCGCTGTGGGTGCGCGTCACGCATTGGCTCAACGCACTCGCCGCGATCGTGATGATGCTGTCCGGCTGGCGCATTTACGACGCGTCGCCGGTCTTTGCGTGGTTTCGTTTTCCGACGGAAATCACGCTCGGCGGCTGGCTTGGCGGCGCGTTGCAATGGCACTTCGCCGCGATGTGGCTGCTGGTCTTCAACGGC
Source organism: Paraburkholderia sp. RL17-368-BIF-A (assembly GCF_046054045.1). Lineage (NCBI taxonomy): Bacteria > Pseudomonadati > Pseudomonadota > Betaproteobacteria > Burkholderiales > Burkholderiaceae > Paraburkholderia > Paraburkholderia sp. RL17-368-BIF-A. Next base: position 199,906 of record NZ_JARESN010000013.1, read on the forward strand.
CTGATTTATCTCGCGATGAATCTCGCGAGCGGACGCTTCATGCGCAAGTTTTTCCCGATCTCGCCGCGCGCGGTGTGGCGCGATTTCATCGCCGCGTTGACGGGCAAGCTCTCGCACGCGGACTTGCGGGTCTACAACGCGGTGCAGAGATTGGCCTACCTGTTCGTGGTTGTCGATCTGATCGTGCTGGTGCTGTCGGGGCTCGCGATCTGGAAGTCGGTGCAGTTTCCGCTGCTGCGCGAACTGATGGGCGGCTACGACAACGCACGCATCGTCCATTTCTGCGCGATGGCGCTGATGGCCGCGTTCATCGTCGTGCATCTCGCGATGGTCGCGCTCGTGCCGCGTTCGCTGCTCGCGATGTTGCGCGGCCGCTGAGCCCAACCTTCGAAATGTTACGGATACCGAATCATGGATAAGCCATCTGACAAATTGCCGGCAAAACGCGCCGGCAAACTGGACCGCGAGTCGATCCTCATTGACGCGAGACGCGAACTGTCGATTCCGTCGCGGCGTCTGTTCGGCAAGCAGTTGTTGTCGCTCGGCGGATTGTCGCTGCTCACAGGCTGCTCGCTAACCGACGACGACTCCGTCAACAAGTTTCTGACGGCCGTGTCGCGCCTGAACGATCGCGCGCAAGCCGCGCTGTTCGATCCGAAGACGCTCGCGCCGACGTATACCGAAGCGCAAATCACGCGGCCGTTTCCATTCAACGCGTACTACGGTATCGACGAAGTGCCGCAGGTCGACGCGTCCGGCTACACGCTGAAGATCGGCGGACTCGTCACGGGTCAGCGCGTGTGGACCTTGCCCGAGTTGTACGCGCTGCCGCACGCCGAGCAGATCACGCGGCACATTTGCGTGGAAGGGTGGAGCGCGATCGGCCGCTGGGGCGGCACGCCGTTCGGCGAGTTTCTGCGGCGCATCGGCGCGGATACGAGCGCGAAGTACGTCGGCTTCAAATGCGCGGACGATTACTACGAAAGCATCGACATGCCGACCGCACTGCATCCGCAGACGCTGCTCACGTTTTCCTACGACGGCGAGCGCCTCCCCGCGAAATACGGCTTCCCGATGAAGCTGCGCATGCCGACCAAGCTCGGCTACAAGAATCCGAAGCACATCGTCGAGATGTTCGTCACCAACACGTATCCTGGCGGCTATTGGGTCGACCAGGGCTACAACTGGTTCGGAGGCTCCTGACGCGCGCGGGTCGCCGCATGCGCCGCGCGCGTGCGCGACCTCGGGCGGCAGAAGCTTCGGAAATACGCCGGCTACAGCCGGTTCGATTCATCAACTACAAACGGAGTTATCCCATGAAAAAGATTGCAATCGCAGCAGCAGCCGTCGCCCTTTTGATGAGCGGCGGCGCCGCGTTCGCCCAGGCGAGCGGCGCCATGTCCAACGATGCGATGTCGCATGACACGATGTCCAAGGATTCGATGTCGAAAGACCACATGAAAAAGGACACGATGAAGCACGACAAGATGAAAAAGGGCGACGCGATGGGCATGAAGCACGAGGCGTCGGGCGCGATGAGCAACTGAGCGCAGGCAGCGGGCTGACGCGCCGACGCGCCAACGCGCGTGTTCGGGCCGATGCCCGCTGCATAGCCGCTATACGCGGCGCGATTCTCAGAGTGAGAGCCGGGGTGCCGTCTGCCCCGGCTTTTTGTTGCGTGTGCACCAAAAGTTACGATTCTTTCGCCTGGCGCGGTGGGCGCTTACTGCATAATGCGATGCGCGCCGTGCATTTGGCGCGCGAGCCGCGAATCGGCCGAAACTACCGGATCAACCGGACCGGCACCGCGGTTCCCGTATGGCTCTCTCTGTTAGCCAACCATCGTCTTTCGCTCCACCACCATGTCCGCCAGCCTCGCCCGTTTGACCGCATCGCCGATGCGGTGTCCGCCGTCCCCACAGCGGGAAGCTCGAACGGCGCCGGCGCGTTGACGACATGTCGCAGGAACTTCCAGGCTGGTTTTCTCGTGGTTTTCCGATCCGTTTGCCGCAATCGCGCAACGGACAGATCGCGCTCGCGCTCGGCGTCGTCTATCTCGTGTGGGGTTCGACTTATCTCGCGGTGCACGTCGCGCTCGGCTCGTTCCCGCCTTTGCTGATGTCCGGCCTGCGCAATCTGTTCGCGGGCGTCGGGCTATTCGCGTTCGCGGCGCGCCGCAATCCGGTGTGGCCGAGCGCCGCCGAAATTCGCAATGCCGGGCTCGTCGGCACGATGCTCGTCGGCCTGTCGAGCGGCATGCTCGCGTATGGCATGCGCACGGTCGGCACCGGCACGGCGGCGGTGATGGTCGCGACCGTGCCGCTCTTCGCGACGGTCATCGCGGCGGTGGCGGGGCGCAAGATCGGCCGAGGCGAGTGGTTCGCGGTGGGGCTCGGGCTCGTCGGCATCGCGATCCTGAGTCACGGCGACGACACGCCCGGCTCGGCGGGCGGCAGCCTCGCGATTCTCTGCGGCGCGCTCTTCTGGGCGGGCGGCGCGCATCTCGCCGGCCGTCTCAAACTGCCGTCCGACCTGTTTCTATCGACGTCGCTGCAAATCGGCCTGGGCGGCGCGATGTCGACGATGGTCGCGTGGGTCTCCGGCGAACGCATGCTCGAAGTCCATTTTCTGCCGGTGCTGGCGTTCATCTACCTGATGCTGATCGGCACGATGGCGGCCTACGTCGCCTACGGTTTCCTGATACGGCACACGAGCCCGATCATCGCGAGCAGTTGCATGTATGTGAATCCGGTGGTGGCGGTCGCGCTCGGCGCGTTGCTGCTCGGCGAGCCCGTTACGCATTCGACGGTCATCGCGACCGTCGTGATTCTGGTCAGCGTGGGTTTGTCTTTCTGGCTCGATTATCGAAAGAAAGCGCTCGCATGATGCGCGAGACTGCGCACGAACGGGAGCACGGCGCTTATGGAAAAGCGCGGGCCACGTTCGCGCTTTAAAGCCGCGCGGCCAGTTCAGCGCCTTCGCGAATCGCGCGCTTCGCATCGAGTTCGGTCGCGAGCGCCGCTCCGCCGATCACATGAAAACGCGGACCGCCCGCATCCGCCGATTTTTCTCGTGCGGACTCCAGCGGATGCAAATCGCGCAGCGACTCCTGCCCTGCACATACGACGATATGGTCGACCTCCAGCCATTGCTCGACGCCGCCGCGCGCGATCTTCAAACCGCGTGCGCCCGCTTCCAGATACGACACGCCGTCCAGCATCTTCACGCCGTTTCTCGCGAGCGTCGCGCGATGCACCCAGCCCGACGTCTTGCCGAGCCCCGCACCGAGCTTGCCCGCCTTGCGCTGCAGTAACCAGATCTGCCGCGGCGGACGCGCGGGCGCGGGCGGCTTCAGGCCGCCGGGTTCGCTGACAGACAGATCGACGCCCCATTCGTCGAGCCACGCGTCGCGCGGCAGCGGCAGCGGTTCGTCCGCGCGATGCAGCAAAAACTCGCTGACATCAAAGCCGATGCCGCCCGCGCCGATCACGGCGACGCGCCCGCCCACCGGCGCACCGCGCAGCACGTCGACATACGACAGAACATTGGGCGCGTCGATGCCCGCGATCGCCGGCCGCCGGGGCACGATGCCGGTCGCGATCACGATGTCATCGTAAGCGCCCGCGGCGAGCAGCGCGGCGTCGACGCGCGTGCCGAGCCGCACGTCGACGCGATGCCGCTCGAGCTGGCTCTGAAAATAACGGATCGTCTCGCTGAACTCTTCCTTGCCCGGCACGCGCATCGCGAGATTGAACTGACCGCCGATCGTTGCGGCCGCATCGAACAGCGTCACGCGATGCCCGCGCGACGCCGCCACCGTCGCCGCCGACAATCCCGCCGGCCCCGCGCCGACCACCGCAACGGAGCGCACTTTCTGCGAACCCGCGAGCGGCCGGTACACGAGTTCGGTTTCGCGACCGGCGCGCGGATTGACGAGGCAGGTCGCGCGCTGATTCCTGAACGTATGATCGAGACAGGCCTGATTGCACGCGATACAGGTGTTGATTTCGTGCGTGCGTCCCTCGGCGGTTTTCAGCACGAACTCGGGATCGGCGAGCAGCGGTCTTGCCATCGACACCAGATCGCCCGCGCCGTCGGCGAGCAAGGCTTCGGCGACGTCGGGCGTGTTAATGCGGTTCGAGACGATCACCGGCACTGTCACGGCGGCCTTCAGCCGCGCGCTCAACGCGGCAAACGCGGCACGCGGCACCGAGGTGACGATGGTCGGCACACGCGCTTCATGCCAGCCGATTCCTGTGTTGAATATCGTCACGCCGGCCGCTTCCAGCGCGCGTGCGACCTGCACGGTTTCATCCCATGTATTGCCGCCTTCCACGAGGTCGATCAGCGAAAGCCGATACACCACGATGAAGCGCTCGCCGCACGTCTCACGCACCCGCTCGACAATCTCGCACGCGAGCCGCATGCGGTTGTCGATGCTGCCGCCGTAACGGTCCGTGCGCCGGTTGGTGCGCGGGCAGAGGAACTGGTTGAGCAGATAGCCTTCGCTGCCCATGATCTCGATGCCGTCATAGCCCGCGCGCTGAGCGAGCCGCGCGCAGCGCGCGTAATCGCGCACGGTCTTCTGAATGCCGGCGATGCTGAGCGCGCGCGGCTTGAACTTCGAAATAGGCGACTTCAATGCCGATGCGGACACAACGAACGGCTGATACCCATAACGTCCCGCGTGCAGGATCTGCAGCGCGATCTTGCCGCCTTCTTCGTGAACCGCTTGCGTAAGCCGCCGATGATTGCGCAGATCGAATACCGAGTTGAGCGTGCCGCCGAAAGGCAGCAGCCATCCTTCGCGATTCGGCGAAATGCCGCCGGTGATGATGAGGCCGACGCCGCCCTTCGCGCGCTCGCGGAAGTACTCGGCGAGCTTCGGATAATTCCAGAAGCGGTCTTCCATGCCCGTATGCATGGACCCCATCACGACGCGATTGCGCAAGCGGGTGAAGCCGAGGTCGAGTTCCGCGAGTAAGCGTTGGTAAGACATACAGGCTGCCGTTGTAAGTATGGGGTGCGCACGAACGATACACCGCGCGCTCGGGCTCACCATCTGAGGAAAGCTTCTAATGCTCGCCGCATGTTGCCCCGTAAGACATTCTCGCGCCGCGATAAGCCAATTCGATGATCGCGGCACAGCCATTGCTCATTGGGTGCGTCCATCGACATGGACCGCGCCGCGCTTTTAAAACAGGGCGTTGCGTGCAGGGATAGGAGGGAGTGCTTCGCCGAGGACAGCCAAAACGAGACCGTTCGAATCATTGCCGAACACGGTTTCAGATGGCGGCGTCCAGAGCGTGCGCCCGCATATGAATGGGCCACGAGCCCGACATCGATATAGGTGAACAGAATGAAACTGATTAGAACCATGGCGGCCATGATTGCCGTTGCATCCGTGCTGAGTGCATGCGGCGGAGGCTCCGACGACGTAGGCAAGGAACTGGGTCTGACGAACCCGCAAATCCATTTCGTGCATGCGATCCCGAGCGGACCGGCAGTGGACTTTCTCGTCAACGGCAACGCGCCGTCCGGACAGACGAATGTCTCGTACAAGGGCGTGACGAACTTCACGAACATCAACACGGGTTCGACGAATGTCGCTTATGCGGCGACCGGCACCAAGACCGCGCTCGCGAGCGGCAATTTCCCGAACGTCTCGAAGGGCCACGAATATACGGTGCTCGCGTTGCCCGGCACGGCAGCGGCGGACATCGGCCTGATCGACGATCCGTTCGACAAGGGCCTTCTGTCGAATAGCGCGCGCGTGCGCGGCTTCAACGCATCGGGCAACGCGCCGAATCTCGACCTGTATCTCGTGCAGGCGGGCAACACCAACATCAGCACCGTGTCGCCGACCCTGGCGGGCGTCGCGTTCAAGAACGCCGTGCCGGCAAGCGGCCAGGATTCGATCTACGTATCGGGCGGCCAGTATGTGCTGATCGCGACGGCCGCGGGCAGCAAGACGCCGATCTATCAGTCGCAATCGTTCACGCTGTCGAACAACGCCGACTGGCTCATTACGTCGGTGCCGATCGGCGGTGTGCTGAGCCAGCTCGCGGTGGGGCAGATTCATCTGCTGATCGTGCAGAACGGCAATACGAGCACACCGAGTATCGAGTTGTCGAACACGCTGACGGGCGCATAAGCTCGCTAGCCAACCTGCGCGCATCGCAGCGCATGGCATAGCGGCAAGTCCTGGGAGGACGGGGCGGGGGGGGGGGGGGGGCGGGGGGGGGGGGGGGGGGTGTGTGGAGGGGGGCGCCCC